>NZ_WTYD01000002.1:0-300000 GCF_009827295.1 Qipengyuania pelagi | reverse complement strand
TCGCGGAAATATTCAGAAGAGCGGCGGAATAGGGCCGCTTGCACTGATCGTTGCCGACATCGACGCGCCATTCCTTGGCAATGCCCTCCTTCGGCGCCATCGAATGGGCGAGCCACTCATATTCGTCCGAATAGACGTCCAGCTCGGTGCCGAAGGGATGCGAAGCGAGCTGGCCTTTGCTGCGCGCGTAGACCAGGGCCCGTTCATTGTGGTTGTAGGGGCGCCCGTCGATATCGCTTTCCACGAAATAGGCCTGGGCGAAGGGGCGCAGATCCTCCGCGATCCAGCGGATATGGGCGAGGATCGGGTAGTTGCGCCACAGGGTATGGCTTCGCTGCGTGAAGTCGTAGATCGCCAGCGCCAGCAGCGGCAGGGACAGAGCGAGCCCCCACCGCCATGCGGGCACCGTCAGCGACAGGGCGACCAGCAGGACGACCAGGAGTGTCGGACCAAACCGCATGAACAGTTCGGACGATGGGCGCAGCTTAGCCGGGTTTGTCATCAGGCCTCCAGATGTTCGGCGAAGAATTCGGCGGTACGCTTGTCGGCAAGCTCCGCATTCTCCTCATTGCGACGCTTCCCGAACTCGGTCGCGAAGCCGTGGTCCATCCCCTCGTAATCGTGCAGCGTCACCTTGGGGTCCGGATCAAGTCCCTCATGCATCTTTGTCTGCGTCTCCTTGTCGACAAACCCGTCCTCGGTCGGGATGTGCAGCATCAGCGGATTGGCGATCGCGTCCTTCTCGCGCAGCAATTCATCCACGCCGACCGCGTAATAGCCGACCGTCGCATCCGAATCGGTTCGCGCCGCCGTCATATAGGCGAGCCGCCCTCCGAGGCAGTAACCGACCGCGCCGACCTTCTTCCCCCCACTCTCCTCGCGCGCCCATTTGATCGTTGCCTCGATATCGCGGACGCCCGTGTCCTGGTCAAATTTCTGCATCCAGTCGAGCGCCTGTTGGAATTCGGGCTCGACATCGGGATCGAGTTCGATGCCGCGCTCCATCCGCCAGAACAGGTCGGGCGCGACCGCGAGATACCCGGCTTCGGCGAGCTTGTCGGCCTTGCGGCGAATGCCGGCATTCACGCCGAAGATCTCCTGGATCACCACGATCGCGGCCTTGGGTTCGTCCGCCGGACGGGCGACATAGGCCTTGAATTCGCCGTCGCCGTTCAGGGTGGGGATGTTGGTGGTCGTGCTCATTGGGATGTCCCTCGCTGCTGTGTTTCACGATTGATGGACCGGTTCGACGAGGTGAAACTTGCTTCCCCCGCCTCCCCGACCCAGATAGGTCTCAGAAAGCTAACGGAGGAAGCGCGATGAAGGTCCATGTCGAAATCGATTGTACCCCGGAAGAGGCCCGGAGCTTCATGGGCCTGCCCGACGTGGGCAAGGCCAACGCCGTCTATGTCGACATGATGTCCAAGGCGATGTCGGGTGTCTCGGACACTGAGAAGCTTCAGGAATATGCTCGCCAGCTCGCGCCGATGGGGCAGGCGGGATTCAAGCTGTTCCAGAGCTTCATGGAAGGGGCGCAGGCCACTCGCGGGCCGGTTTTCTCGAAGCCGGGCGGCGATAGCCCCAGCTGAGCTTGAGAACCGCGTCGGCGGGGCGGGAAGGATGAGCGATACGATCTTCGCCGTGTCGAGCGGCACGCCGCCCTGCGCGATCGCGGTGGTGCGGATCAGCGGCCCCGATGCGGGCGATGCTATCGCAAGGCTCGCGGGGGCACTCCCTGAACCGCGGCGGGCGTCTTTGCGGACATTGCGGGACGCGAACGGCGGCTTGCTCGATTCGGCTCTGGTGCTCTGGTTCCCTGGGCCGCGCACGGCGACGGGCGAGGATCTGGCGGAACTGCATTGCCATGGTGGCCGCGCGGTGATCGCGGCGATCCTGGGCGAATTGGCGGGCTTCGAAAATCTGCGCCATGCCGAAGCGGGAGAGTTCACGCGCCGGGCCTTTGCGAATGGTGTGCTCGACCTCGCCGAAGCGGAGGGGCTGGGCGATCTGCTTGCAGCGGAAACCGAATTGCAGCGGCAGGCGGCAACGCGGGCGTTTTCCGGGGCGATCTCGCGGCAGGCCGAGGCATGGCGGGATCGCGTCCTTTCTCTCGGCGCCCAGGTCGAAGCCGTGCTGGATTTTGCGGATGAGGACGATGTCGAGGATTTGCCCGACGCCTTCTTCGCCGAAACGAGCGATCTGGCGGGGCAGATGGCGCAGTGGCTCGAGCGGCCGCCGGTCGAACGCTTGCGCGACGGCGTGCGCGTCGTTCTGGCCGGGCCGCCCAATAGTGGGAAATCGAGCCTTTTCAACGCGCTGGTCCGCGATGCGGCGGCGATCGTCTCTCCCATGGCGGGAACGACGCGCGATGCGATCGAACGTCCGGTCGCGCTCGGCGGCGTACCGCTGGTTCTGGTCGACACCGCCGGACTGCGGGACGACAGCGGGGATGCGATCGAGCGAATCGGGATCGAACGGGCCGGAGCGCAGCTGGAGCGCGCCGACATCGTCCTCTGGCTTGGGCCGGAGGGGGAGGGACCTAAGGGAGCGGTCGAGGTTGCGGCGCGAGCCGACGCCGAGGATTTCGAAGCCAAGCGTTCGGCCTCGCACACGGTATCGGTTGTTACCGGTTCGGGCATGGATGCGCTCGAAGCCGATGTCGTCGAACGCGCGCGGAGCGTTCTGCCCAAACCGGGTGAGGCCGCTCTGAATGCGCGGCAGCGGCGGCTGGTCGGCGAGGCGGTTCAAGCCCTGCAATCGCTCCGGCCCTCTCAGGATTTGCTCACGATGGGCGAGGAATTGCGCATCGCCCGCCGCGCGTTCGATGCGTTGCTGGGCCGCGCCTCGACGGAAGATATGCTCGATGCACTGTTCGGACGGTTCTGCATTGGAAAGTGATGTTTCACGTGGAACACGCGGACAGGAACGGCTTTGACCGCGCGGCTGCTCCCTTCTATTAGCGACTCATGGCGCAATTCGACATCATCGTGATCGGCGGAGGACACGCCGGTGTGGAAGCGGCTGCGGCCGGCGCGCGCATGGGCCTGTGTGTTGCCCTCGTGACCTTCGACCCGGCCACGGTCGGCGCGATGAGCTGTAATCCCGCTATCGGTGGATTGGGGAAGGGCCATCTGGTGCGCGAGGTTGACGCGTTCGATGGCGTGATCGGCCGTGCGGCGGATGCGGGTGCGATTCATTACCGGATGCTCAACCGTTCGAAAGGCAGCGCGGTCTGGGGGCCGCGTGTCCAGGCGGACCGGCGGCTGTTCAAGCGATCCGTCCAGAGCCAGCTGGCACAGCTTTCGACTTTGACGAGCGTCGCGGGCGAAGCTGCGGGCCTGCGGTTTTCGGGTGGGCGGGTTTCAGGCGTCGATCTGGCCGATGGGACGGCGCTCGAAGCACCCAGCGTTATTCTTTGCACCGGCACCTTTCTGGGCGGCGTGCTGTATCGCGGGGAGGTGAGGCAGGAAGGCGGACGCGTCGGGGAAAATGCCGCGCAGCGTCTCGCCGACCAGATGCGAAGTGCCGATCTCCCGATGTCGCGCCTCAAGACCGGCACGCCGCCGCGTCTCGACGGGCGAACGATCGATTGGGCGCGTCTGGAGGAACAGCCTTCGGATGGTGAAGACTGGACCATGTCCTCGCTGACATCGGCGCGGCAAAACCCGCAAGTCTTCTGCGCGATCACGCGGACCAATCGCGAAAGCCACGATATCATCCGCGCCAATCTCGATCGCTCTCCGCTTTTCAGCGGTGCGATCGCGGGGCAGGGGCCGCGCTATTGCCCGTCGATCGAGGACAAGATCCATCGTTTCGGCGATCGGGAGGGGCATCAGGTCTTCCTCGAGCCGGAAGGGTTGGGCACGCATCTCGTCTATCCCAACGGGATCAGCACCTCGCTTCCCGAGGATACCCAGCTCGGGATGCTGCGCAGCATGGAGGGGTTGGAAAAAGTCGATATGGTCGTTCCCGGCTATGCGGTGGAATACGATCATATCGATCCACGTGCCTTGTCGCGCGATTTGCAGGTGCGGGCCATGCCCGGCCTCTATTGTGCGGGGCAGATCAATGGGACGACGGGTTATGAGGAGGCGGCAGCACAGGGCCTCGTCGCGGGTCTGAATGCGGCGGCGCACGTTCTTGATCGCGAACCCCCGGCACTCGATCGCGCCAATTCCTATATCGCCGTGATGGTGGACGATCTCACTCTTCATGGGGTGAGCGAGCCTTATCGTATGCTCACCTCGCGTGCCGAATACCGTCTGCGCCTGCGCGCCGCCAATGCCGACACGCGGCTGACGCCCATGGGTCTCGCTCTTGGGTGCGTTGGACAGGAACGGGCCGCCTGGTTCGAGCGGCGGCAGGAGCGCCTCGAACAGGCACGAAGCGACCTCGATAGGGAGTTGTCTCCGCGCGAACTAGCGGCGGTTGGCGTTGCAGTCGATCCGGTCGGTGCGAAGCGCAGCGTCAGTGACTGGCTCCAGCACCATGCAGTGGAGCCAAATGCCCTGACACCTCTCATGCCAAGCGATTGGGACTGGAGCGATCCGGTGGTCACGGAAGCGACCGAGGACGCGGCCTATGCGCCCTATCTCGCGCGACAGGAGGCCGAGTTGAGAGATTTGCGCGCCAACGACCACGTCGCTCTCCCGGCTGATTTTTCCTATGCGGAGGTTGCCGGACTGTCGAACGAGATGATCGAGCGTCTCACTCGCGCCCAGCCGGAGACGCTTGCGGCAGCTGCCCGCGTCCCGGGCATCACGCCCGCGGCCCTCGCCGCTCTGCTGGTCCGGGCGCGCCGGATTGAAAGCCGCGCGGCATGATCGAAAGCGAAGCCGAGGCGCGCGCTTTCGTCGCGGCGCGATGCGACGATCGGGCGATGAGAAAGTTCGAGCGCCTCATCGTCTTGCTGCGCGAGGAAAATATGCGTCAGAACCTCGTTGCGGCGCGCAGCTTCGACGAAGTCTGGCTGCGTCACATTGCCGATTCGGTCCAATTGCTCGACCACGCCGGGTCCGAACGGTCGGTCTGGCTCGATCTTGGGACCGGAGCAGGCTTCCCCGGCATCGCGTTGGCGATCGCGCGGCCCGACCAGCATTTTCATCTCGTCGAGTCGCGCAAGAGACGGGTCGAATGGCTTGCGAGTGTCAAAGCCGATCTCAAGCTCGAAAACTGCACGATCCACGGCGCCCGTCTGGAGCATGTCGAAAGCTTCGACGCGGATTGCATAACGGCGCGCGCCTTCGCTCCGTTGCCGCGTTTGCTAGACTTATCCGCTCGCTTCTCCACAAAGGAGACGCGCTGGATATTGCCCAAGGGGCGGTCGGCGGCGCAGGAAGTGGGCGCGCTTCCGAAAAAGCGGCGCGCGCTGTTTCACGTGGAACACTCGCAAACCGACGCGCAAGCGGGCATCATCACGGGATCGGGACGAATAGAGGCCAAGCCATGATCACCATTGCCATCGCCAATCAAAAGGGCGGGGTGGGAAAAACCACTACCGCCATCAACATCGCCACCGCGATGGCGGCGACCGGCTGGAAGACGCTGCTGGTCGATCTCGATCCGCAGGGCAACGCATCAACCGGTCTCGGCATTCCCAATAGTGCTCGAACCGTGTCGAGCTATGACCTGCTGCTGCAGGAAGCCACGCTCGATCAGGCGGCGCAGCGGACCGACGTTCCCGGCCTCGACATCGTCCCGGCGACCCAGGATCTCTCCGGTGCGGAGGTCGAACTGGTCGGCGTCGAGGATCGCACAGCCAGGCTCGATCAGGCCATATCGGCGCGCAGCGGCTACGACATCTGCTTCATCGATTGCCCGCCCTCTCTCGGCCTATTGACGCTCAACGCGCTCGGCGCGGCCGATACGTTGCTTGTCCCGCTGCAATGCGAGTTCTTCGCGCTCGAGGGTCTCAGCCAGCTGCTTCAGACTGTCGAGCGCGTGCAGGAGCGGTTCAATCCCGATCTGGGCATTGTCGGCGTCGTCCTCACCATGTTCGACCGCCGTAATCGCCTGACCGATCAGGTCGCCGACGATGTACGCGATTGTCTCGGCAAGCTCGTTTTCGAATCGGTGATCCCGCGCAATGTCCGCCTGTCCGAGGCGCCGAGCCATGGCTTGCCCGCGCTGATCTACGACCACGCTTGCCCGGGAAGCCGCGCCTATATCGCGCTGGCGCGGGAGTTGATCGGCCGATTGCCAGAGGAAAGGAAGGCCGCATGAGCGAGGATTTTGACGACGACAAGCGGCCCGGCTCGACCGTCGCGGAGCGGGTAGCCATCCGCAAGCGCAAGCTCGGTCGTGGCTTGGGCGCGCTGATGGGCGAGACGCGCCGCGAGGAGCCGGTGGCGGCGTCCGCTGGTGGCGCTACATCCTCGTCCCCTTCAGATAGCGATGAGGGCCAAGGCTCATCGCGCGAAGGCCTGCGCTCGATCCCGATTGCGTCCATTTCGCCCCTGCCGAACCAGCCCCGCACCCATTTCGACGAGGATGCGCTGGCCGAACTCGCTGCCTCGATCGCGACACGCGGGGTCATCCAGCCGATCATCGTCACGCCGGAAGGTAACAATCGTTACCGCCTTGTTGCCGGGGAACGGCGCTGGCGCGCGGCGCAGAAGGCGCGGCTCCACGACATTCCCGCCATCGTGCGCGAACTGGATACGCGCGAAATCACCGCCCTCGCGCTGATCGAGAACCTGCAGCGCGAGGATCTGAACGCGGTCGAGGAAGCGCGGGCCTATCATCGCCTGTCCGAACAAGAGGGGATGACTCAGACCGATCTCGCCAAGATGGTCGAGAAGTCGCGCAGCCATGTCGCGAATATCATGCGCCTGCTCGCGCTGCCCGCTCCGGTGCTCGATCTCGTCGAGGGTGGAAAGCTTTCAATGGGTCATGCCCGCGCGCTGATCGGAAACGACGACGCGGTCGCGATCGCCGAGCAGGCGGTCAAGGCGGACTTGTCCGTACGCGAGGTCGAGCGCCTGGCGCGCGGCAACGCTCCGGCAAAGGCTCGGCGGACGAGCGCCCCGTCCAATGGTTCGGCGCCCGCCGATGCGGATCTCGAAGCCGTGCAGCGCCATTTGGAGGAGTTCCTCGGCCTGCAAGTGCGGATCAAGGCCGACGATCCGGGCAAGGGAACGGTGAGCATCCGTTACCGGACGCTCGATCAGCTCGACCTGGTCTGCCAGCGCCTGACGGGCGGAGAAATCTAGGCTGGCCCCTCAACAGGGCGCGCAGGCTCAGTCCGAATAGACGGGCTGCTGCGCGACCTGAATCGTTACGGGCACGAGGAAATACTGCTGCCCCGGCACAGTCGTAGTGGTCGACGCTGCGGTCAGGCTCGCGCGGGCGAGGTAATCGTCAAGATAGGCCGCGCAATAGCCGCCATCGTCTCCATAGCCTGACTGGTAGCGCCGCGCATCGTTGCGATCGTCGATCGCATCGCCGACGACCGATCCGGCGAGTGCACCGGTCCCCGCGCCGATCAAAGTCCCGCCGAGGCGATTGCCACTCCCGGCAACCCGGTTACCGATGAGACCACCTGCCGCTGCTCCGGCGAGCGTTCCGATCAGACGCGCGCGATCGCTGTCTTCATAGGTTCCTACGCGTGCTCGGCATTCCGCCAGCCAGGCCTCACGGTCGAAAGTGACCAGCTGGCCGCCGCCCGGAAGATAGCCCGAGCGCGGCGCGGTCGCGTAAGCGTAAGTGCCCTGATAGACCGGACCGGAATAGGCCGTCGAACGATAGGCTTCATCGGCCCGACGCGCCGGAATCGAGCGCACCGCACCGCGCGGGCCAGCGCTCTCCACGACCGTGCTTTCGACGACCGGGCCCCCGATCGGCTGCACCACCGGATCGTAGGTGAACACCGGCTGCACCCTATCGGGCATCGGAACCACGACCGTCATGGTGGGAGCCGGCGCTTCGACCGTTTCCGTGACCACGGCGTCACCGGGCACGGCATAGAGGTAATCGCCGTCCTCGTAGAAGATCGTCTGCGCTGCCGCGCCGGTGGCGGCGAAGCCCGCTCCCCCGGCGAGGGTGGCGGCCAGGGCAGCGGCGATTGTGCGTATGGTCATGCTGGTCTTCCTTTCGCGAGCGCGAGTCCCCCGCTTTCACGCGGCGATTGCGCGTCGCGATACCATTACGCGGCGATCGGGTCCAAACCGGGAGAGGCGCGCTGTCCCTGTTTGGGGCAATGCGCGCTGGAAATCTGCATCAGATCCGCGCGGCGAGCATCCGCGCCAGCGCCTCGATCCCGTCGCGGTCCTCTTCGTCGAACCGTGCCGCGCGCGGACT
This sequence comes from Qipengyuania pelagi, assembly GCF_009827295.1. Lineage (NCBI taxonomy): Bacteria > Pseudomonadati > Pseudomonadota > Alphaproteobacteria > Sphingomonadales > Erythrobacteraceae > Qipengyuania > Qipengyuania pelagi. The sequence continues at coordinate 291,702 of NZ_WTYD01000002.1, read as the reverse complement.
GTCGAGATCGATCACCGCGATCACGTCGCCATCACGCAGGACCGGTACGACGAGTTCGGAAGCGGTTTCCGAATCGCAGGCGATATGGCCTGGAAAGGCGTGAACATCGGGGACGAGTTGCGTCTCCCCACTCGCCGCCGCAGCGCCGCACACGCCCTTGCCGCGCGGGATGCGGATGCAGGCGGGGCGCCCGGCGAACGGGCCGAGCACCAGTTCGCCATCCTCGGACTTCGGATCGGTGCGGTAGAATCCCGTCCAGTTCACATCGGGCAGGAATTCCCACAACAGCGCCGCGACATTGGCCATATTGGCGACACCGTCCGTCTCGCCCGCCGTCAGCGCGTCGGCGGCGGAGAGGAGATCGCGATAGAGTTCGGGCTTCGGCGTGCCGTCGGCGGGGCGGAAATCGTACATGGCGGGCAAGCTAGGAAGCGCGCGCCATTGCCGCAAGGCGCCGGGGGGACTAAACCGCCTACCCATGAAAACGCGCACCAAAATCCTCATCGGCCTTCTGGTTGTGGTCCTCGCCATCGCCGTGGCGGTCTTTGTCGTAACGCGGGGCGACACCGCCGATCTCACGGTCGACGAGGTCGCGGGCACCGATCCGACCTTGCAGGAACCCGATGCCGAGACGATCCCCACGGTGAAGATCGCCGAGCCAGTCGGCTGGGCGGCGGACGAGGTGCCAACCGCGGCCGAGGGGTTGACGGTGATGCGTTTCGCCGAGGGGCTGGATCATCCGCGCGTCATCCATACGCTGCCCAATGGCGACGTGCTGGTCACGCTCACCCGCGCTCCGGCGAGCGAGGGCGATGGCGGGTTTTCGATTACCAATTTCATTGCCGGTCTCCTGTTCGAGAAAGCGGGCGCCGCCGGGCCTTCGCCCGACGAGCTGGTGCTGCTGCGCGATGCGGATGGCGATGGGCGGGCCGAACAGCGCGCCACGCTGACCGACGAACTCGCCTCGCCTTCGGGCATCGCGTGGAATGACGGGACGCTCTACGTCGCCAATCACGATGCGGTGCTGGCCTTCCCGTACGAACTCGGCGCGACGAGCCTGGGCGCGCCGCGCAAGCTGATGGATCTGGCGCCGGGCGGCAATCACTGGATGCGCAATATCGCGCTGCATCCCGATGGCGATCGTCTCTATGTCGCGGTCGGCTCGGCTTCGAATATCGGCGAGAAGGGCATGGAGGCCGAAGAAGGCCGTGCCCTGATCTGGGAATATAATCTCAAAACGAACACGCAGCGCGTCTTCGGTGCCGGTCTGCGCAATGCCAACGGTCTCGATTTCAATCCCTGGTCGGGCGAATTGTGGACCACGGTGAACGAGCGCGACATGCTCGGATCGGACCTCGTGCCCGACTACCTCACCAATGTTCCCGTGGGTGCGCAATATGGCTGGCCGTGGGTATACTGGCGCAACAAGATCGACGAGCGGGTGGACGCGCCGATGCCCGCCTATCTCACCGAATATGCCCGTCGCCCCGAATATGCGATGGGGCCGCACGTTGCGGCCCTGGGTCTCGCTTTCACGAAGGAAGGCGCGCGCATGGGCCCGCAATTCGGCTCCGGCGCCTTCGTCGCGCGGCACGGGTCGTGGAACCGCAAGCCCGCCGCAGGCTATGACGTGGTCTATGTCGCCTTCGACGAGCGCGGCAATCCGCAGGGCAAGCCCGTTCCGGTCCTCACCGATTTCCTTACCGGCGAGGGGACCACGCGCGGCCGTCCGACCTGGGTCGGCTGGGCGCAGGATGGTGCTCTCTTGGTGAGCGACGATACCGCCGGGATCATCTGGCGCGTCATGGCCCCCAATGCGCAGCCCGCAGGCGCGATCGAGCGTCAGACGGCCCGTTCGCTCCCTCCGCAGCGCGAATTGACCGGCGATCTGCGCGCGACCTTCGGCGAGGACGATTTTGCGCGCGAGGAACCCGCGCAGTAAGTCAGGCCAGCAGCGCGCTGCTTTCCAGCGAATAGAGCAGCTCCGCGCCCGCGATCGCGCTGGCCTTCAGGCCCGCCGCTTCGGGCACGATGCGTTCGAGGAAGAACCGCACCGTCACGGGCTTGGTGGTGGCCAGCGCAGGCGAAGCGCCCTCTGCCACGGCATCGCGCTGCTTCACCAGCTGCCACCCGGCGACGAGGACGGCCATCATGGTGCAGAAAGGGACGCTGCCCGCCAGTTTATCGTCGAGCGAGGCGTCCTCGCGCATCCAACGCGCGACGCCCGCGCAATCGCCCGCGAGCGCGAACAGGGTCGGTTCCTCGGCACAATCGCGCGCGATCTCTTCGAGGAAGCCGATCAGTGCCTCGCCGCCCTCGAGGCCAAGCTTGCGCGTGACGAGATCGGCGGCCTGTATCCCGTTGGTGCCTTCATAGATCGGGGCGATCCGGGAATCGCGCCAATGCTGGGCCGCGCCGGTTTCCTCGACATAGCCCATGCCGCCATGGACCTGAATGCCGAGGCTGGCGACTTCGGTGCCTGCGTCGGTGCCCCATGCCTTGATCAGCGGCACGCAGATCTCGCCGTGCGCCTTGGCCGCCTCGTCGCCCAGAGTGCCGCGATCGGTCTGTCCGGCGGTGTAATAGAGCAGGGCGCGCATCCCTTCGGTCAGCGCCTTCATGCGCAGGATCATGCGGCGCACATCGGGATGTTCGAGAATGGCGACGGGCTGCTTGTCGCCCGATCCCGCGCGAGCGGACTGGATGCGTTCGGCGGCGTAATCGGTCGCCTGCTGCGTCGCGCGCTCGCCGATCTGGACGCCCTGATTGCCGACATTGATGCGCGCATTGTTCATCATCGTGAACATCGCCGCGAGCCCGCGATTCTCCGCGCCGACCAGTTCGCCCACGCATTCGCCATTGTCGCCATAGCTCATGACGCAGGTGGGCGAGGCGTTGATGCCGAGCTTGTGCTCGATGCTGACGCAACGCAGATCGTTGCGGGCCCCAAGCGAACCATCGGGTTTCACGTGGAACTTCGGCACGACGAACAGCGATATCCCGCGGCTGCCCTCGGGCGCGTTCGGTGTGCGCGCGAGGACGAGGTGGATGATATTCTCCGCCAACTCGTGCTCGCCCCAGGTGATGTAGATCTTCTGGCCCTTGATCGACCATTTGCCGGCGTGTTCGCCGTCCTCGATCGGGTGGGCGGTCGTGCGCAGCGCGCCGACATCGGAACCCGCCTGCGGTTCGGTCAGGTTCATCGTGCCCGACCATGCGCCGCTGACCAGTTGCGGGAGATACTTCTCCTGCAACTCGCGCGAACCGTGATGCTCCAGCGCCTCGATCGCGCCGACGCTGAGCATGGGGAGGAGGTTGAACGCCATATTGGCGGTGCCGAGATTTTCGAGCACATTGCAGGCGAGCGTGAAAGGCAGGCCCTGGCCACCGAACTCGCCGGGCGAGGCGATCGCGTTCCAGCCCTGCTCGACATAATGCTTGTAGGCTTCCGCGAACCCGTCGGGCAGGCGCACAACTCCGTTTTCTAGCTTCGCGCCCTCCAGGTCGCCCGTGCGGTTGAGCGGCGCCCATTCCCCTGCGGCGAACTGGCCGACGCCTTCGACGATCGCTTCGACCATGTCGGGTTCGGCCGCGGCGAAGCGTTCGCTCTGGGCCAGCTCCTCGATTCCGGCATTCACGCGGATGGCGAGCAACTGGTCCTGGGTGGCGGGAGAATAGGTCACGGGGGAAAGTCCTCTTGGCTTGTCGCGAGCACAGATATAGCGCCAACGCATGAGCGGCAAATACGCTACGGAAACGATCCTCGCCGACCGACACGGAATCGCGCGCGCGGCTGAGGTGCTGCGCGAAGGCGGTCTGGTGGCGGTGCCGACCGAGACGGTCTACGGCCTCGCCGCGCGCGCCGACAGCGATGAGGCGGTGGCGCGCATCTACGAAGCGAAGGGGCGACCGAGCTTCAATCCGCTGATCGTGCATGTGCGCAATGGGGCACAGGCGCGCGACTATGCCGAACTGCCGCACAATGCGGGCATCATCGCCGATCATTATTGGCCCGCGCCGCTGACTTTGGTCGTGCCTCGCAAGCCTGACGCGAGGCTGGCCGCGGCAGTGACGGCGGGCCTGGACACGGTCGCGCTGCGCAGTCCGAACCATCCCGTAATGCAGGCCCTGCTAGCCGAATGTGCGTTTCCGCTGGCCGCGCCCTCCGCCAATCGCAGCGGTTTCGTCAGCCCGACCAGCGCCGCGCATGTCGCCGCCACGCTGGATGGGCGGATCGACCTGATCCTCGACGATGGGCGCCCATGCAAAGAGGGACTTGAATCGACGATCCTCGCCATCCGGGCGGATGGGCGTTGGGAGGAATTGCGGCCCGGCCCGGTCGATCTCGACCGATTGCACCGGTATTACCGGGACAGCGCGCTACCGATCGGCGAAGCGAAGGGCGGGATCGAAGCGCCCGGCCAGCTCGCCAGCCATTATGCGCCGGGAAAACCGATGCGGCTGAACATTTCTTCGGGCGAAGTCGCGCCAGACGACTTCGTGATCGGATTCGGCGCGATCTCCGGCGATTCCACCCTGTCCGCGCGCGGCGATCTGAGCGAGGCCGCAGCGCGCCTCTATGCCTGCCTCCACGAAGGCGCGCGCTCTGAAAAACCGCGCATCGCGGTCGCGCCAGTGCCGGAAGAGGGAATCGGTATCGCGATCAACGACCGGCTGCGCCGGGCGGCGACGCCTACCTGAGAGCCATTCAACTCGTCATTGCGAGCGCAGCGAAGCAATCCAGGGCGGACCGTGCCGCCCCTGGATTGCCGCGCGGCTTCGCCGCTCGCAATGACGATGGTACGGTGTTGCGCGTTCAGTCTTCCGGTTCGGCCGGGAGCGAGCGGATGAGCAATTGCATCTCCGCATAGATGTCGCGCGCTTCGGCGCAGGCGCGGCGATCGCCGTCTTGGCAATCCTCCATCCGGTCTTCATAACGGCGTTCCAGCTTGCCCAGGCGCTCTTCGCGCTGCCGCAATTCGCGCCCGCGCTTCTCGTCACGCTCGGACTGGCTGGTCGTCGCAAGGTCGACGCCCTTGCTCACGGCCTTCACCGGCGCCGTCGCGACGTCGACCAGAGTGCCGACACAGCCCGACAGAGCGATGGACAGGATCAGCAGCGACGATGCTGCGCGGACGGAAGCGGGACGGGGCATGGCAGGGACCTTTCCGACCGACCTCTACACCGATCCCGTGAAAGCGCCATTAATCGCTGCGCACCGTGCGGCAGCGCACGCTGCCCGAGCCCATCTTGCTGACCGAACATTCCGCATCGCCGGTAACGGTTACGTCGCCCGATCCCATAATGCTGGCATCGACCTTGCCATCGGAATGGAATTCCGCGCTGCCCGATCCGACGACCGAGACGTCCGCGCTGCCTGCGCGCAATTGCGCCATCCGCCCCGATCCCGACCCGGCAATCGTCAGGTCCAGCCGGTCGGCCGTGCCGGCGCCTTCGAAACCGCCCGATCCCGCGATCGTCAAATCGAGTTTCTGCGCCGCGATTTCGCCCGCGCGTACCAGGCCCGACCCGGCAATGGTCGCCTCGACATCGCCGGTCAGCCGCTGCGCATCGACCGTGCCCGATCCGGCCAGGACGATGGCGGCGAGGCTCGGCGTGGTGACGCGGACATCCGCCTTGCCGATCTTGCTCCCGGCATTGCGTTCGCGGGCGATCGCCAGCGACCCATCCTCGAGCGAGAAGCGCAGCGCATCCACCGCCCGCTGATCGCCCGACACCGCGATATCGAACGCGCCGCCCTCGACCACCGTGACATTGTCCGGCCCTGCCAGCACGAGTTCGGTCGGCGCCGCGCCGCTGCGGTCGAGTTCGGCGAGCGGGACGCCCTCGCTATCCCCGAACCGGACATTGCCGTTGCAGCCCGCAGTCGCCACCGCTCCGAGAGCCAGAACCGCCACGGGCGCCACGCGCCGGATGAGAGTGTGCAGCATGTAATATCCCCTTCTGTTCGTCCGCTATGCGTGTTGTCGACATAATACAGCAAGCGACGGTCCGCAAGCGCGGGTCATGCGAAAGGGGCCGCTTCCGGTGTCGGAAACGGCCCCTTCGTCGAGCTAGATCGGATGTTCGCCGAAGCGTGCGGCGTTACGCCTCTTCGGGATTGTCGTAATATTGCGGCGCGTGTTCGCGCAGCACGTCGAGGATCTTTTCCAGCGCGGCCGGCTCGTCGGTCTTTTCCATGGCGGCCAGTTCGCGTGCCAGGCGGCTGGAGGCCGCTTCGAAGATCTGGCGTTCCGAATAGCTCTGTTCGGGCTGGTCGTCGGGCCGGAACAGGTCGCGCGTGACTTCCGCGATCAGGACGATTTCGCCCGAATTGATCTTGGCTTCGTATTCCTGCGCGCGGCGGCTCCACATGGTGCGCTTGACCTTGGGCTTGCCCTTCAGGGTCTCCATCGCTTCCTTCAGGGTCTTGTCGCTAGACAGCTTGCGCATACCGATCGATTCGACCTTGTTGACCGGAACGCGCAGCGTCATGCGCTCTTTCTCGAAGCGGAGAACGTAGAGATCGAGCTGCATTCCGGCGATCTCTTCGCTCTGCAATTCGATCACACGGCCCACGCCGTGCTTGGGATAGACAACGTAATCGCCAACATCGAAGGCATCATCGGCCTTGCTCGCCATGCGCAAATCCTTTCGTCCCGGGCAGGGTTTGGAGGGACAGCATTGCGAAAGGTCCGTACCGCGGGCATACATGCCGCGGGCGAAGACCGGATCGGAATGCTTGAGGGGGTACCTGCCCTTTCAATCGAGTGCACCCGTCCGGCGGCAAACCGGCGGGGTTGTTGCATTATATAGCACGTCCTCGCCTTTATTGCGAGTCCGTGTAATCAAGTGTCGGAACGGGACGCTTTCGCACGCACCGCAGCGTATTCTGCAGCAAGCAGCAGGAAATAGCCGGTGAGGTAGAACCAGGTCAGCAGGATCACCACCGCGCCGAGCGAGCCGTAGGTCGCCCCGTAGCTGCCGAAATTGGCGGCATAGATGCCGAAACCGATCGTCGCGACCAGCCATAGGACCGAAAACAGCGCGGCGGCGGGCTTGATAGCCGACCAGGGGAGGGGGTGGCCACAGGGCGCATAGCGCAGCAGCATCGCGCTGCCGCCCATACCGGCCAAGAAGACGACCAGCGGGCTGACAAAGCCTGACACGCGGGCGGGCAGGAATCCCAGCGCCGCGATCGCACCCGCCGTCACCGCCAGCCCGACCACTGCGCCCGCCGTCAGAGCGAGGGCGACGATATTGGCGCGCAGGAAGCCGCGCCGGTCTTCGACGTTCAGCGCGATGGCGAGGCCCGTCATCAGCGATTTCGCCCCGTTGCGCGCGCTGAACAGCGAAAGCACGAGGGCCAGAAGGAGGCTCAGGATCTTGCCGCCGTCATTGCCCTCGGTCATCCGCTGCAATTGATCTCCGATCAGCTGGGCGGCGGATTGGGGCAATGTCTGGGCGAGCGCGGCAATGTGCTTGGCCACGGTCGCCGGATCGGCGAAGATCCCGTAGGCCAGCACCACCGTCGCCAGCAGCGGCACGAGCGCCAGTAGCGCGTAGAAGGCGATCCCCGCGGCGACGATGCCGATCTCGTCGTCACCGCCCGCCGCGAAGGCAGCCTTTCCATCCTGTATGAAACGCTGAAGGATCGGCTCAGTCGCCTTCGCCCGGTTCGGGGCTGAAATAGGTTTCGAACTTGTCCTCTTCACCCTTGTGCTCGTCGGCGTCCTCGGGCGGGTCCTTCTTCTGCGTGATATTGGGCCATTCGGCGCTGAACTTGGTGTTCAGCTCCAGCCACTTTTCGAGGTTGTCCTCGGTATCGGGAAGGATCGCTTCGGCCGGGCATTCCGGTTCGCACACGCCGCAATCGATGCATTCGCTGGGATTGATGACGAGCATGTTCTCGCCTTCGTAGAAGCAGTCGACCGGACAGACCTCGACGCAGTCGGTGTATTTGCATTTGATACAGGCGTCGGTGACGACGTAGGTCATGGGAATGCCATCCTTCAAAGGTGTCTGAGGTCCGGCCTATGGGGATTTGGGCTTGCCGGTCAAGAGGTGCGGTTACCGGCATCCTCGCAAGCGGCATCTCCGGCAGGGTTCAAGAGACGATAACAGGCCTGCGCCTCGCGCGGCGATCCGCGCCGGTCCGGCAGGCTGAGGATTTCGATCAACGCGACCCGGCTGCCGAGCGGCACGGTCAGCACGTCGCCCGGTTCGACCGGCTGGCTGACACGAGCGACGCGGGTTCCGTTGCGGCGCAGATGGCCGCTTTCGACGAGGGCCGTGGCACGGCTGCGAGTGCGCACGAAGCGCAGATGGCAGAGCAGCCGGTCGATCCGCATCCCGCTCAAACGAGGCGGTTCCTAGCGCACCAGATCGGCGAGCGCGGCAAAGGCACTCCCCTCGCGGGGGCGGACCGGCTCGCTGCGCTGCTGCTTGCGGCGCGCTCCAACTGGCCTGGGCCGCCATTCCCAGCGATCGGGGCGCGGGGGACCGAACGCGCCTTCCTTGAGCGCCCGCGCGCGCTGGACGCGGAAGCCGGCCTGGCCGAGCAGGCGGACGGCGTTGTCTTCCTCGAGGCCGATCGAGATCGGCAGCGCGAGGTCGAGCACGAATTTCCTGCGCCGGTCCTGCTGCTTGCCGCTCCCTTGCGCCTTGACGCGCGTTTCGTGCGCGGCGCGGAATATCTTTTCGGCGAGGTCGATGCGGATCGCCTGGCTCCCTGCATGGCGATAGCCCGAGGGGAGTTTCTTGCGGTCGGCAACCACCGGCAGCATCGCCTCTTCGAGCGGGCGGCGATCCGTCCCGATCGCGCTCAGCAGGCGGCGCGGCGCGGGCTTGAGCAGCGCAGGCGCAAAGATGTCGAGCGCGCCGAAAGTGACGCCAATCCGCCGCAGGAACGGGCGCATTTCCTTCGGCAGATGCTCGATCCCCGCCTGTTCGCGGGTGACGAAGCCATGCCCCGCGAGGAGATTCAGCAGCAACGCGCGCGCCTGCGATCCGGCCTCGGGGTCGCTCGCCGCGCGGTGCAGTTTCTCGAGCGGATCGAGCGGGGCGAGGACAGTGTCGAGCCACGATTCGAGCGCGGCGAGCAGCGCCTTGCGCGGATTTTCGGGCAGCGCCGCGACCTCGCGGGAAGGCACCAGCAAAGGCCGCGCCTGCCCTTCCTTGGCTTCGAGCTGCGCCAGCACCTGCCCGTTCCACCGGATCGCACCCTTGGCCAGCTCGACTTGGTCCGCGACGCCCTTGGCGACCATCGCCTCGACCTGCTGGCCGAGCAGGCGGGGCAGCGCCTTTTCCGCCGCCGCGAGCAGCATCCGCCGATCCTCGTGCCGCGCGCTCGGATCGACGGTGAAGCGCAGCCCTTCGACGCGGCCGAGATGCTCGCCGTCGACGCTCACCGCGCCATCCTCCGCAATCGCGATCGGCAGCGCCGATGCGTCCTGTCCCAAAGATTTCATCAGGATCGTCGTCCTCCGATTGACGAAGCGTTCGGTCAGCCGCCCGTGCAGGGCGTCCGACAATTTGGCCTCCACCGCATGGGCGCGGGCCGCCATCTCGTCGCGCGCCAGCACCCAGTCGGGCCGCTGGCAGATATAGGCCCAGGTGCGAATCGCCGCGATCCGCCCTTGCAGCGTATCGATATCGCCCGCCATGTTGTCGAGTTCGGATATCCGCGCCGCCGCATAATCCGCGCCGAGATAGCCCTGCTGCAAGTCCTGCCACAGCCGCGCGACGAAGCGGGCGTGCACGTCCGGCCCCCGCGCGCGGAAATCGGGGAGCGAGCACGCCTCCCAGAACCGCCGTACCTGTCCCGGCCCGCGGATCGCGGCGGCGAAGGGCTCTTCCGCCAGCCGCTTCAGGGTCGCGAGGTCGATCGCTTCGGGCGCGGCGCGCAGCATGGCGTGTTGCGGCGGGCTTTCGAGATCGCCGATCAGCGTGGCAATGCTGTCGAAGCGCGGTTCCGCCTCGCGCCAGTAGAGATGCGTCAGCGGCGCGAAGCGATGCTCCTCGATCGCGTAGATCTCGTCCTCGGTGAATTCGGGCGCGGGTGCGTTCCGCCCGCCTTGTCCTGCCAGCGTACCGAACGTCCCGTCGCGCTGGTGGCGACCGGCGCGCCCCGCGATCTGCGCCATTTCCGCCGGGAACAGGCGCCGCATCCTGACCCCATCGAATTTGGTGAGGCCGGCAAAAGCAACGTGGTTGACGTCGAGATTGAGGCCCATGCCGATCGCGTCGGTGGCGACGATGTAATCGACCTCGCCGTTCTGGAACAATTCGACTTGGCGATTACGCGTCTCCGGGCTCAGCGCGCCCATCACCACCGCCGCCCCGCCGCGAAAGCGTCGCAGCATTTCGGCAACGGCATAGACCTGCTCGGCGCTGAAGGCGACGACCGCGCTTCTGGGCGGAAGGCGCGAGAGCTTGCGCGGGCCGATATGCGACAATGTCGAAAAACGCGGCCGCTCGCTGACCTCGACCTTGGGGATCAGCGCCTTGACCACCGGCTCCAGCGTCGCCGCGCCCAGCAGCATCGTCTCCTGCCGCCCGCGCAGGTTCAACAGCCGGTCGGTGAAGACATGGCCGCGCTCGCGGTCGGCGCCCAATTGCGCCTCGTCCAGTGCGACGAAACTGACGTCGAGACTGCGCGGCATGGCTTCGACCGTGCAGCACAGATAGCGGGCGTTTTTGGGCTCGATCCGTTGTTCGCCGGTGATGAGCGCCACCTGGTCGTCGCCCTTGATGGCGCGCACCCGGTCATAGACCTCGCGCGCCAGCAAGCGCAGCGGAAAGCCGATCGCTCCGCTCGAATGGCCGCACATCCGCTCGATCGCGAGATGGGTCTTGCCCGTATTGGTCGGCCCCAGAACCGCCTTGATCGCCTGATCGCTCACCGGTCCTAGATGGCAGCGGGGCGGGCGGGGCACAACCGCCTGTCGCGAAAGCCAATCGCTTCGCCGCTGACGCGGAGCCCTTCGCCGCGAATTAAACCGGGCTTAACTTTGAAATGGCATGGAAATCGGCCAGAGGCGCCGCGCTTTCGGGCGAGGTGCCGCAGGCTGGGCCACAGATGTGGCGGAGGGACGATTGTTCAGAACGCGGGAGGACGATGCGCCGACGCTCGGCGGCGAGAGCGGGTGCGGGGGCAGGCGCCTGCCCGCCGCGGCCCTCGCGCACGACCAGATCGCGCCGTCCGCGCCCTCCGTCCCGCTTCGCAAGACACCTCATTGGCGCGATCGCCTGTCGCAGCGCCTTTCGTCGTTGGACCTCGCGCCCGATCTCGGGCGGGGGATCGGCAGCCCGCGCTGGCTGCGCGGTGTGGGCACTCTGATCGGATTGTCCTCCGCCGCGATCGCCTTCTGGCCCGCCTTCGGACCGCTCGAGGCGGCACCGGTGCGCCTGACCGAAGCCGAGCGCGATTCCTATCGAAGCCAGACGATCACGCCGCTGGCCCTCGGCGCCGATACCGGCAGCCGCATGGGCGCGACGGCGCTGGTCCGCCCGCTTGCCGCCGCGCCCGAACGCCCGCGCATCGAACTGGTCGCGACCCTAGCGGCAGGGGACAGTTTCGAACGGATGCTGCGGCGTGCGGGCGTCGGCGCGGGCGATGCGCAGCGCATCGTCACATTGGTCGGCGGAGCCATGCCACTGTCGGATATCGAAGCGGGCACGCAGGTCGATATCGTCCTCGGGCGGCGCAGCGGCGCGGACAGTCCGCGCCCGCTCGAAGAATTGCGCTTCCGCGCGCGCTTCGATCTCGAACTCGCCGTGGGGCGGACGGACGGCAATGCGCTTGCTCTCAGCCGCGAGGCGATCCGGGTCGACGATACGCCGCTGCGCATTCGCGGTACGATCGGATCGAGCCTCTATCGCTCGGCCCGCGCGGCGGGCGCTCCGGCGAGCGCGGTGCAGGCCTATCTCAAGGCGCTGGGCGAGCAGATCGACGTGACTAGCGATCTTGCCGCGAACGACACATTCGACATCATCCTTGCGCACCGCCGCGCCGCCACGGGCGAGCGGCAGGCGGGGCAATTGCTCTATGCGGGAATCGAGCGGGGCGACAAACCGCGCGTCCAGCTGATGCGCTGGGGGAACGCCAATAACGGGGCCAATAACGGTGAGGGCCGCTTCTTCGAAGCGAGCGGCGTGGGCGAACAGCGCAGCGGCCTCGTCGCTCCCGTGCCGGGGCCGATGAGTTCCAGCTTCGGTATGCGGCGTCATCCGATACTCGGCTATAAACGGATGCATTCGGGCGTCGATTTCCGTGCCCGCAGCGGCACGCCGATCGTGGCGGTCACCGATGGCCAGGTGACAGGCGCGGGCCGGATGGGCGGATGCGGCCAGGCGGTACGTCTGCGCCACGGTGGCGGCATGGACACCCGCTATTGCCATATGAGCCGGATCGCGGTGAGCGCGGGCCAGAGCGTAAGGCGCGGGCAGGTGATCGGCTATGTCGGCTCGACCGGCCTTTCGACCGGGCCGCATCTCCACTACGAGATGTATCGCAGCGGTCGCGCCATCGACCCGGCAAGCGTGCGCTTCGTCACCCGCGCGCAACTGACCGGGGCGGAGCTCGCGCGGTTCCGCGAGACGCTGGCGAAACTGAAGACAGTCGGACCCGGCGCCGCGCTTGCCGCGCTGGAGCCGACCGCGACCGAGCGCGCCGCCGCAGCTCCGGTGCGCGAGATCGACCGGCTGGAAGCGCCCAAGCCCGTTCAGGCGCCCTGAAGCTTCCACCGCGATTGCGGCCCCGCCGCTATTTTGGCAGAGCGCACGGCCATGATCGGCAGCTATCCCAACACCCGCCTCCGCCGCGCCCGCGCCCATGCCTGGAGCCGCGCGATGCACCGCGAAACCGCGCTGACCCCGGCGGATCTGATCTGGCCGCTCTTCGTCACCTCGGGCAGCGGGATCGAAGAGCCCATAAAAAGCCTGCCCGGCGTCTCGCGCTGGTCGGTGGACGGGATCGTGACGCGCGCCAAGGAAGCGGTGGATCTCGGCATCCCTTGTATCGCCCTGTTCCCCAACACGCCGTCCGATCAGCGCAGCGAGGATGGCGCGGCGGCCTACGATCCCGACAATCTGATGTGCCGCGCGATCAAGGCGGTGCGCGATGCCTGCGGGAGCGATGTCGGCATCCTCACCGATGTGGCGCTCGACCCCTATACCAGCCACGGTCAGGACGGCTTGCTCGACGGACAGGGCTACGTGACGAATGACGACACGGTCGCGGTGCTCGTCGACCAGGCGCTGAATCAGGCGGAGGCGGGCGCGGATATCGTCGCCCCGTCGGACATGATGGATGGGCGCGTGCGCGCGATCCGCATGGCGCTGGAGATGGGCGGTCACCCGAATGTCCAGATCATGAGCTATGCCGCCAAATACGCCAGCGCCTTTTACGGCCCGTTCCGCGACGCGGTCGGCTCGGGCGGGCTGCTCAAGGGCGACAAGAAAAGCTACCAGATGGACCCGGCGAACGGCGACGAGGCGCTGCGCGAGGTCGCGCTCGACATCCAGGAAGGTGCGGACAGCGTGATGGTGAAGCCGGGCCTCGCCTATCTCGACATCATCTGGCGCGTGAAGGAGCGGTTCGACGTTCCCGTCTTCGCCTATCAGGTCAGCGGCGAATACGCGCTGATCGAAGCGGGCGTGGCGGCGGGCGTGGGGGATCGCGACGCGCTCGTCATGGAGAAGCTGACCGCCTTCAAGCGCGCGGGCTGCACGGGCGTGCTGACCTATTACGCGGCCCATGCGGCGCGGCTGCTGCATGGCTGAGTTCTTTCACGAGACCGAGCGGCTGATCCTGCGTGACTGGCGCGAGGGGGACTGGGCCCCTTTCTGGACCGGGACCAACACGCCCGCCGTGATGCGCTGGCTGGGCGGAGTCGCGGACGAAGCCAAGCGCGCGGCGGTCAAGGATCGCCTGCTCGGCTATCGTGCGCATCACGGCCATACGTTCTGGGTGGTGGAGCGCAAGGATGACGGCGCGCTGCTCGGCTTTTGCGGCTTGAAACGCACCAACCAGAAAGGCGGCCCGCTCGGCGCGATGGAAGTGGGCTGGCGGTTGCGCGAGGACGCCTGGGGTCAGGGCTATGCCAGGGAGGCCGCCAGCGCCTCGCTCGATCTCGCGTTCGACCGTTTCGGGGCGGAGGAGGTCGTGGCGCTGACGGTGACCGGCAATCGGGCGAGCTGGGGCCTGATGGAACGCCTCGGGATGCAGCGGCGCGAGGATCTCGATTTCGACAACAGCGAATTCGATGCCGAGACCGGGCGGATCATCGTCTATTCGATCGCGAAGAGCGCCTGGCAGAAACCGGATGCCTGACATCGTGCTCGAGACCGAGCGACTGGTCCTGCGCACGATCGGGGAAGGGGATGCCGAAACGCAGTTCCGCGTCCTCAACACGCCTGCGGTCATGCGGCATCTGGGCGGGCCGCTCGAACTGGCCGATATCGAGGCCAAGCACGCCAAGACGATGCAATTGCACGCCCGCGAAGGCTTTTCCTTCCTGTTCGGAATCGAGAAGGCGAGCGGCGATCTGATCGGGCATTGCGGGTTGAAGCGCGTCGATAGCGAGAATGCGAAGAACCCCGGCGACATGGAGATCGGCTGGCTGGTGCGCGAGGATCGCTGGCGTCAGGGCTTCGCGCGCGAAATGGTGGAGGCGGTGCTCGAATGGGCATTCACGCGCCACGCGGCGCCGCATGTCGTCGCGCTGACGAGCGAGGCCAATGTCCCGAGCTTGAGCCTGATGGAGCGGATCGGAATGCGCCGCCGCATGGATCTCGATTTCGACGATCCGCGTTTCCCGCCCGAGGACAATCCGACCATCCTCTACAGTCTTTCGCACGGGGAATGGCGGAACCGCGCATGATCGCCCGCCCGCTTTTCGTCGCGACCGTGCTGGCGGGCAGTTTCCTGCTGTTCCTCGTTCAGCCTCTGGTCGCGCGCATGGCGCTCCCGCAACTGGGCGGCGCCCCCGCGGTCTGGAACAGCGCGATGCTGGTCTATCAGGCGCTGCTGCTGGCCGGATACACCTATGCCCATGCGATCGCGCGTCTGCCGCTGAAGCGACAGGCTCTGATCCATCTCGCGGTTCTCGCGCTGGCGGGGCTGACGCTGCCCATCGCGCTCGCCGATCTCGCACCGCCCGCGTCGCAAGGTTTTGAGGCGCTGTGGGTGCCGCTCCTGTTCGTCCTGACCATCGGCCCGGTTTTCTTCGCCGTGTCGGCCCAGGCGCCGCTGATGCAGCGCTGGTATGCGGCGGACCCCGATGCGGGCGATCCCTATTGGCTCTATGCCGCGTCCAATCTGGGGAGCTTCGCCGGATTGCTCGCCTATCCACTGTTCCTCGAACCGAACCTGCCGCTGGGATCGCAGAGCTGGGTGTGGAGCGCGGGCTATGTGCTGCTCATCGGGCTGGTCGCGGCGGCGGCCTGGATGCGGCGCGATGCGCCCGTGGGTGACGAGTCAGTGATTTCTGACAGCGAGGCCGAACCGATCGGCTGGCGCCGCATCGCGCTGTGGCTCGCGCTGTCCGCCGTCCCTTCGGGCCTGATGCTGTCGACGACGACGCATCTCACCACCGATATCGTCGCGATGCCGCTTTTGTGGGTGATCCCGCTTGGCCTCTATCTGTTGAGCTTCGTCTTCGCCTTCAACGAGCGCAGCGCGCTGGGTTATACGCTCGCCCGCGTGGCGCCGGTCGTGGTCTTGCTGGCGGGGGGCATGGCGATGGTGAGCCAGAACGCGGCCAGCCTCTCGATCGGCTTCGCCACCGTGCTGATGCTGTTCGTGCTGGCGACCGCGCTGCACCGCCGCCTCTATTTCGAACGACCGAGCCCGCGCCGCCTGACCCTGTTCTATCTCGTCATGAGCGCGGGCGGCGCGCTGGGCGGTGCGTTCACCGCATTGGTGGCGCCGCTGGTCTTCGACTGGGTGTGGGAGCATCCCATACTCGTCCTCGCGGGTGCCGCCCTGTTGCCCGACCGGCCCCTGGTCGCCTGGATGGAGCGGCTGGGACTGACCGGGCCGCAAAGGAAAATCGCGGTCGCCGCGCTGCTGATCGCGGCGGCGGGCATCGCAGTCCTCATCAACCGCTGGGTGATCGCGCAGGACGATACGCTCGTTCTGACGGGCATGATCGCGGTGGCGCTGTGCGGCGTCCTCCTGCTGGGGCACGGACGCGCCACGGTGCTGGTCCTCGCCGCGCTGATGCTGGGGCGCGGCGGCTATCAGACGCTGGCGACATCGCTCGAAGGATCGCGCGACCGCAGCTATTTCGGCATCTACACGATCCGCGACTTGCCGGAAGAGGGCAAGCGCTCGCTCGTCAGCGGGACGACTTTGCACGGGCTCCAGTTCACCGCGCCCGACCGCCGCCGCCGACCGACGACCTATTACGGCCCCGATTCGGGCGTCGGCGCGGCGCTCGCCGAATTGCCCGATATTGCCGGACCCTCCGCGCGCGTCGGCGTGGTCGGGCTGGGGGTGGGCACGCTCGCCTGCTATCGCCAGCCGGGGCAGAAATGGGATTTCTTCGAGATCGACCGCACCGTCCTGTCCTATTCGCGCGACGAGACCTTCACCTTCCTTTCCGATTGCGCGCCGGACGCCACGATCCATCTGGGCGATGCGCGCATCATGCTGGATCGCTATCGCGACAGTATGAGCGCAAACAATCGCTTCGATGCACTCGTGATCGACGCCTTCAGTTCGGACGCGATACCCCTCCATCTCGTCACCGACGAAGCCTTCGGCATTTATCGCCGCACGTTGGCGGAGGATGGCTTGCTGCTCGTGCATATCTCCAACCGCTTCATCGATCTCACCCCGATGATGGCGGCACTGGCCGAACGCAACGGGATGATCGCCGTGCTGCGATCGCATCAGGACCCGCCCTTCGCGGACGGGATATCGCCCTCGCTCTGGGTGGTGATGACGCGCGATCCAGCGGGCCTCGCCAAGCTTTTGTCCGCGCGGCCCGACCTTTCCTGGCACCGCCTGCCGCCGCCCGCCGAACGCGTATGGACCGACGATTTCGCCAGCATCCTGCCTTTCATCCAGTGGCAGAATGTGCTGGGTAGCGGGTCATGACCCTCGCAAGACCCGGCGTCCGCATCGTGCCCATCCACGGGAAGACACCCAGGATCCACGACAGCGCCTTCGTCTCGCCCGGCTGCACGCTGATCGGCGATATCGAGATCGGGGCGGACAGCTCGATCTGGTACAATTGCGTGCTGCGCGCCGATGTTTTCACGATCCGCATCGGGGAACGGACCAATGTGCAGGACGGCAGCATCCTCCATTGCGACCCTCCGCGTCCCGGCGATCCCGATGGCAGCCCGCTGGTGATCGGGGACGATGTGCTGATCGGCCATATGGCGATGGTCCATGGCTGCACGATCCACGATCGCGGTTTCGTCGGTCTGGGCGCCATCGCGATGAACAAGGCGGTGATCGGCAGCGACGCGATGCTGGCCGCTGGCGCCATGCTGACCGAGAACAAGGTCATGGGCGAGCGCGAATTATGGGCGGGCCGCCCGGCGAAGAAGCTACGCGATCTCGACGATGCGGCGGTCATGGGAATGCGCGCTGGCGTGATGCACTACACCCAGAACGCGAAGGACCACGCGGCGGCGATCTCCGACGCCCCCTAATTACGACCGTTTTGTCAGCGCTTTCTGCGCAGCTTTTATTTCCGCTATGGCCGCGTCCGCCTCTTCATGGCGCAGGCGTTTCTGTTCGGCCTTGAACTTTCCATATTCGCGTTCGGCGTGGCGCTTGGCTTCGGTCATTTTCACCCGCCCGCCGCTTCGCAGGAGGTTGCGTCCGAGGCTAAAGAGTTGGCTGTCCAGGAGCGAGGAAGCTTCCCGCATCGTATGGAGTCGACCGAGATCCATCTGATCTTCGAAGATATCTAGGAGAATGACCGTAAGGCGATTGAGTTCTCTGACCTCGCTCTCTCCGAGATAGTTCTTGGAAACGATGACATCGGATTTCCGAATATTCTCGTTAGGCCAATTGGTGAGCCCCATATTCGGTTCGGAAGCATCGGCCCTCAGCCGAAGTATCTCGGCAGGAGTGTTCGAGCAGACCGCGTGGACCAGCTTCGCTTGCGTGTGACGATAGAATTCTTGCCAGGTCGCGGATTGCTTGTCGTAGTCCTGGCACATGGTGCAAATCTGTCGAAGCTCTCTATAGACATTCGCTTCGTCTGACCGAATGTCCCGGATGATCTCCTTGAGTTCGGCAATCCGATCCCGGTTCTTGGGCGATTTGAGGCGTGGGGCATCGATCACGAAACCCTTGGTCGCAAACTGGACGAGCTTGTCGGTTGCCCATTTTCGGAACAGCGTCGCTTGCCGGGAGGCTACACGGTAACCGACCGAAATCACGACATCTAAGCTGTAGAGGGTCGCTGGCCTCCCGTGACTTCTGTGCAATTTTTGCACAGAAGTCTCCTCTTCGAGCTCACCTTCATCAAATATGTTACTGATATGTTTGGTTATTGTTGATCGATCCCGACCAAAAAGCTCTGCGATCTGAGCCTGCGTCATCCACAAGTTATCGCCCTCGTAATTGAGTTCGACGTGAGTCCCGGAGCCATCGCCGTAGATTAAGAAACGATCACCCGTTTCTTCGTCCTCGATCAAATGAACAGGTTCTTGATCCGGCATGGCATCCTACCTTTTGAACAGAGGAAGAACATACCGTCTGCGAACGGAGAAGCAACTGAGTGGGCTGATTTATCGTTGTAACGCCTCGAAGTCGCGCCGCGCGACTAAGCGGGGTGGGCTTGGCCTTTCTCGGTCCGCCAGGCGAGCACCAGCAGCAGCGCATTGGCACCGACCGCGACCGCGGGGCCGATCGCGCCGTCGAAGGTGTGCAGCCACGTTCCCAGCACCGCGCCCCCCAGCAGGCACAGCCATAGCGGCCCGTAACCCGGCTTGATCCGGTCATCGCGCTTCATCCAGCGCGCGGCGAAATTCTGCCCGATACGGACCAGCGCGCCGGTCATGTAGGTGACGCCCGCTGCGGAGCTGTCGTCGCGCAGGAAGACGTTGTTGACCACTCCCATCGCAAAACCCGCCGGGATCAGGAAACCCAGCGTACTGCCCAGCGCATAGGCCACGGCTGCCGCCGATATCAGCGCCAGCGAGGTCGCCAGCAGCAGCGTGCGCGGCCAGACCCGGCTGGTCCAGCCGATGGCCGCGCCCGCGCTCACCCCGCCGAGGAAGCAGGCGATCAGTCCGGCGGGGAGCAGCACCGACCCGATTCCGTCGAGCGCGTTCACGCCCAACTGGGTCGTATTGCCCGACATGAAGCTGACGAAATACCCGTTGGCGATCAGGAAGCCGGTTGCATCGAGCAGGCCGGCAAGGCCCGACAGGCCGAGCTGGAGCGCGCGAAGCGAAGGGCGGGTCTGCGGCATCGCCCCGCCAAAGCACTCCCTCAATCGCGGATCAAGGCCTTGAGCGCTTCGATCCTATCCGCTTCGTGCACCGGCTTGTCCCAGCGGATGCGGTGGATGCGGGGAAAACGCATGGCGAGGCCGGATTTGTGGCGCTTGCTTTCATGCACGCTGTCGAAGGCGACTTCGAAGACGAGCGATTTGTCGGTCTCGCGCACCGGGCCGAAGCGATTGACCGTGTTCTGGCGCACATGGCGGTCGAGCTTCTTCAACTCCTCGTCGGTGAAGCCAGAATAGGCCTTGCCGACGGGGAGCAGGTCCGCGCCCTTGTCGGGATCGCCGTCCCAGCATCCGAACGTGTAGTCGGAATAGAAGCTCGATCGTTTGCCGCTGCCGCGCTGGGCGTACATCAGCACGCAATCGACAAGGAGCGGATCGCGCTTCCACTTGTACCAATATCCCACGCGCCGCCCGGCGATATAGGGGCTGTCCTTGCGCTTCAGCATGAGGCCTTCGATCGCGTCGTCGCGGCTGCCTTCGCGGATCTGGGCAAGGTGTTCAAAGTCGCGTGCCTCGACCACGCGGGAGAGATCGAAATGCGTATCGGGCAGGCGCGCCATCAGCGCTTCCAGGCGTTTGCGCCGCTCGGTCCACGGCAGCGCGCGCAGATCCTCGCCGTCGATCAGCAGCGCATCGTAGAGCCGCACGAAGGCGGGCGCTTCGGCCAGCATCTTTTTCGACACGGTCTTGCGCCCCAGCCGTTGCTGCAAGGCGTTGAAGCTCGCCGCGCCGCCTTGCGTGACATCGTTGGCTTCACCCCCCTGATGCGACCCGCGCACCAGCAATTCGCCATCGAGCACGGCGGGGAAAGGCAACACGTCGAGCAGTTCAGGGAAAGTGGCCGAGATATCGTCGCCCGAGCGCGAGAACAACTTGGTCTCGTCCCCGGCGCGGACCAGCTGAACGCGAATGCCGTCCCATTTCCACTCCGCGACGTAATCGGCGAGGTCGACCACCGTCTCTTCGAGCGGATGAGCGAGCATGAAGGGGCGGAAGGTCGGCAGGTTCGCCATGTCGGGCGGCGCCTCGCCATGGGCGGCCCAGGCGAACAATTTGGGAAAGGGCGGGGTGAGGCCGTGCCAGTATTCCTCGACCTCTTCCACCGAGACGCCGAAGGCCTGCGCGAAGGCGGTCTTGGCAAGGCGGCTCGATACGCCGATCCGCATTCCCCCGGTGGCAAGCTTCAACAGCGCATAGCGCCCCGACGCGTCGAGCCGGTCGAGCAGGTTCGGCAAGTCGACGAACACGCTCTTGCGGTTCATCCCCTCGAGCAGCTCGACTGCTTCGCTGACGCTTGGAGGAGAGGGGGGGTGCTCGGGAGCGGGCCACAACAGGCTCGCCGTTTCAGCGGTATCGCCCACGAAATCACGGCTGAGCGTCCACAGGACCGGATCGACCCGGTCCTTGAGCAGGTTTCTAATCGTGGAGGATTTGACCGCGGGAAAGTCCAGCCCGTCGGACAGCGCAGCCAGCGCCCAGCCGCGATCGGGATCGGGCGTCGCGCGCAGATACTCCGCGATCAGCCGCAATTTCTCGTTGCGACTGCGCGTATAGACCAGCGCGTCGATCAGGGCGGCGAATTCCTCCATCAGCGCCGCGCTCGGCTGATTTCATGCGGAGATTTTGTCTGCGCCGCAGGCGCTTTCAGAAATATACGCTCACAGAGGCACAGAGGCACGGAGAATACTTGGTGCTTTCTCTGTCCCCCTGTGCCCCCGTGAGCGCCTAAACGACAGGTAGCGCCCGCGGCGCAGACAAAGTCCCTCCGCGTCTCCCTGTCTCCGCGCGAACCCTCAGTCATCCTCGTCCTCGTATCCGACCATGGCCAATGCCCGCGCCCGCCTTTGATGCAGCTGGCACCAGCGCAGCAGCGCATCCTCGCGCCCGTGGGTGATCCAGGTCTCGACCGGGTCGACCTCTTCGATGGTGCGCGTCAGCTCGCCCCAATCGGCGTGGTCGGAGATTATCAGCGGCAGTTCGACATTGCGCTGGCGGGCGCGCTGGCGAACGCGCATCCAGCCGCTCGCCATGGCGGTGATCGGATCGGGCAGGCGGCGGCTCCAGCGGTCGTTGAGCGCGCTTGGCGGCGAGACCACCACGCTGCCGCGCATCTCGTCCTTGGTATGATCCGCGACCAGCCGCAGCTCGCCGAGATCGACACCGTGTTCCTCGTATAAGCGGCACATCTTCTCCATCGCGCCGTGGAGATAGATCGGATCGTGATGCCCGGCGGCGCGCAGTTCGGCGATCACCCGCTGCGCCTTGCCCAGCGCATAGGCCCCGACGAGGACGCAGCGATCGGGATGGGCGGCCAGCCGGTCGAGCAGCTTCGCCATCTCCTCCGCGATCGGGGGGTGGGTGAACAGCGGCAGGCCGAAGGTCGCCTCGGTGATGAAGATGTCGCAGGGGACGACCTGGAATTGTGGACAGGTCGGATCGGCGCGACGCTTGTAATCGCCGGTGCACACGATCCGCTCGCCCGCGTGTTCCAAGAGGATCTGCGCGCTGCCGAGAACGTGGCCGGCGGGAAAATAGGTCGCCTGCACGTCGCCGGGCAGGGTGATCGTCTCGCCATATTCGACCGGGACGGCCTTGTGCGGAATCTCGCCCGCTTCGTCCTGCGCCCCGGTGCGATAGCGCAATTCCATGATCGCCAGCGTTTCGGGCGTGGCGACGGTCTGCCCATGCCCGCCGCGCGCGTGATCGGCATGGCCGTGGGTGACGAGCGCGCGTTCGACGGGGCGCGAAGGATCAACCCAGGCGTCCGCCGGAACGACATGAATGCCCCACGGTTCGGGCCTGATCCACGAGAAGGGGGCGGACATGCCCGATTCAAGCGCGGGGGCCCACAAGCGTTCCCGTCAGGAGGTTGCGCGCACGAGAAACGCGTTCCCGTCAGGAGGTTGCGCGCACGAGAAACGCGTTCCCGTCAGGAAGTTACGCGCTCAAACAACCCGTTCCCGTCAGGCGGTTACGCAGGCGTACGGCGAAACCGCTCGACGATCTTCTTGAGGCTCGGTTTCTGGCCGGTTGAGAGTAGGCTGGCGCGGAACAGGCGGCCGATCAGGACCAGTTCCAGCACGATCGTCGCAGCGAGCAGAATGCCCGATCCGACCATCTCCCACCATTCGATGCCCATGCCCAGCCGCGCCATGACGGTGAAGGGCGTCCATAACGGCACCCAGGTCAGAACCTGCACCATCCAGCCCGAATTGCCCGCCAGGATCGCCTGGATCAGGAAGGTGATCGGCAGCAGGATCAGGAGCAGCACCGGCATTAGATAACCCTGCGCCTCGCTCATCGAATCGACCATCGCACCGATCGCCACGAACAAAGCGGAGATCAGGATATAGCCCGCGATGAAGAAGAACAGGATCGCAGCGATGATGCCGGGGCTGGAGACCGGCTCCAGCGCAGGGCGGATCATGTCCGATATGGCGCCCTGCGTCGCATAGGCGGCCGCGCCCGCACACGCGCCCCAGACGAGGATCATCAGCAATCCGACGCTGAGCGAGCCGAGCAGCTTGCCATACATCAGATCCTCGGGCCGGATGCAGGCGAGGAGGGATTCGAGCAGCTTGTTCGACCGCTCCTCGACCGAACCCTGCAACATCCAGCTGCCCGACAGCATCAGGCTCATCATCAGGATATAGGCGAGCGCGAGCGGCACGATCGATCGCACCAGCAGCGTCTCGCGCGCGCCGCCGCCGGGGGGCGGAGTGTCGACCGCGATCACCGGGGCCGCGCTCTGCACTGCCGCCGCGTCGGCGCGCGAGACGCCCTGGCTGGCGAGCAGGCGCGCGCGAAGATCGCCCGTCAGGACTTCCTGCATGGTCGATACGAAGCTGCCGCGCGGCTGGTCGGCGGAGAACAGCTGGATGCGCGGGTCGGCGGGATAGCTCTCGCCGATCAGCACCACGATCTCGGGCGCGGTGTCGTCATCCGCGTCGAACAGCGCGCGCGCCGCCTCGCCGAACGCGTCGCCCTGAGCGCTCGCGAGTTCGGCCGGGGCAGGCTCGAAGCTGTAATCGGGCGCGTCGGGCTCGAATTCCGGCACGCCTTCCGGGCGCACCGCGTCGATCTTCGCGAGCGCCGCATCGAGCCCGCCGGCTGCTTCAAAGGCGGCGATATCGGCGCCGGTATACCAGCGATCATGCTGCGCCCAGGGGGCCTGGGGGTCGGCGGCTTCGAGATCGTAGCGCTGGACGTAGCGCGAGAGGTCGCGCAGCAGCCATTGCGCATCCTCGGCCGCGAAGCGCGCTTCGAGCGCATCGGCGGTCTGCCCGCCCGAGCGGTCCACCACGACGACCCGCGTCGGCTCGTCATCCTCCAGCGTCTCGGCGAAAAGGGGACCGATGGCGAGCGCCACGGGCAGGATCAGCAGCGTCAGCCAGAAGCTCTTCATCTTCAGGATCTGGCGAATCTCGCGCGCGGCGACGAGGAGGATGCCGTTCATCGAAGCGGCCCGGTTCATGCCGCGATCTCCTTTTCGGTGCGGGCCGGGGCGGGTTCCTCGCCCACCATCCTCACGAAGACGTCATGCAGGCTGGCCTGATGTTCGTCCCACCGGCGCAGCGCGATGCCGTGAGTGGTGCAATATTCGAGGATGTCGGCAGCGGGCACGCCCGGTTCGAGATGCAATGTCCAGTCGTGCCAGCCATCCTCGAGACCGTCGCCCGAAGCCGCCCGCGCGACGCCGGGAATGCGCGACAGATCCTCCTTCGCGCAGGCGACGAGCCGCGCAGGCAGGGCGGCGCGCGCCTCTTCCAGCGTGCCTTCGAAACGCTTGCTGCCCTTCTTCAGCAGCAGCAGCCGATCGCACAGCCGCTCCGCGTGCTGCATCACGTGAGTCGAAAAGATCACCGCCGCGCCGCGTTCGGATGCGCGCAGGATCTCGTTTTCGAGCAGGCCCTGATTGACCGGATCGAGGCCGGAGAACGGCTCGTCGAGCATCAGCAGTTCGGGATCGTTGACCAGCGACGTCGCTAGCTGGACCTTCTGGGCCATGCCCTTGGACATATCGCCGATATCGCTCTTGGCGCGGTCGGCCAGGTCGAAACGGGACAGCAATTCCATTCCGCGGCGGCGCGCTTCGGTCGAATCCATGCCCTTCAGCCGCCCGAAATAGACGATCGTGTCGATCGCGCTCATTCCGGCATAAAGGCCGCGTTCTTCGGGAAGGAAGCCGATCGCCTGCGCGTTGCGGCGGCCGGGCGCGCTGCCGAACACCTGGATGCTACCCGAGGTCGGGCGGATGATGTCGAGCACCATGCGCAGGGTCGTGGTCTTGCCCGCGCCGTTTCCGCCGAGAAAACCGAAAATTTCCCCCGGCGCGACCGAGAAGGACAGATCGTCCACCGCCAGAACGCCGTCGAAGCGTTTGACGAGATTCGAGACTTCCAGAACCGACATGCGCGCACCCCCAATTGCGTATCCGGGGCCTAAGACGGCAGCGCGTTCTCTGCAACCGGACGGCCCGGCAAACCCGTTCAAATGCAAACGGGGGCCGACAAACGCCGACCCCCGCTTTGTCCCGTCATGCGAGCGGTTTGCCGGTCGCTGTGGCGATCAGGCTTCGCTGTCTCCGCTCTCATTGGCATCTGCGGCAGGTTTGGCCGACGCACCCTTTTTCTTCTTCGCGGCGGGTTTCTTCGCCGCCACTTTCTTCGCCTTGGGCGGAGCGGGCGTCAGCTCGAAACTGGGCTTGCCGTCCTTGATCGTGACCTGGACCTCGCCCCCATCGGCGAGCTTGCCGAACAGCAATTCCTCGGCCAGCGGCTGCTTGATCTTGTCCTGGATCAAGCGGCCCATCGGGCGCGCGCCATAGAGGCGGTCATAGCCCTTGTCGGCCAGCCAGTCGCGCGAATCCTTGTCGAACTGGATATCGACATTCTGTTCGGACAATTGCAATTCGAGCTGGAGGATGAACTTGTCGACCACGCGGCCCACCGTGTCCTTGCCGAGATAGGCGAAGGGCACGATCGCATCGAGGCGGTTGCGGAATTCGGGCGTGAACATCCGCTTCACCGCTTCCTCGCTCGCATCCTCCTTCGAAACGTCGCCGAAGCCAATCCCGCTGCGCGCCATGTCGGCGGCGCCCGCATTGGTCGTCATGATCAGTACGACATTGCGGAAATCGACCGTCTTGCCGTGATGATCGGTCAGGCGGCCATTATCCATCACCTGCAACAGGATGTTGAAGAGGTCCGGGTGCGCCTTCTCGATCTCGTCCAGCAGCAGGACGCAATGCGGGTTCTGATCGACCGCGTCGGTCAGCAATCCGCCCTGGTCGTAGCCGACATAGCCCGGAGGCGCGCCGATCAGGCGCGACACGCTGTGCCGCTCCATATATTCGGACATATCGAACCGCTTCAGCTCGATGCCCATGATCGAGGCGAGCTGGCGCGCGACCTCGGTCTTGCCGACGCCGGTGGGGCCGGAAAACAGGAACGAGCCGATCGGCTTGTCGGGATCGCGAAGCCCTGCGCGGCTCAACTTCATCGCGGTCGACAGGCGATGCACCGCCGAATCCTGCCCGAACACGACATGCTTCAGATCGCGTTCGAGATTTTCGAGCGCCTTCTTGTCGTCCTTCGAAACCGATTTCGGGGGGATGCGCGCCATCGTCGCGATCACCGCCTCGATCTCGCGGCTGGTGATCTTCTTCTTGCGACGGCTGGGCGGCACGAGCATCTGCATCGCGCCGACCTCGTCGATCACGTCGATCGCCTTGTCGGGCAATTTGCGGTCGTTGATGTAGCGCGCGCTCAGTTCCACCGCCGTCTTCAGCGCGTCGGCGGTGTAGGTCACCTTGTGGTGATCCTGGAACGCGGTCTTGAGGCCCTTCAGGATCTTGATCGTATCCTCGACCGTGGGCTCGTTCACGTCGATCTTCTGGAACCGGCGCAGCAGGGCGCGGTCCTTTTCGAAGTGGTTGCGGAATTCCTTGTAGGTGGTCGAGCCGATGCAGCGGATCGCGCCGCTCGACAGAGCTGGCTTCAAGAGGTTCGACGCATCCATCGCCCCGCCGCTGGTCGCGCCCGCGCCGATCACGGTGTGGATCTCGTCGATGAACAGGATCGCGTGCGGCATCCCTTCGAGTTCGGTAACGACCTGCTTCAAGCGTTCCTCGAAATCGCCGCGATAGCGCGTTCCGGCGAGCAGCGCGCCCATGTCGAGCGAATAGATCACGGCCTCGGACAGCACCTCGGGCACTTCGCCTTCCACGATCTTGCGCGCCAGCCCTTCCGCGATCGCGGTCTTGCCGACGCCGGGATCGCCGACATAGAGCGGGTTGTTCTTGCTGCGGCGGCACAGGATCTGGATCGTCCGGTCGACCTCCGGCCCGCGACCGATCAAGGGATCGACCTTGCCGCTTTCCGCCTTCTTGTTGAGATCGACGGTGAACTGGTCGAGCGCGGTTTCCTTCTTGGCGTCCTTGCCCTTCTCGGCCTCCGCCTCGGGTGCGGCGTCTTCCGCGCTGCCCTGCGGCGTGCGGACCTCGCCCGGGCGCCCGCCCTTGCCGATGCCGTGGCTGATGAAGCTGACCGCATCCAGCCGGCTCATATCCTGTTGCTGGAGGAAATAGACGGCGTAGCTGTCGCGTTCGGAAAACAGCGCGACCAGCACGTTCGCGCCGGTCACCGTGTCCTTGCCCGAAGACTGGACGTGCAGGATCGCGCGCTGGACCACGCGCTGGAATCCGGCGGTCGGCTGGGGATCGGCATCGTCGTCGTCGCTGCGCAGCGACTGGTATTCCTGTTCGAGATATTGCCGCACCACCGCGGTCAGTTCGGACAGGTCGACTCCGCAGGCATTCATGACCTGCGCCGCGTCCTCGTCGTCGATCAGCGCCAGCAGCAGATGTTCGAGCGTGGCGTATTCGTGCCGCCGCTCGGACGCATCGGCCAGAGCCTGGTGAAGGGTCTTTTCGAGGTTTTGGGCGAAACTGGGCATTCAGGGGTCTTTCGCTGGGTTTTCCGCCGGAAAAGGCGGGAAGGACAGTCTACACGGCGCGGATGAGCCGCGGCTGTATCGTCGATGGAATATGGGAAGCATTGCGGCGATTGTGAGGCCCCGCATCGCTCCCGCTCAATCCTTTTTGCCGAACAGCGCGTCGGCGGCGGCGCGATGCGCCTCGGCATGGGCGCTGTGGCGGCGCACGCGGGCGATCTCGGCTTCGAGGAGTGCGATCCGCTCGGCCAGCTCGCCCTGCGAATAGGGCGCGAGGTCCTCCTTCGCCAGCAAAGAGGCGGCGTCGCCTGCGCGTCGGGGCCGGTCGTCTTCGTCCATCGGTCCCCATTCTCGCAAGCAAGGCCGGTTGCTGTCAAACGAATCGCGCGATAGACGAAGGCGCCGGGGCGAGAAGTTGCAGAAATGGGGATAGCGATGGTTGCGAGCCTACCCGAACGGATGACCGCCATCGGGTTCGACGAACCCGGCGGTCCCGATGTGCTGGTGGCGAAGGACTGTCCGGTGCCCGAACCCGGCGCCAACCAAGTGCTGATCAAGGTCAGCCATGCAGGCGTCAACCGGCCGGACGTGATCCAGCGCCAGGGCCTCTATCCGCCCCCTCCGGGTGCTTCGCCTCTGCCCGGTCTGGAAGTGTCGGGCACGGTGGTCGCGATCGGAGAAGGCGCGCCGCCCGAAATGCTGAACCAGCCGGTCTGCGCCCTGGTTTCGGGCGGGGGCTATGCCGAATACTGCCTCGCCCATTCGGGCCATTGCCTGCACGTGCCCGATCGGATGCCGATGGACGAGGCGGCGGCGATCCCCGAAACGCTGTTCACCGTGTGGCACAATGTCTTCGAACGCGGCTGGGCGCGCGATGGCGAGACTCTGCTGGTCCATGGCGGGACCAGCGGGATCGGCACGATGGCGATCATGCTGGCCAAGGAATTCGGCCTCACCGTGTTGACGACCGCAG
This sequence comes from Qipengyuania pelagi, assembly GCF_009827295.1. NCBI lineage: Bacteria > Pseudomonadati > Pseudomonadota > Alphaproteobacteria > Sphingomonadales > Erythrobacteraceae > Qipengyuania > Qipengyuania pelagi. The sequence continues at coordinate 263,292 of NZ_WTYD01000002.1, read as the reverse complement.
GCAGCGACGAAAAATGCGCCGAAGCGCGCGAGATCGGCGCCGATCTCGCGATCAATTACAAGACGCAGGATTTCGTCGAGGCGGTGCGCAAGGCCACCGAAGGGCGCGGCGCGGACGTGATCCTCGACATGGTGTCGGGCGATTACGTGCAGCGTAATCTCGATTGCCTGGCCGAAGACGGGCGGCACGTCACCATCGCGGTGCTCGGCGGGATCAAGGCCGAGATCAACATGGCCAAACTGATGAGCCGCCGCCAGACGATGACCGGATCGACGCTCCGCCCGCGTTCGGACGAATTCAAGGCTCTTCTGGCCGACGAGATCCACAACCATGCCTGGCCGCTGTTCGAGGACGGCACCATCCGTCCGATCATGGACGAGACCTTCCCGCTCGCCCGCGCGGCGGATGCGCACCGGCGGATGGAGGCGGGCGATCATATCGGCAAGATCGTGCTGAAGGTCGCGGCGGACTGACGCCAGATCGACGCCCAAATGAAGCAATGTCCCGGTTCGGTCACGTGACTGCGGTTCGCCTGTAACATTGCCGCGCTAGGCTTGCTCCCGAATGGTGGGAGACACGCCGTGACCGAACTGCCCAAGAAAGACCTGCCTGGGGACATCGAAAAATTCGCCGCTCTGGGGGCGAATATCGCCAGCTTTCCGGCGATACAGCCCGCCGTGCCCGAACGCGTGATCGGCGAAAGGCGCAAATTCCGCACGATCTGGATCAGCGACGTCCATCTCGGCACCAAGGGGTGCAATGCGAACCTGCTGATCGACTTCCTCGACCATACCGACAGCGAGACGATGTATCTGGTCGGCGACATCATCGACGGGTGGCGGCTGAAGAAGAAGGTCTATTGGCCCGCCTCGCACAACGACATCGTCTGGCGCATCCTCAAGCGTGCCAAGCGCGGTACGCGGATCGTCTATATCCCCGGCAATCACGATGAGATGGTGCGCCCCTTCGCGGGCATGAATTTCGGTGGTGTGGAGATCGCGCGCGCCGCCTTCCATGACACGGCGGACGGGCGGCGCCTGATGGTGCTGCATGGCGACGAATTCGACACGATCATGCTCGCCCATCGCTGGCTCGCCTTCTTCGGCGACGCGCTCTATCACGCGGCGATGGGTCTGAACCTGTGGGTCAACGCGATCCGCCGCCGCTTCGGCCTGCCCTATTGGTCCTTGTCGAAAGCGGCCAAGCACAAGGTCAAGAACGCGGTCGAATTCATCTCCAAATACGAGGAGGTGGTGGCACGGGCGGCGGGCGAGCGCGGCGTGGACGGCGTGGTCTGCGGCCATATCCACACCGCCGACATGCGCGATTTCCAGCACGAGGGCGAGACCGTCCAGTATTACAACGACGGCGACTGGGTCGAAGGGTGCAACGCGCTGGTCGAACATTTCGACGGGCGGATGGAAATCCTCCACTGGGCCGAAGAGGTGGCGCAGCGCGATGCGGCCCCGGTGCCGGAATCGGCGTCGGAATCTGCGTCAGTGGAGGAATCTGCCGCATCGCGGGAAGCGGCGTGAACGCACCCACGCGCCTGTGGGTGGAGGGCAGGACGAATATCGAACCGACCGCTTCGGCCGCCTTTCCATCACACGCGTCTTCCCATGGTCCGCGCCGCATCGCGATCGTCACCGATGCGTGGCTGCCGCAGATGAACGGCGTGGTCCGAACGCTGACCACGACCTGCGACGTGTTGCGCGCGCAGGGCCACGAAATCCTGACGATCTCGCCCGACCAGTTCGCGAGCTTCCCCTGCCCGACCTATCCCGAAATCCGCCTCGCCCTCGCCGCGCCCGGTGCGGTCGCGCAGAGCCTGCGCGCCTTCGCGCCCGATGCCATCCACATCGCCACCGAAGGGCCCCTGGGGCTCGCCGCGCGGCGCTATTGCGTGGACAGTGGCACGCGCTTCACCACGGCCTATCACACCCAGTTCCCCGATTACGTGGCGCAGCGCACGCGCCTGCCCGCCGCATGGTTCTGGCGGTATATCCGGTGGTTTCATGCCCCCGCCCAGCGCATCCTGGTCGCGACCGAAAGCATAGCGGACGAGCTGCGTGCCCACGGGCTCGACCAATTGCACGGCTGGAGCCGCGGCGTCGATCTCGCCTGCTTCACTCCCGATGCGCCGCCCCCGCCGGAATTCGCCGCGCTGGAAGGGCCGATCCAGCTCTATGTCGGGCGAGTCGCGCCGGAGAAGAATCTCGAAGCCTTTCTCGCCGGCACCTATCCGGGGAGCAAGGTGGTGGTAGGAGACGGGCCCGCCCTCGAAACCCTGCGCGCCCGTTACCCGCACGCGCATTTCCTCGGGCGGCGTAGCGGACGCGCGCTGGCGGGATGCTATGCCGGAGCGGATGTCTTCGTCTTCCCCAGCCGGACCGACACGTTCGGCCTGGTCATGATCGAAGCGCTCGCCTGCGGCACGCCGGTCGCGGCCTTCCCCGTCCCCGGCCCGCGCGACATCGTGACCGACGCGGTCGGCGCGCTGGCCGACAATCTCGACCGGGCCATCTCCGCCGCGCTGTTCTGCGACCGCAGGGATTGCGCGCGCTACGGGGCGAGCTTCAGCTGGGAGGCGGCGACCGCGCAATTCCTCGCCGGGCTGGCGCCGCTCGACCAGTCGGCCGATCAATCGGCGACGGCCTGAACCCCGCTTCCGCTCCCCCGGAGCACGCCGCGCTTGCGGACGGGGACGGTTCGGCCTACATGATAGGGGCAGTGGCCGCTCCGCAAGGGGCGGCCCTTCCTATTTCAGGTCATCAGAAAAGGCGCCGAAAATGGCCGACCAACCCAAGCCCCTCATGCCGCATGCGACCGCCACCTGGCTGGTCGACAACACCGGCCTCAGCTTCGAACAGATCGCGGAATTCTGCGGCCTGCACATCCTCGAAGTCCAGGCCATGGCGGACGATCTGGCAGGCGCGAAATACACCGGGCGCGATCCGGTCCATGCCGGCGAATTGACGCAGGGTGAGATCGAGAAGGGCCAGGCGGACAGCAGCTATGCGCTCAAGATGCAGCGCGCGCCCGTCGCGGTCAGCCGCACCAAGGGCCCGCGCTACACGCCCGTGTCGAAGCGGCAGGACAAGCCTGACGGCATCGCCTGGCTGCTGCGCAACCACCCGGAGATTTCGGACGCGCAGATCGGCAAGCTGATCGGGACGACCCGCACCACGATCGGCGCGATTCGCGATCGCACGCACTGGAACATCCAGAACATCCAGCCCAAGGATCCGGTGACGCTGGGCCTGTGTTCGCAACGCGAATTGGACGCGGTCGTCGCCAAGGCGGCCAAGAAGGTCGCGAGCGAGGAAGGGGACGAGGCCGAGACCGTCGCGCCCGCCTCCACCGAAGGCACCAGTGATCGCGAGCGCCTGATCGAGGAATTGCGTGCCGAACGCGCCGAGGAACAGAAGGCAGCCGCCGAAGCCGCGCAGGAAGCGGAAGCCGCCGCCTGGCTCGAAAACAAGCGCGCGAGCGAGGCCGAAGGCGAGGGCTGACGCCTTCGTTCTGAAGATCGATGAGGGGCGGAAAGGCGGGGGCGCTTTTCCGCCCTTTTCGTTTGCCACCTTTTTCCTTGTCAGCGAGCGTCGGAATGCGCCATGCTACTGACATGTCTGTCAATAAGCGCTACCCGCTCCCCTCCGCCGATTACGGCCACGCGCATCCCTGGAACAGCGCGATCCATGCCGAGCCTTTGCCTGCGATCTTCGAGCGGCAGGCGCAGGCGATCCCGAACGCGGTTCTTGCCGAATTCATGGGCCGCGATTTCACTTATCGCGAACTCTATGCCGAGGCGCGCCGCTTCGCCGCCGGGCTGATCGAACGCGGGATCGCGCCGAAGGATCGCGTCGGCCTGTTTCTGCCGAATGTGCCCGCCTATGTCGCCGCCTATTACGGGGCGATGATGGCGGGCGCGGTGGTGGTCAATTTCTCGCCGCTCTACACGGCGGAGGAACTGGCCGCGCAGGTTGAGGATTCGGGCACGCGCCTCTTGGTAACGCTTGATTCGCCGATGCTGCTGCCGACCGCAGTGGAGGTGCTGGACCGCTCCTCGCTGGAAACCTTGGTCGTCACCCGGCTGGCCGATGCGCTCCCGAAATTGAAAAGCCTGGCGCTGCGCACGCTCGGCCGCAAGCAGATCGCCTCGGTGCCCTCGCGGCCCGATGTCAGCCTTTGGAGCGATGTTCTTCTCGAGTGGAATTGGGCGATTTGGCTGGATGGCAAAGAGCCAGACTTGCCCGATCTCTCCGCCGACGATCTCGCTCTGCTGCAATATACCGGGGGTACGACCGGCACGCCCAAGGGCGCGATGCTGAGCCACGCCAATCTCGCCAGCAACGCGATCCAGGTCGACATGATCGACCCGTTCGATCCAAACGAGCCGGACAGCGTGCTGGGCGCCCTGCCGCTGTTCCACGTCTTCGCCAACACCTGCGTGCTGAACCGTACGGTGGTGAAGGGCGGGCGGATCGTGATGCTGCCGCGCTTCGATGCGGGGCAGGTGCTGAAGACGATCACCAACAGCCGCCCGCGCGCCTTTCCGGGTGTGCCGACGATGTTCCAGGCGCTGCTCGACCACCCCGATTTCGCGAAGACCGATTTCTCCTCGCTCCGCATCTGTATTTCGGGCGGCGCGCCGTTGCCCGCACCGGTGCGCGAGAAGTTCGAGAAGGGGACCGGCGTGCGGCTGGTCGAAGGATACGGCCTCACCGAAAGCGCGGGCGTCGTCTCGACCAATCCCTATGAAGGGATGCGCAAGCCCGGCACGATCGGCCAGCCGATTCCGGCGACGCAGATCCTGCTGCTCGACAAGGAAGACCCGACCCGCCTCGCGCCCGATGGCGAGCCGGGCGAACTGGCCGTGCGCGGCCCGCAGGTGATGTGCGGGTACTGGAACAAGCCCGAGACCCAGGCCGACGCCTTCGCGCGCTTCAACGGCGAAGATTGGCTGCGGACCGGCGATGTCGCCACGATCGACGAAGAGGGTTTCCTCGCCATCGTCGACCGGATCAAGGACATGATCGCGGTGGGCGGCTTCAAGGTCTTCCCGAGCCAGGTCGAGCACGTGCTGTTGCAGCATCCCGCGATCAAGGAAGTGCTCGTGATCGGCGTTCCCGACGAGTATCGCGGCGAAGTGCCCGCAGCCTATGCAGTGCTCAACGAAGGCGAAAGCGCGACGGGCGAGGAGCTCGCCGCCTGGCTCAACGGCCGTATCGGCAAGCACGAGCGTGTCAGCCGCGTGGTGCTGCGCGACGATCTGCCCAAGACGATGATCGGCAAACTCGACCGCAAGGCGCTGCGCGCCGAGGTTCTGCCCGGCTGACGTGGCGCTGACGTAACGAGGGGAGGCCCGCTCCCCTCGCCGAAATCATCTCAGTTGGCGACCGCCAGCTTCGGCTCTTCGGTCTTGGCAGGCTTGGCGGGTTTTGCCTCACCGCGCGGAGCGAAGCGCCCCTGGACCTGCGCGCCCTGTTCGATCGTCAGCGCATCGTAATGCACGTCGCCGTCGATGCGGGCGGTCTTGAGGATCGTGAGTTCGCGCGCGGTGATCGATCCGGTCACGCGGCCCGCCAGACGCGCGGTTTCCGCCGTGACGCCGCCGTTTATCGTGCTGCCTTCGCCCTGGACCAGCGCGGAACAGGCGATGTCGCCTTCCACATTGCCGTCGACGTGAAGGTCGGCGGAGGCGGTGATGTTGCCGTGCACGGAGATATCGGTGCCGAGCACCGAGAAGGTGGAATTGCCGTTGCGGGGGGTCATGGCTCTCTCGTTATTGCTGCGCGCTCGTAGCGTCGCTGCGGGCTTTTTCGAGAACATCGGGGGCTCTCTCCAGGAAGGTGCGGGGGTTGACGGCGCGCCCGTTCAGGCGAACCTCGAAATGCAGGTGCGATCCGGTGGAACGCCCGGTGCTGCCCATCGACGCGATGCGATCGCCGGCGCCGACTTCGGCACCGCGCTTCACGCCGAAGGCGGACAGGTGGGCGTAGCGGGTGACGAGGCCGTTGCCGTGATCGATCTCGACCACGTTTCCGTATCCCGACTTCACGCCGACGAAGCTGACCCTTCCATTGGCGGCGGCCTGGATCGGCGTGCCGATAGGCCCGGCGAAATCGAGCCCGCTATGCATCGCGCCGCCGCCGGTGAAGGGATCGCGGCGGAAGCCGAAGCCCGAGGACATGCGCACGACCGATGCGGGCATCACCTGGGGCACCGAATCGAGGCTCAGTTCGAGCGCACCCATGCGGGCGAGCGAAAGGCCCAGCCGTTCGAAGCGCGGATCGATCGGACCGCCGCTGGCGCTGGCGAATTTCTCGAGAGGACCACCCATCGCCTCGCGCTCGGCCTGGCGAAGCACGGTGGCGGGGTTGAGGCCGAGTTCGCGCAGCGCCGCTTCGGCGCGCGCCGAGCGGGCTTCGGCGAAGCGGGTCATTCCGTCGACGAAGGCGAGCTGGCGCGCCTCGATCCGGGCGAGGGCCGCGGCTTCGGGGATCGCGGCGCTGACCTTGCCGACCATGGCCTGCGTCTCGGCGGTATCGCTGGCGACCGCCTTGCCGTCCCGAGCGTTCAGGTCGGACACCTTCACGTCTTCCGGCAGGGCTGCGACCATGTCCTCGATAAAGGCCTGGCGGCGTTCGAGATCCTCGGCGACGGTGTCGATATCGTCGCGATAAGTGGCGAGGCGTTCTTCCGAATCGGCGACTTTCGCCGCGCGCGTCATCAGCGCGGCGCGCTCGGCAGACGTCTCGTACTGGCTGTACGCCATCGCGCCGACGCTGCCGGTCAGTCCAATCAGCGCGGCACCGACGAGCGCGGCGGCGCCCATTTGGAGGCGCGAGGAAATCTTGACGAAGCGGACCTGGCCGTCCGAGCGCATGAAGAATTCGCGTTCCGGGAATAGAGCGCGCACGCGCTCCGACCAACCGCGAGCGGTATCGTTTCTGTTCAAAGCGATCCCATCCTGTGTAGTCTTAAGTACGATCCGGCGGCGTCCCTAGCGGGCGATCCGTAAGATTGCGAATCGAGGGCGCCGAAAATGGCCGAATCGACAGGTTCGCGGGACGAAGCGTTTTCGTTCCCGAAAAATTTGCGAAAATTGTGGGAACGAATCGTGATTCCACGCTTTTCGCCGTGTTTTTGCCCGCCACTGACATCGATCGAGGCCGGTGGTAACAGGCCCGGATGCTTCCCAACGCTTCTCCCAGCACCGATCGCCCGCGCAAGGCTCTACCCCGGATCGGCCTGTTGGGCGGCAGCTTCAACCCGGGCCATGGCGGCCATCGCCGCATCTCCCTGTTCGCGGCGCACGCCTTGGGGCTCGACGAGGTGTGGTGGCTGGTGTCGCCCGGCAATCCGCTGAAACCGAAAGAGGGGATGGCGCCGCTCGCCGCGCGCTACGCCTCGGCGGTGCGGCAGGCGCGCCGCGCACCGATCCGCCCCACCGCGATCGAGCGGGAGCTGGGGACGCGCTATACTGTCGATACCCTGGCTAGGCTGGTGCGCCGCTATCCCAAACGCGAATTCGTGTGGCTGATGGGGTCGGACAATCTGGCCCAGTTCCACCGCTGGCGTGACTGGCGCCGCATCGCGCGGACGATGCCGATTGCGGTGATCGCGCGTCCGGGCTATGATGGCGCTGCCTTCGCGAGCCCCGCGATGGCCTGGCTGCGGCGTTATCGCATACCCGCCGCCGGTTTCGCGAACAGGTCCCGATGGAGCGCTCCGGCACTGGTGATCCTGCGTTTCGACCCTGACCATCGTTCGGCGACGGCCCTTCGCCGCGCCGATCCCGATTGGGCGGCGCGCGACGCTGGGGCCGCCGGATACGCCGGATATGGGCAGATGCGCGATCGTCTGACCCATCGTCCGATTCCCGCAGACATCGCTCGCGGGAAGGCCGCGCACCCGTGACGCGCCCGTTTCAATTTTCCGCAATCTCCCATTTCGAGGAATACGACATCCCTTCATGCCGCAAGTCCAACCCCCTTCCGCGACCGACGCAAGCGCCCAGGCCCTTGCGATGAGCGGCCCTGAATCCACCGACAAGAGCGCGCTGCTCGATCTCGTCCTCTCGCATCTCGACGACGATCAGGCGCAGGATGTCGTCACCATCGACCTCGAAGGCAAAAGCTCGATCGCCGATTACATGGTGATCGCCTCGGGCCGCTCGACGCGCCAGGTCGCCGCGATCGCCACCAAGCTGGCGGAAAAGGTCAAGCAGGCGGGTTTTGGCCCGGTGAAGCTGGAAGGCCTGCCCGCCGCCGACTGGGTTCTGCTCGATGCGGGCGACGTGGTGGTGCACCTGTTCCGCCCCGAAGTGCGCAGCTTCTACAATCTCGAACGCATGTGGGCCTTCGGCGACGCGCCGCCCGTTGCCGGGCGGGCGTAGTTTGCCTTTCGCTCGCGCCTCCGCGCGAGCGTCCTCGGTGCTATTCCCTTCGCTTCGCTTCGGGGCACCTGCGGGGCGGCCGCTTGGCCTTGCGGCCCGCTGGTCGCGGACCGATCCCGTCAAAACATCTTGGCTTGGTCGCGGAGCTCGGACCCGCCAGGGCCCGCAAGCGCGACCGCGCGCCCGCACCGCCGTAGGCGCGAGGATTTTGCGCGTCGGATGGCGTGCAGAAAACAAAGCTTTCCTTGGCTTGATCCCGCTTCGCGACTAGCGAAGCGCAAGGGCGACCGCCCGCCCGCAGGCGCCTGGAGCGCAGCGGAGGAACAGCGCCAAGGACGAACCGGCGGAGGCCGGTTCGAAATACAGAAATGCTCCTGCATATCATCGCTCGCGGAAAGATCGCTCGCTCCCCTGAAGCGGAGCTGGTGGCTCGGTATGAGAAGCGGATCACCTGGCCGATCCGAGTAACCGAACTGCCCGAAACGGGCGGCAAGATCCCCGACCCTTTGAGCCCGCATCGTACTGTCCTCCTCGACGAGCGGGGCAAGGACCTCACCTCGCGCGAATTTGCGGGCGTCTTGGAGCGCTGGCGCGACGAAGGCGTGCGCGAGGCGCGTTTCGTTCTGGGCGCGGCGGACGGGCATTCGCGCGAGGAGCGCGAGGAAGCTGACCTGCTTTTCGCGTTCGGGAAGGCGACCTGGCCGCACCTGCTCGCGCGCGCCATGCTGGCTGAGCAATTGTACCGCGCGACCACCATCGTCGCCGGTCACCCCTATCATCGCGACTGAGATTGCGGCATCTGACGTCATGATGCGCCGCTGGCTCACCCTTGCCATCCCTCTCGCCGGTCTTGCCGGGGCGGTCGGCCTCGCCGGTCTGCCTGGCCCTATCACGGCGCAGAGCGGGCTGGACTCCCGCTTCGCCAACGCCCCCGAAGCGCAGCGCGCGCTGGAGCGGGCCGAGCGCCGCGCTGCCCAAGCGCAACAACGCGCCGCCAGTTTCGACGCCCGTGCCGCCAGTGCCAGCCAGGCTTCCGCCAAGGCGCAGGCCGAGGCTGCCGCGCTTGCCGCGCGGGTCCAGCAGGCCGAAGCGCGGATCGGGGTCGCGGAAGCCGAGCTGGCGCTGGTCCAGTCCGAACGGCGCGCGCTCGACCTGCGGCTTGCCGAGCAGCGCGAGCCGATCGTGCGGCTTACCGGCGCGCTTCAGATGCTGGTGCGGCGCCCTCTTTCGCTCAGCGTGCTGGCGCCGGGATCGCTGCGCGACACGGTCTATCTCGGCGCGGTGTTGGACAGCACGGTGCCGCTCGTGCGCGAAGGCACGGCAGAACTGCGCGCCGAACTCGATCGCTCGCTGGCCCTGCAAAACGAGGCGCGAACGGCCCTGGCGGAGCGTCGCCGCGCGGAACGCGGCCTTGCCGAACGGCGCAGCGAACTGATCGCCATGGCGCAGCGCGAACGCCTTGCCGCAAGGCGCGCGCGGGGCGCGGCGGATCGCGAGGAATTGCGTGCGCTGGCGCTGGGCGAACAGGCGCGCGATCTCGACGGGCTGGTCGAGCGGCTGGACGAGATCGGCACGCTGCGCGACCGGCTCGCGGCCCTGCCGGGACCAATCCTGCGGCCAGCCGATCCCGGCGCGCGGTCTTCACCCGCGATCGAGGACGCTCCCTCGCCCACCCCGTCAGCCACCGCGCCGCCATCCGATTATCGCCTGCCGACCGACGGGCGGCTGACTGCCGCCTTTGGATCGGTAAGCGCCGATGGTGCGCGCGCCAGCGGGCTTTCGCTCGTCCCGCGCCCCGGCGCGCAGGTGGTGGCGCCGGGAACGGGCCGCGTGGTCTTCGCAGGGCCGTATCGCGGATTCGGCCGCATCGTCATCATCCAGCACCCGAATGGCTGGACCAGCCTCGTCACCGGGCTGGGCGATCTGGTGACGCGGGTGGGGCAGGACGTGGTCGCGGGATCACCGCTGGGCCTCGCGGATATGGACGACCCCACCGTGACGCTCGAATTGCGGCGCGGCGGCGATCCGGTCAATCCGCTTGATCATATCGGGTGAGCGCCGGGGAGGGGCGAAGCGGGCATCGGCGGTCGCGAACCGCTAATCGTTCCTAATCTGGTATTCAGGCCCGGTGCGCGATAGTATGGCCAGCAAACAGGATTGGACCGCACCCAGATGAAATTCGCCGAACTCGCCCGCAGCGCCGCGCTCGTCACCGCGCTTGCGCTGATTCCCGCCACCACGGCGGGGCTCGCCCAGGTCGAAGGGCGCGCGGGGCCGGAGTTTTCCAAGGTCATCGCGGTCTATCAGCGGATCAAGGCGAGTTATGTCGACGAGGTCGACGACCAGACGCTGATCGACGGCATGATCGACGGGATGCTGACCGCGCTCGACCCGCATTCGGCCTATCTCGACGGGTCCGATCTCCAGCGGCTCGAAACCATGATCGACGGCAATTATTCGGGCCTCGGCCTGTCGGTCATCATGGAGGACGGGGCGGTCAAGATCATCTCGCCCTTCCGCGGCAGCCCGGCGGACAAGGCCGGGATCAAGGCGGGCGATTTCATCACCCACCTCGACGGCAAGCTGATCTATGGCGGCGAGCTGGACGATGCCGTGGCGCAGATGCGCGGGCCTGCCGGCACGGCGATCCGCCTCACCGTCTTCCGTCCGGGCCGCGACCAGCCCTTCGACGTCACCGTGACGCGCGGTGTGATCGAGCTGGAGCCGGTGACGCATGAATTGATGGACGGGAATATCGGCCACATCATGGTCAACGAATTCTCGCGCGATGTCGGCGCCGACGTGCTCGCCTCGTGGGAGGCGTTGCAGCAGGAGGCGAGCGGGCGGTTGAACGGCCTCGTGCTCGACATGCGCTCCAATCCCGGCGGTTCGCTGGACGAGGCGGTGGCGCTGTCCGACCTGTTCCTCGACGATGGCCGCATCGTGTCGCAGCGTGGCCGCGTGCGGGGCGAGAATATCGTCTACAACGCCGAAACCGTGTTCCGCGGCGATATCGCCAAGGGCGTGCCGATCGTGGTCCTGATCGATGCGGGCTCGGCCTCCGCCTCCGAAATCGTGGCGGGCGCCTTGCAGGATCATCGCCGCGCGGTCGTCATGGGCGATCGCAGCTTCGGCAAGGGCAGCGTCCAGTCGCTCCTCCCGCTCGGCAGCGATGCCGCGCTCAAGCTGACGACGGCGCGCTATTACACGCCCTCGGGTCATTCGGTGCAGGAAGGCGGGATCAAGCCGGATATCGCCGTGCCGCAGCTGTCCGATCCCGACCTTGCCGAGCGCTCGCGCTTCATCATGCGCGAATCCGATCTGCGCGGCCATCTGGTCAACGAATTGGGGCTGGAGGATTCCGCGCTCGAAACGGATAAGCGCGACGATCCGCGCTTCAAATTGACCGCCGAGGAGTTGAAGGAGCAGGGGATCGAGGATTTCCAGCTGCATTACGCGGTCGATACGCTGCGCCGGGCGACGCCGAACGCCATGGCGACTGCGGCGCGCCAACCCGCAGCGAAGCGAAATTGAAGCCATGGCGCCAAGCATGACAGCGCCGGTCCGCCCCGTGCCCGGCCGGGTGAAGCTGGCCCAGCTGCTCGCGCTGGCGGTCCCGGCGCTGTTGCTGGGCGGGGCCTATATTTCGGAATATGTCTTCGGGATGCATCCGTGCGAGATGTGCTGGTGGCAACGCTGGCCCCATTTCGCGGCGATCGCGCTGGCGCTCCTGTCCTTCGCTGTGCCCTTGCGCAAGCTTCTGACCGGGCTCGCCGCGCTCGCCATTCTGGTCTCGGGCCTGATCGGCCTGTTCCATGCGGGCGTCGAGTACAAATGGTGGGAGGGAATCACCGGCTGTGCCACCATCGCCGCCAGCGAGGGCACAAGCGCGCTCGACGCGATCATGAACGCGCCGATGATCCGCTGCGACGAGGCGCCGTGGGACCTGTTCGGTATCTCGCTCGCGGGCTGGAACTTCCTCATCTCGACCGCGAGCGCGCTCGCAATTCTCGTCCTTCTCGTTCGGAGCGCACGCAATGTCGCACGATAGATCGAAGCATCCCCCGCTGCGCCCCGAGATCGAACGGATGATCCGTGTCGACCAGGCGGGCGAATTCGGCGCCACGCGCATCTACAAGGGCCAGCTCGCCGTGATGGGCAATCGCGGGCCGGATTCGGCGGAAATCGCCGGAATGGCCGAACAGGAAGAGGGGCACCGCGCCCGCTTCGATGCGATGATGGCCGAACGCGGGGTCAGGCCCACCGCGCTGCAACCCTTCTGGTCGATCGCGGGCTATGCGCTCGGCGCGGGCACGGCGCTGCTTGGCCCGGAAGCCGCGATGGCCTGCACCGCCGCGGTCGAGGAAGAGATCGACCGGCATTATTCGCAGCAGCTCGACCGTCTGGCGGAAACCGGCGACGAGCCCGAGCTTTCGGCGATGATCGAGGAGTTCCGCGAGGACGAGCGCGAACATCGCGATGCGGCGCTGGCCGCAGGGGCCGAACGTGCGCCCGCCTATCCGGTGCTGTCGGGGCTGATCAGGCTGGGGTGCCGCGCCGCGATCAGGATTTCCGAGCGCATCTGAGCCGGAACCGCGCCGCCCCTTCGCGCGCTTCATTCGCAGTTCACGGCGCTTCCCCTCTATCGAAGCGCATCTGTTTTGGAGAGACTAACGCCATGATCCGCCGCCTTGCCGCACCCCTTCTGGCCGCCAGTGCCGCATTCGTCGCGCTTCCCGCCGCCGCGCAGGACGAGGCGGGCGACAAGGTCAATATGGTCATCGTCTATGGCGAGGACGCCGCGCCCGAGCCGGTCGGGGACGAGATCGTCGTCGTCGCGCGCCTGCCCGAAGCGGACCGCTTCCGCATTCCCGAGAACCTGCGCTACAGCGACAATCCGGCGAACAATTCCTGGGCCTCGCGCGTCGAACGGCTCGATATCGTCGGCGATTTCGGCATCCTGTCCTGCTCCGCCGCCGGAGCGGGTTCGGAAACCGGCTGTACCCAGGCGATGATCGAAGCTGCCTATGCGGACCGCGCGAACGGCTCCTCGGTGCGCTTCGCCCAGCTGATCGAGGCCGCGCGTCAGGAACGCCTCGCCACGATCGACGAGGATGCCGCTGCCGAGCAGGAGCGGGTCGAGGCGATCGAGGATGCCTATATGGAGCGCCTGCGGCAGGAGCGCGACGCGGAACTGCCGGATGAGGCCGCGACCGATACGTCGCTGCCGCAACCCCAATAGACGAGCGGGGCAGATCGCCGCACAGCGAACGGGGTATTCCGGCCCTTAACCATTGCGCGCTATAGGCACCGGCCATGGCGTCCAAAATCCTCACCGTTTTCGGCACAAGGCCCGAGGCGATCAAGCTTTTCCCGCTGATCCACGTGCTGGAGCGTGACGATCGCTTCGTCTCGCGCACCTGCATTTCGGCGCAGCATCGCGCTATGCTCGATCAGGTTCTGGCGATCGCCAATATCGCACCCGATCACGATCTCGACCTTATGACGCCAGGCCAGACGCTCGACGAGCTGACCGCTCGCGCCCTCACCGGGATCGGCCGGGTCCTCGATATGGAGAAGCCCGACTGGGTCGTGGTCCAGGGCGATACCACTACAGTGATGGCAGGCGCTTTGGCGGCCTATTACCGGCAGATCCCGGTCTGCCATGTCGAGGCGGGCCTGCGATCGGGCGATATCCACCATCCCTGGCCCGAAGAGGTCAATCGCAAGGTCGTCGGCAGCTTCGCCGCCCTCCATTGCGCGCCGACCGAGACGGCGGCCGCCGCGCTCAGGCGCGAGAATGTCGATCCCGCGAGCGTGCACGTCACCGGGAACACGGTGATCGACGCGCTCCACTGGGTGACGACGCGCATCGAGAACGAGCCCGCGCTGGCCTCCGGTCTCGCCGAGCTTGAAAAGCGCTTCGCTGGCAAGCGGATCATCGGCATGACCAGCCATCGGCGCGAGAATTTCGGCGAGGGGATGCGCGGCATCGCCGACGCGGTGAAGCGGATCGCCGCGCGGCCCGATGTGGCGGTGATCTTCCCGGTCCATCTGAATCCCAATGTCCGCGAGGTGATGAATGCGGAGCTTGCGGGGCTGGACAATGTCGCGCTGATCGAACCGCTCGACTATCCCCATTTCGCGCGCCTGCTCGATATTTCGTATCTCATGCTCAGCGACAGCGGCGGCGTGCAGGAAGAGGCGCCCGCGCTCGGCAAGCCGGTCCTCGTCATGCGCGAGACGACCGAGCGGCCCGAGGGTGTCGAGGCGGGCACGGCCCTGCTCGTCGGCACCGATCCCGATCGGATCGTGGCAGAAACCACCCGCCTGCTCGACGATGAAGCCGCCTATGCCGCCATGGCCCGCGCTCACAATCCGTTCGGCGATGGCCAATCGGCGACGCGGATCTGTGATTTGCTGGCGGGCTAGCCGCGAGTCTCACCCCAGCGCGTGGTAGCGCTTGAACCAGTCCACGAAACGCGGAAAACCGTCGGCTGCCGAAACCCTCGGCTCGAAACCCAGATCGTCGCGGATCGGATCGATATCGGCATAGGTCTGGGGCACGTCGCCCGGCTGCATGGGCAACATCTCGATCTCGGCCCTGCGACCGCAGGCCTCCTCGATAATACCGATGACATCCATCAGCTGTTCGGGGCGGTTGTTGCCGATATTGTAGAGCGCGTGGGGCGCGACGCTGCCGCCCGGTTTCGCAGCCCCGTCATCGGCGGGTGGCGCATCGAGGCTGGCGATCACGCCTGCGACGATGTCGTCGATATAGGTGAAGTCCCGCCGCATCCGTCCTTCGTTGAACACCTTGATCGGACGGCCCGACAGGATCGCGTCGGTGAACAGCCACGGCATCATGTCCGGCCGCCCCCATGGGCCATAGACGGTGAAGAAGCGCAGCCCCGTCAGCGGTATGCGATAGAGATGCGCGTAGGTCTCGCTCATCAGTTCGTCTGCCTTCTTGGTCGCGGCATAGAGCGAATAGGGATGATCGACGCGGTCCTCGACACTGAACGGCACCTTGTCGTTGCCGCCATAGACCGAACTGGAGCTGGCATAGACCATATGCGCGATTCCGCGATGGCGCGCGATTTCGAGCAGGTTCAGATGGCCCATCACGTTCGCCTCGACATAGGCGCGCGGATTCTCGAGCGAATAGCGCACGCCCGCCTGCGCGCCGAGATGGACGATCCGGTCGAAGTCCTGATCGGCGAGGTACGATTCGAGAGCGGTGTGATCGGCGAAATCGGCTTCGATCGAGACGAAGCTGTCGCCCGCCGCGTTTTCGACGCGGGCGATGCGGTCACGCTTCAATTGCACAGGGTAATAGGCATTGAAGCTGTCGAGCCCGATGACCCGCTCGCCCCTCGCGCAGAGCTGTTCGGCAACCGCCGCTCCGATGAACCCCGCCGCTCCGGTGACCAGAACCGTCATAATCGCGCCCTTCGAGCCAATCCGGCCTCGCTATGAAAAATCGCTGCGGTTACTGCAATGTTTACCCGCCGGGGGCTAGGGGCGGCGGAAACGGTATGGGAATTTAGACGATGCGCGGTGATACGAAGCCGACAGTGTGCGTGATCGGGCTGGGCTATATCGGCCTGCCCACAGCGGCGATAATCGCGCGGGCGGGCTGCCCGGTCCACGGGGTGGACGTGACGCAGAGCGTGGTCGACACGATCAATCGCGGCGAGATCCATATCGAGGAAGTCGATCTCGACGGTCTGGTGCAGGCCGTGGTTCAGCGCGGAATGCTGAAGGCCTCGACCGAAGTGGCCAGCGCGGACGTGTTCGTTGTCGCCGTGCCCACTCCCTTCGCCAAGGACGGGGCGCACACGCCCGACATTAGCTACGTGCTCGACGCCACGCGCAAACTCGCGCGTGTCCTGAAGAAGGGTGATACGATCATCCTCGAATCGACCTCGCCGGTCGGCACAACCGAACAGATGCGCGACGTTATCGCCGAAGAGCGGCCCGATCTCGCACTGCCGGGCCTTTGCGAAGGCTCGCCCGATGTCTCGATCGCCTATTGCCCCGAACGCGTCCTGCCGGGCCGTATCCTCGAGGAACTGACGCATAACGACCGTTCGATCGGCGGGATTACGCCGCGCTGCGCACGCAAGGCCCTCTCCTTCTACAAGCGGTTCGTGAAGGGCGAATGCGTCGTCACCGATGCGCGCAGCGCGGAGATGACCAAGCTGGTCGAAAACGCCTTTCGCGACGTGAACATCGCCTTCGCCAACGAACTCTCGATGATCGCGGACCGTCAGGGGCTCGACGTCTGGGAAGTGATCCGCCTCGCCAACCGCCATCCGCGCGTGAACATATTGCAGCCGGGCCCCGGCGTCGGCGGCCACTGCATCGCGGTCGACCCCTGGTTCATCGTCCATGGTGCGCCCGAGGAAGCCAAGCTGATCCGCCAGGCGCGCGAGACGAACGACGCGAAGATGCATCACGTCCTCGACCGGGCAAGCGCGCTGATTGCCGAGCATCCGGACGCGAAGATCGGCTGCCTGGGCCTGGCCTTCAAAGCCAATATCGACGATTTCCGCGAAAGCCCGGCGCGCTTCGTCGCTGCCAATTTGGCGCGGGAATACGGCGGCCGCGTTCGGATCGTGGAGCCCTACGCCGCCGAACTACCGAAGGAATTCGATGGCACGGGTGCGCAATTGATCGACATCGATGGTGCGCTGGAAGAATGCGGCGTGCTGATCGTGTTAGTGGACCACGATATGTTCAAGGCAATCCCGCCTGAAGAGCGCGCCGAGGCCGCCGTTTATGATACGCGGGGGATTTGGGCGGCCTGAGCTTCGAGCTCTCTGTCAGGCGAGCGGGTAGTTCACCGATCGAGCGCGATATCCGGCGCATTTTCCTGTTTCATGCCCACCACATGATAGCCTGCGTCCACGTGGTGCGTCTCACCCGTCACGCCCGATGACAGGCGCGAGAGGAAGTAGAGGCCGGCACCGCCGACATCCTCGATCGTCACGTTGCGGCGCAAGGGCGAGTTCAGCTCGTTCCATTTGAGGATGTAGCGGAAATCGCCGATCCCGCTGGCGGCGAGGGTCTTGATGGGCCCCGCGCTGATCGCGTTGACGCGGATGTTCTGCGGGCCGAGATCGTTGGCGAGATACTGGACGCTCGTCTCCAGCGCGGCCTTGGCGACGCCCATGACGTTGTAATGCGGGATCACCTTTTCGGCGCCGTAATAGGTCAGCGTCAGGATCGATCCACCGCCCGTTCCATCCTCCCGGAGGGGCGGCATCATCTCCGCCGCCCGCTTCGCCACCGCGACGAGGCTGTAGGCCGAGATGTTCATGGTCATCAGGAAATTGTCGAGGCTGGTATCGACATATTTGCCGCGCAGCTCGCTCTTGTCGGAAAAGCCGATCGCGTGGACGACGAAATCGATCGTCTCCCAGCGCTGCTTCAGCGTGTCGAAGGCGCGGTCAAGCGCCTCCATGTTCGCCACGTCGCATTCGAAGACGAAATCGCTGCCGAGCTGGGCGGCGAGGGGTTCGACGCGCTTCTTGAGCGCTTCGCCCTGATAGGAGAAGGCCATTTCCGCGCCCTGGTCGGCCAGTTCCTTGGCGATGCCCCAGGCCAGCGACTTGTCGTTGGCGAGGCCCATGATCAGCCCGCGTTTTCCGGCCATCAATCCGCTCATGCTTCGTCCTTCTCCAATTCCCGTTCGTTCGCCATTTCGCGTTCGAGCGCGCGGCGGCGATCATCGTCACTATGCCCAAGGAAATTGATCTCCTCCTCGGGCGTTTCGGCCAGGGCCGCATTCAGTTCGGCCCCGATAACCACTCCAAGCCCGACCAGCCAGAAGAAGAATAGCGCGACCATGATTCCGGCAAGGCTTCCATAGGTCAGATTGTAAGTGAAGAAGCTGCGCAGCACCATCGGCAGCAGGGTCGTCACCGCCACCCACCACAAAGTGGTGAACAGCACGCCCGGCCATTTGGGATAGCGGCGCGAGCGATAGCGGGCGGGCGTCAACGTGAAGAAGATGAGATAGAGCGATCCGAACAGGCCGAAGGCGGGCACGATGCGCGACAGGCGCAGTGCCTGGACCCAGTCGACGAGGTTGGGGAAATAGGCATCGATCACCTGCTGGGCCGCGCCGATCACGAACTGGGCGATCAGCGACAGCATCAGCAGCAACACCGCGCCAAGGATCACCCCGCTCGAAAACAGGCGGTATTTCCAGAACGCATGAGTCAGTTCGGTGCCATAGGCCCGGCGCAATATGTCGCGGATGGTCTCGATCAGGCTGCCGACCGTCCACAGCGCGACGAGCGCGCCCAGCCATAGCAGCCAGCCGCTGCGCGCCTCGATCACGTCGCGCGCGACCGGCTCGATCACGTTTCCGACGACCGGGGGCAGGGCGTAGAGGACGGCGTTGATGCTCGCCGCGCGCTCGCTCTCCTCGCCGATCAGCGAGAACAGGGCCGAGCCGAGGATAAAGAAAGGGAAGATCGAGAACATCGCCAGATAGGCGAGATTGCCCGCATGGATGAAGCCGTCATTGAAGGTGCCGATCGCCGCGCGCTTCGTCACCGCCCAGGCGCGTGTGCCCGGGCCGATCTTGTCGACGACATGCTCCTGCAATTTCTCGGCATATTTGCGCCGCGCTTCCGGCGAAAGGGAGCGGACCTCGCGGTGCTCCGGGGGCGGGAGTTTGGCAGGCGGCAAGAATTAAGCCCCGAGGCCGGCCCGTGGATCGCCCTCGTCCTTCCACCCCTCGAGCCGCTTGGCGAGTTCGCCAAGATCGTCGGGCAGCTGGATTTCGAGCGTGACCAGCTGATCGCCGCGCGCGCCGGATTTGGTGGTGAAGCCCTTGCCCTTCAAACGCAGCTTGGTGCCGCCGCTGGTGCCGGGCTTGATCGTCATCATCACCGGGCCATCGACGGTGGGGACGCGCACCTTGCCGCCATTCACCGCCTCGTCGAGCGTGATCGGGAGGTCGAATTTCACGTCCTCGCCCTCGCGGCGAAACAGTTTGTGGCTCTCGATATCGATCGTCACCAGCCCGTCGCCCGCGCCGCCGGGGCCCTGTTGACCCTTGCCCTTGAGGCGCATCTGCGTGCCGCTCTCGACGCCCTTCGGCAGTTTCAGATCGATCGTCTTGCCATCGGACAGAGTGATGCGCTGCTGCTTCAGGGTCGCGGCATCCACGAAGGGGACGCGCAGGCGATAGGCGATGTCGGCGCCTTTCTGCGGGGGCGGGGCGCGGCGCCCCTGTCCGAAGGGATTCCCGCCGCCCATATTTGGGCCCATATTGGGATTGCCGCGCTGGCGGCCGCCGCCGAACAACCCGTCGAAGATATCGCCGAGATCGACTTCCTCGCCGCCGCCGAAGCCCTGGAAATCCTGCGCGCGAAAGCCGCCGCCCGCATTGGGGTTGAAGCCGCCGCGGCCGCCGCCTCCCATGCCTGCGAACGGATTGGCCGGATTGCCGTCCGCATCGATCTCGCCCCGGTCGAAGCGGGCGCGCTTGTCCTTGTCGGACAGGAGATCGTAGGCGTTGGTGACTTCGGAGAACCGCTCCGCCGCTTTCGGATTGTCCTTATTGCGGTCGGGATGCAGCTCCTTGGCGAGCTTGCGATAGGCGCTCTTGATCTCCGCTTCGGAGGCGGTGCGCGCGACACCGAGGATGGAATAGGGATCGGCCATGCTGTGTCAGCTAGGTGGGGCAGCGCCCGAGGGCAAGCGCGCACCGGTTTTGAAGGGCGGCTTTTCACCTGCGCGCGGTGCCGCTAGGGCGCGGGCATCGCAGCAGGAGGATCGAGCAATGGAACGAGACCGCAGCGCCATTGCGCAGACCGATCCCTTCGCCCTGTTCGAGGAATGGTTCCAGCAAGCGCGGGAATCCGAGCCCAACGATCCCAACGCCATGGCCTTGGCGACCGCGACGCCCGAAGGCGCGCCGTCGGTGCGGATGGTCCTGCTGAAGGATCGCTCGCCGGACGGGTTCACCTTCTACACCAATGCCCAGAGCCGCAAGGGCGAGGAAATCCGCGCCAATATGCAGGCCGCGCTGCTGTTCCACTGGAAGAGCCTGCGCCGCCAGATCCGCATCGAAGGGCCGCTGAGCGAGGTCAGCGCCGAAGAGGCCGACGCCTATTTCCATTCCCGCCCGCGCGATTCGCAGATCGGTTCGGCGGCGAGCGACCAGTCGCGCCCGCTGCCCGATCGCCAGACCTATCTCGACCGGATCGAGGAGCTGGCGCGCCTTTATCCCGAAGGCGATGTGCCGCGCCCCGCGCATTGGACCGGCTTTCGCCTGCGCCCGCGCCGGATCGAATTCTGGCTCGACCGTCCCAACCGCCTCCATGACCGCCGCCTGTTCCAACGCGTCGACCCGCACGCGGACTGGGCCGACACGCTGCTCTATCCGTGAGGCAGAACACCCCGCCCGATCGCGCGC
This sequence comes from Qipengyuania pelagi, assembly GCF_009827295.1. Taxonomy (NCBI): domain Bacteria; kingdom Pseudomonadati; phylum Pseudomonadota; class Alphaproteobacteria; order Sphingomonadales; family Erythrobacteraceae; genus Qipengyuania; species Qipengyuania pelagi. The sequence continues at coordinate 242,452 of NZ_WTYD01000002.1, read as the reverse complement.
TCCTGACGCGCAGTGCCGCCGCCGCCTCGATCACGGTTGCGCTGCTTCTGGTGGCGCTCAAGGCGTGGGCGAGCTGGCGGACGGGTTCGACCGCCATGCTCGGCAGCCTCGCCGATTCGACGCTCGACCTCCTCGCCAGCGGGATCACGCTGTTCGCGGTCTGGTTCGCCAGCAAGCCTGCCGACCACAATCACCGCTTCGGCCACGGCAAGGCGGAGGCGGTGGCTGCGATGGTCCAGGTCATGCTGATCGCGGTGTCGGCGGCTGGCATCGCGCTGCGGGCGGGGGAACATCTGCTCGGCGGGCAGGAGGTCGAGGCGGCGGGTGAAGGCATCGCGGTTTCGGCCATCGCGATTCTGGCGACGTTGGGATTGCTCGCCTGGCAGCGTTACGTGATTTCGCGCACGCGGTCGGTCGCGATTCGCGCCGATTTCGCGCATTACCAGTCGGACCTGCTGCTGAACCTCGCCGTGATCGCGGCCTTGGTGCTCGACACCGTTCTGGGCCTGAGCGGCGCCGATCCCGTCTTCGGCCTGCTGATCGCGGCCTGGCTGGTGCGCAGCGCCTGGCGCGCGGGCAGCGAGGCGATCGAGCATCTCATGGACGCCGAATGGCCCGAGGACAAACGGCGGCGCCTGATCGAGGTGGTGGCGGGCCATCAGGGGTTTTCGCGTCTCCACGATCTCAGGACGCGCACGGCGGGCGATATCGACATCGCGCAATTCCATATCGAGATGGACCCCGACCTGACCGTGCGCGAGGCGCATGACATGCTGGAGCGCGTCGAACACGATCTCGAAGCGGCGTTTCCCGGCCTCGAACTGTTCGTCCATATCGATCCGCGCGGCCAGATCGACGATCCGGGCAACACGCTCGTCGAAGCCAACGAATTCGAGAAACTGGAGAAGCGCCCATGATCCGCCTGCCCTATTGGCATGTCGATGCCTTTGCCGACCGGGCTTTCACGGGCAATCAGGCGGCAGTGATGCCGCTGGACGCATGGCTGGACGACGCGACCCTGCTGTCGATCGCGGAAGAGAACAATTTCGCCGAGACCGCCTTTCTCGTGAAGGACGATACGGGCGAGGCGGACTGGGAATTGCGCTGGTTCACGCCGGCGATGGAAATCCGCCTGTGTGGCCATGCCACGCTGGCGAGCGGCCATGTCCTGCTCGGGCGGGACGGGGGGAATACCGTCACCTTCCGCACCCGCAAGGCGGGCGTGTTGCAAGTCGACCGCAGCGAATCGGGCTATGCGCTCGCCCTGCCCGCGATCCGCACCGAAAAATCCGCGTGGGACGAGGCGGCGGCGCTTCTTGGCGGCCCGGTCGAGGAAGTCTGGCGCAATCCCGATGGGTACGAAGTGTTCCTCTATCCCGACGAGAACGCGATCCGCGCGCTCGATCCCGACTTTCGCGGCCTCAAGGCGCTGGGCACCAATCTCTTCATCTGCACCGCGCCGGGCACTGAGACCGACATAGTCAGCCGCGTCTTCGTGCCCGGCGGCGGGATCGACGAAGATCCGGTCACCGGCGGCGCCCATGCGGTGTTGACGCCGTTCTGGGCCGCACGATTGGGACGCCTCGAACTCACGGCGTTTCAGGCCTCCGCCCGCAGCGGGAAGATGACCTGCCGTTTGGATGGCGACCGTTCCGTTCTGAGCGGCGACTGCGTCACCGTCGTCGAAGGGACCTTCCTGCTGCCACAGGAATAAGGCTCAGCTTTCGGGATAGAGCTCGATCACGTCGGCGGCCTGTTGCAGCATCGCCTTGCGCTGGGCTGCGTCGGAATGGCCGAGCCGGACCATGGTCAGCTTCTTGCTCGGCGATATCAGGACATACTGGCCCATATGGCCGATCATCGCGAACAGCGAACGCGGCGCGCGATCTGGGAAGAGCGGATGCTCGGCCCCGGTCATCCCCTTCACCGGTCGGTTGAGCCAGGTCTGAAAACCGTATTGGGCCGATTCCGGGCTCGGCGTCACCATCTTCTCGACCCATGCGCGCGGGACCAGCTGGGTGCCGCGATACGAGCCCTTGTTGCGCAGAAAATCGCCGAAGCGGGCATAATCGCGCGCCGTCGCGTGCATCAGGCTGCCACCGATCAGCGTGCCCGCCGCGTCGAATTCCGGCACGATCGACGTCAACCCCAGCGGTTCGAACAGCCGCGCCTGGAGATAGGTGGCGACGGCGCGGCGGCGGATATCGGGATCGTCGCTGTCGGTCAGCGCGCGGGCGGCGATATCGGCGAGGATCACGGTGGTATTGCTCGAATATTCGAACTTCGATCCGGGCTCGGCCTCCAGAGGCTGCTCCTCCGCCCAGCGCGCCATGTCGTCGCGCCCGTCGAGGAACAGCATCCTGACCTCGCTCGATTCGGTGGGGACCGGCCCCGCCTCGGTGTGATCGAGGCCCGAGCGCATCTGCAAGAGGTGACGAAGGGTTATCTCGCTGCGCGGATCGCCGGGGCGCTGCCAGCCCGGAACCGGCGCCGGTTCGTCCAGCCTCAGCCGTCCATCGGCTACCAGCATTCCGATCATCACCGCCGTGATCGTCTTCGCCATCGACCAGCTGACGAAGCGCGTGTCCTTGTCGTAACCGGGCGCATAGCGTTCCGCCGCGATCGTGCCGCCATGCATCAGGACGACCGCGCGGGTTTCGCCCAGCCCCTCCATCGTGAACAGATCATCCACCTGCCGGGCGAGCTGGCGGGTCGGCGCACCGGGATTTTCCATGACCGCGCCAAGCGCTTCCTCGCTCAGCGGCGGTTCACCCACCGGCCCGGCATCGCCGCACCCCGCAAGGCCGGAGGCAAGGGTTGTGGCAAGCATGACGGAGGCGATAAGGGGGCGGGGCCGCGAAAACATGCGGCGTCACTCGCACGGAGATTTCCCGCTTGGCAACGCCTAATTCCCCTTCACGCGCCAGCACCCAGAAACGCCGGGCCTGGCCCTGGATCGTGGTGGCGGCGGTCGTGCTGCTGGCGCTGGGATGGTGGTATGCGCGCGACACTTTCAGCGGCGATGCCAAGGCGGGCACGGCCTATGCCGCGCGCGTCGCCTGCTCGTGCCGCCAGGTCGCGGGGCGGACACTGGAGGATTGCGAGAAGGATCTGATCGCGGGGATGGAAATGGTTTCGTTGAGCGAGGACGAGGAGACGCGCAGCGTCACCGCCAGCATCCCCCTGATGGCCAGCGCGACCGCGCGCTACAAACAGGGCTATGGTTGCGTGCTCGATCCCTGGGAGGATTGAGGCGGTTCGAGGCGGCAGTCGAACAGGTTCGGCGGCGGAGGCATGGGCGGGCTTTCGGGGATCGGCGGCGGGCATTGCCGATCGGGCGTCCCCAGGTCACGGCAAGCGCGGCTGGCGGCTTCGCTCTGTCGTGCCGTCAGTCGGCTTTCCCGGCGATATCGCTCGATCCGCGCGCGCTCTTCGGCGCTGCACAGCCGCTTGCGCTTGATCGTGGCGAGCCTGCGCATCTCGGTGACGCCGCAGGCGCGTGCGATACGGGGCGAGGCCGGGACGGGCCGATCCATCGAACAGCCGACGCCGACGAACTGACCCTCCGGCTCGCCGACGCGGATTTCGAATTCGGGCACCGCATCGCGCAGGCCGACGGCGAGATAGCCTTCCGCATCGCGGTGGACGCTTTGTATGCCAAGCACCAGCGGTCCGGGCTTGTCGGACCCCTCGTCCTGGAAGCGCAGGCAACCGTCGACCAGCACGATTCGCCCCGGATAGACGGGCGGTCCTTCGAGCGTGCAGATTGTCATGGCGTCGGCATCGCGGTTCTCCCAGCGCTCTTGCGGGATGCCGCGCACATACCGGCCCACATCCGTCGCGATCGGCTCGGGCGGGAGATGCCCCGCAACGCGGCCCGCCGGACCGGCCTCGGCCAGAACGACCGGTGCGGTGCTGACGGTGCCGTATCCCGATGGTTCGACCGTCATGCCCACCGTCGGGGGCGCGTCGGGCCTAGCGTCGGGCCTGGCGTCGGGCCTCGGGGCGGGTCGGATCAGGTCCGTCACCAGCCGTGGCGGCGGTCCGAACTCGCCGTGCCACCATCGCGCCGGGACGAAATAGAGGACGAACGGCAAAGCGACGAAGGAGACGAGCAGCAACAGCGCCAGCGGCGGAACAGGCTTCCCGCGCGGCGTGGTCGGCTTCTTCACGCAGATTCGGTCGAATCGATCCAGCCGCCGCCGACCACGCGCTCATCGTGATAGAGGACCGCCGCCTGGCCGGGCGCGACTCCGTATTCGGGGCTGGCGAAGCGGATCGTTACGGTCGCATCGTCGCCGAGCGGGCCGTCGAGCGTCACGGGAACGGGCTTGGCGAGGCTGCGGACCTTGGCGGTCAACTGCCCTGACGGGATGGGGCCGATGCGGTTGGTCTCGACGATCCGCGCCGAACCGACCGCGAGCAGGCGCTTCGGCCCGACACGGACCTCGCGGGCGTCCGCATCGATACCGACGACATAGAGCGGTTCGGGCTGACCGCCGATTTCCAAGCCCCGGCGCTGGCCGACCGTGTAATGGACCACGCCCCGGTGCTCGCCCAGCGTCCCGCCCGTTTCGGCGTGGACGATCTTGCCCGCCACGCCGCCTTCGGGGCGCAGCTTCTTGACGATGCTGGCGTAATCGCCGTCGGGCACGAAGCAGATGTCCTGGCTGTCGGGCTTGGCCGCGTTGCGCAGGCCCGCTGCCTCGGCCAGTTCGCGCACTTCCGACTTGGGCAGGCCGCCGAGCGGGAAGCGGAGATAGTCGAGCTGGCTTTCCGTCGTCGCATAGAGGAAATAGGACTGGTCGCGCGCCGGATCGTGCGCGCGGTGCAATTCCGGCCCCGCCTCACCCATCACCCGGCGCACGTAATGGCCGGTGGCGAGGCAGTCCGCGCCAAGCTCGCGCGCCATTGCGAACAGGTCGGTGAATTTCGGCCCCATATTGCAGCGGATACAGGGCACCGGCGTCCGCCCGGCGAGGTATTCGTCGGCGAAGCTTTCGACCACATCCTCGCGAAAGGCGCTTTCGTGATCGTGGACGTAATGCGCGATGCCCAGCCGGTCCGCCACGGCGCGCGCATCGGCGATGTCGTCGCCCGCGCAGCAGGCCCCCTTGCGCCCCGTCGCCGCGCCGTAATCGTAGAGCTGCAAGGTGATCCCGATCACGCGCGCGCCGCTCGCCGCCGCCAGCGCGGCGACGACCGAGCTGTCGACCCCGCCCGACATCGCGACCACGATGGTGCACTCGCTGGCAGCGCGCGGCAGGTCGAACAGGGCGGCAGCGCGTTCGGGCGAGAGCGGGGGCGCAATTTCGCCACTGGCGGGCTCGGTTGGCAGGGCACAGAAGGGGGCGTTCATGACGGACCGGGCCTTACACGCCCGCGCCGATTTGCGAAACCGCCCGCGCGCCGCCTCTTCCGATCGGTTGGGCCGGGGTGCGGGCATCGGGCGATGTTTCACGGATCGTTTACCACGTGGCCCTATACGCTGAGACCATGTTCGAGGGGCACATCAAACATCTGGGGCTGGACAAATCCGACGAATCGTCGGTTTTGCGCCATATGCGCTGGACCGATCTGGTCGCGCGGCTTGAAGCGACTCGCGAATTGCGCGCGGAGCTCAAACGCTCGCACTCGTCCAGTTTCAGCGCGTTCAGCGCCCATCTCGGCGAAGCGCCGGGGGAAGATGAGGGCAACGCTGGAAAAGACCGGACCGGCGAAAACGGCAAACGGGGCATTAACCAGGATGTTTTAAGCCATGGCAAATTCAGCCGGCGTAGACCGGTTGCAGTCGCGAACGACGCGGCGCATGGCGATAGAGACGATACATGATGCAAAACCAGGATATCCGGCCGGCACAGGTCATTGGCCCGCTTGGCGAGCCGCTTACTCTGGCGGATCTTCCCTCGCCCACGACCAAACGCTGGGTCGTGCGGCGCAAGGCCGAAGTCGTCGCGGCGGTCAATGGCGGCCTGCTGACGATCGACGAGGTGCTGGAACGCTATGCCCTCACGCTCGAGGAATTCGCATCGTGGCAGCGCGCGGTCGACCGGTCGGGGATGCAGGGGCTTCGCGTCACGCGCATCCAGCACTATCGCGATCTCTACGAGCGCCAACTGAAATACTGATAGTTTTCCGCCATTTGGCCTTTTGAAGGGTTCCCCGGCACGATTGCCTGGGAACCTTTCGCCGTTTTGGAGCCTGTTCAGACATTGCCCCCGCGCCCCAGCGGAAGGAACAGGAGGACTATTATGGGTTGGATTATCGCTCTTATCGTCGGCGGCGTCGCAGGATGGCTCGCCAGCATGGTCATGAATCGCGATGCCTCGATGGGCATTTTCTGGAACATCGTCGTCGGCTGCATCGGCTCGGTCATCGGCAACGCCATCGCTGGCCCGCTGCTGGGCGTCGGCGGTAGTGTGCAGGAATTCTCGCTGACCGGCCTTCTCATCGCCATCGTCGGCGCGATCGTGCTGCTCGCGATCGTCAATCTGATCCAGCGCGGCCGCGTGCGGTAATCGCACCCGCGCCTTAAGGCCTTATAAAACAGGGCGGCGGTCTTCGCGGACCGCCGCCCTTTTCGTGTGCCCATCGCCCCGTGCCGCTCGCCGTTCGCAGGAGGGGATGGCCCCCCTGTCGAGCATCGCATTGCCCTGCGCACGCCCGCGGAGTACGGCGGCAGGCACTATCGAGGCGGCGCGGCGGGGTTGCGAAGACTTGCGGCTGCTGACTTATCCGTATAACACACCCGCTATCGAAGCGAGGCTGGACGAGCGATCCGATGAATTACGAAACCACCGTGAAGGGCTCCGACAGCCGACCGTATCAGGGCGAGGGCGATGCGCCGCTCGACGATACGATTGTTGACGACACTGCCGACAAGGGAAAGAGCCGGCGCACGCTGATCCTGATCGTCCTGCTGATCCTGGTCGCGATCGCGGGCTTTTTCGCCTGGCGCAGCTTCGGCGCGGACAGCGCGCCGGTGGCGGATCGCGATTCGCAATTGCCGACCGTCACTGTGATCGCGCCCGGCCAGACCACGGTCGAAGGCACGATCACCGCGACGGGTACGCTCGCCGCACGGCGCGAGACCCCGGTCGGCGTGGTCGGCGAAGGGGGCCGGGTGGTCTCCGTCGCGGTCGAAGCGGGCGACTGGGTGCGCCAGGGCCAGGTCCTCGCCACCATCGACCGTTCTGTCCAAAACCAGCAGGTCCGCAGCGGCCGCGCCCAGATCGAGGTCGCGCGCTCGGAAGCCAATCTCGCCCAGGCCAATCTCGATCGCGCGCTCCAACTGGTCGAGCGCGGCTTCGTGTCGAAAGCCGATGTCGACCGCCTGACCGCCACGCGCGACGGCGCGGTGGCGCGTCTCCGCGTCGCCGAAGCGCAGGTGGGCGAATTGCAGGCCCGGAACGACCGGCTGAACATCGTCGCGCCCGCAGCGGGCCTGGTGCTGGATCGCAATGTCGAACCCGGCGCCGTGGTCGGTGCGGGGTCGGGGGCGCTGTTTGTCCTCGCGCGCGGGGGCGAGATGGAAATGCTGGCTTCGGTCGGCGAAACCCAGCTCGCCAGCATCGGTCCGGGTGCCCCGGCCACGGTCACGCCGACCGGCTCGGACCGCTCCTTCACCGGCCGGGTCTGGCAGGTTTCGCCCGTGATCGACGCGCAGAACCGGCAGGGCACGGTGCGCATCGCCCTGTCCTATGCCGAAGGCCTGCGTCCCGGCGGCTTCGCCACCGCCGAATTGCAGAGCGGCACCGTGGTCGCCCCGGTCCTGCCCGAAAGCGCGGTCCTCTCGGATGACGAGGGCGCCTATGTCTATGTCGTCGATTCCGACAATATCGCGCAGATCCGCCGGGTCGAGACCGGCATGGTGACGCCGCAGGGGATCGTCATCGATAGCGGCCTGACCGGGCGCGAACGCATCGTGCTGCGCGCCGGGGGCTTCCTGACCGAGGGCGAAAGCGTTCGCCCGCAGCTGGCGCGCTGATGCCCGGCACGCACCAGCCCGAGCGAGAGACAGTATGAATTTTCGCAATATCTCCGCCTGGTCGATCCGCAATCCGGTGATCCCCCTTGTGGCGTTCACCGCGCTGCTCCTCGCGGGGATCCTCAGCTTTGCGCAAATGGATGTCGTCAACAATCCCGACGTCGAATTTCCGGCGGTGAGCGTCTCGATCTCGCAACCGGGCGCCGCCCCGACCGAGATCGAGAACCAGATCACCCAGCGGGTGGAATCGGCGATCCGCTCGATCAACGGGGTCAAATCGCTCAATTCCACGGCGAGCGAGGGCAATTCCAACACTTTCGTCGAGTTCGAGATCGGCACCGATCCGAACGACGCGGCGGTCGAGGTCGCGAATGCGATCGACACCATCCGGGGCAGCCTGCCCGACGGGATCCTCGAACCGCGCGTGCAGAAGCAGGAGATTTCCGGCGGCTTCCTGGCGATCTACGCCGTCGAGGCCGACGACATGACGATCGAACAGTTGAGCTGGTTCATCGACGACACGATCGCCAAGCGGCTGCTGTCAGTCGAGGGCATGGCCGAGGTCAACCGCTTTGCCGGGGTCGATCGCGAGATCGAGGTGATCCTCGATCTGCCGCGAATGCAGGCCTATGGAATCACGGCGAGCCAGATCAATCAGGTGCTGCGCCAGACCAATATCGACGCGGCGGGCGGCGCGACCGAGGTCGGCGGCACGCGCCAGTCGGTGCGCGTCCTCGGCAGCACCGAAACCGCCTATGAACTGAGCCAGCGCCAGATCCAGCTCGGCAACGGCACCTCGGTGCGGCTGGCCGATGTCGCCACCGTGCGCGACGGCTATTCGGAGCGGACCTCGATCAGCAAGGTGCGCGATCGCGAGGTCGTCAATTTCGGCATGAGCCGCGCCAAGGGTGCGTCCGACGTCACCGTCTTCGCCGCCGCCGAAGAGGAAATCGCGGCGATCGAGGCGGAAAATCCCGGCATCCACTTCATCCCCCTGTTCAACACGGTCGAATACACCGAGGAACAATATACCAGCTCAATGCGCGCGATGATCGAAGGCGCGATCCTGGCGGTCGTGGTGGTGTTCTTCTTCCTGCGCGACTGGCGGGCGACCGCGATTTCCGCCGTGGCGATCCCCCTTTCCGCGATCCCGACCTTCTGGTTCATGGATCTGCTGGGCTTCAATCTGAACACGCTGTCCCTTCTCGCGCTGGGCCTCGTCGCGGGCGTGCTGGTCGACGATGCGATCGTGGAGATCGAGAACATCGTGCGCCATATGCGCATGGGCAAAAGCGCCTATCAGGCCAGTATCGACGCGGCCGACGAGATCGGCCTGCCGGTGGTGGCGACCAGCTTCTGCATCGTCGCGGTGTTCCTTCCCGTTGGCCTGATGCCGGGCATTCCGGGCCAGTTCTTCAAGAATTTCGGCATCACCGTCGTCATCGCGGTGCTGATGTCGCTCGCCGTCGCGCGCATGATCACGCCGATGCTGGCGGCCTATTTCCTCAAGGCGCACGGCCATGCCGAGCATGGCGAGGGCCGCCTGATGGACCGCTATATGCGCGTGCTCCACTGGTCGCTCGACCATGACAAGGCCAAGCGGATGCGCGCTTCCTATGCCGATGTGGCGGCGCGCCCGTTCTATTATGCGCTGTCGATAATCGCGGCGCTGGCGGCGGCCTTCTTCGTCATCACGACCTTCTTCATGGCCGATGGCGGGGACATGGTCCTGAATTTCATGTTCGGGATGCTGTCGCTGCTGATCGCGGTGCCGCTGGCATTCTTTATCGGGCTGCTCGTCACCGCGTTGATCGGCGGAGCGCTGGGATCGCTCAGCAATAGCGGAACGGGGTTCCTCGCCTGGAGCAAGTTCATGCTGAAGCGCCTGTGGGCGCGGCTTTTCGACCATCGGGTGTGGATGCTGGGCGTCGGTTTCGCCGCTCTTATGCTGACCGGCCTGCTGTTCGCCATCACCCCCTCGCAATTCCAGCCGCTGACCGATAGCGACAACAGCCGGATCGAGATCGAGATGGTGCCCGGCACCACGCTGGAGACGACCGAGCGGGTGGCCGATCGGGTCGCTGCGCTGCTCTACGAACAGCCCGAGGTCGAGATCGCGCTGGAACGCGTGCGCGAAGGGCAGGCCACGATCTACGTCACGCTGAAGGAAGATCGCGACAAGAAATCGGTCGAGTTCGAACGCGACCTCGCGCCGACATTGGCGCAGATTCCCGATGCGCGCGTGCGCTTCGCGTCGCAATCGGGCGGCTTCGGCAGCGGGCGCGACATCACGGTAATGCTCGCCGGGTCCAATCCCGACCTGCTCGAGGAAACCGCGGCGACGCTGGTCGAACAGATGAAGGGGATCGATCTCCTCGTCGCGCCGCGCATCAATGCCGACATCAACCGGCCCGAACTGATCATCGAACCGCGTCCCGACCTCGCCGCCGAACTCGGCGTGACGACGGCGGCGATCAGCCAGACGATCCGCATCGCGACTTTGGGCGAGATCGAGCAGAACGCCGCGCGCTTCTCCCTGTCGGATCGCCAGATCCCGATCCGGGTCAAACTGCCCGAACAATCGCGCGAATCGCTGACCACGATCGAGAACCTGCCCGTCCAGACCCGCAATGGCGGCAGCGTGCCGCTGGCGCGCGTTGCCGATATCAGCTTCGGTTCGGGGCCGACGACGATCCAGCGCTACAACCAGAACCGCCGCGTTCTGGTCGGCGCCGATCTCGGCCAGGGCGTCATCAAGGGCGATGCGCAGAAGCTGATCGACCAATTGCCGATCCTTCAGAATCTTCCGCAGGGCGTGATCCGCGATGTCGTGGGCGAGGACCAGTGGCAGCAGGAAATGATCAGCAGCCTGATCGTCGCCATCGTGGCCGGGTTCTTCCTCGTCTTCGCGGTGCTGGTCCTGCTCTACAAGCGCGTGATGAGCCCGCTGGTCAACATGACCTCGCTCCTGCTCGCGCCGCTGGGAGGGATTCTCCTCGTCTGGATCACCGGCCAGCCCCAATCGATGCCGGTCTATATCGGGACGCTGCTCTTGCTCGGGATCGTGTCCAAGAACTCGATCCTCCTTATCGATTTCGCGATCGAGGCGATGGCGGATGGCCAGCGCAAGTTCGAAGCGATCATGGATGCGGGCCACAAGCGCGCCCAACCGATCGTGATGACCACCGTCGCCATGACGGCGGGCATGGTTCCGGTGTCGCTGTCGGGCTATATCGGCTCGGGCGACGGCGCCTCGCGTGCGCCGATGGGGACGATGGTGATCGGCGGGCTGATCATGTCGACCCTCCTCACGCTGCTGATCGTGCCCGCGGGCTTCAGCCTCGCCGACGGGATCGAACGGCGGCTCGGCCCGTGGCTGCGCAATCGCTTCCTGACCTATCGTCCCGGAGACGAAAGACGCGATGAAAGACGCGATGGCGGAACCGGACCGGAGACTGCTCCTGCCGAGTGATCTTCCCGGCGGGCGCATGAGCCCTTCCGGCCTGCGACGCGTGGTGCGCGACGAGGTGGTGACGCAGGATCGCGCGCGCCGGATGCGCTGGACCGCGACCGGGCTGCTTGTCCTGATGGCGGTGGTTTTCGTGCTGTCGGGCCGCTATCTCGACGCGCATCCGGCCTGGGGCTTCGTCCACGCTTTCGCCGAAGCGGCGATGGTGGGGGGGCTGGCCGACTGGTTCGCGGTGACTGCCCTGTTCCGCCATCCGCTCGGGCTGCCGATCCCGCACACCGCGATCATTCCCGAAAACAAGGACCGCATCGCCGACACCATGGCGGGCTTCCTGCGCGAGAACTTCCTCACCGCGCAGGTCGTCGCGCGCCGCATGGGGGTGATGAACCTTGCGGGCGCGGTGGGAAGCTACCTCTCCGATCCGGCGGCGACGCGCGATTCGCGCATTCGGGCAGGCGCGGGCGAGCTGGTCGTGGAAGTGCTCGAATCGCTCGATCCAGAGCGTCTGGGCACGCAGGTGCGCGCAGGGCTGGCCGCGCAGCTCGAAAAGCTCGAGATCGCGCCGCTGATCGGCGGAATGCTCGACGCGATGATCGCCGACGGTCGCCACAAGCCGCTGATCGACAAGATCATCCGCTGGGCGGGCCTCGTCCTCGAAGACAATGAGGAATTGGTGCGCGACATGGTCTCGAAGCGCGCCAATGCGGTGCTGCGCTTCACCGGCCTCGACGAGAGATTGGCGACATCGATGATCGACGGTCTCTACAAGCTGCTGGCCGAGGTGCTGGTCGATCCCCAGCATCCGCTTCGCAACAAGATCGAGGAGGGCTTGCAGGATCTCGCCCATGGCCTGCGCCACGATGCCGAAATGCAGGCGCGCGTGGAGCGGATGAAGACCGAGCTGATCCACAATCCGGCGGTCGGCGAATGGTGGCAGGGCGTGTGGGAGCGCGTGCGTGCGCGGCTGATCGACAGCATCCGCCAATCGGGCGAGACCGGCGGCTATATCGGCGAGACGCTGGCGGAACTTGGCGCGGCCCTACGCGACGATCCGCGGCTCCAGCAACAGATCAACCGCTTCGCGCGCCGCACGGCGGTGGGCGTGGCCACGCGCTATGGCGACCAGATCGTCCAGCTGGTGTCGGAAACCGTGCGCCGCTGGGACGCGCGCACTCTGACCGACCGGGTCGAAGGCGCGGTGGGCCGCGATCTCCAGTTCATCCGCATCAACGGCACGCTGGTCGGCGGGCTGGTGGGCGTGACGATCCACCTGGTGAGCGGATTGTTCTGAGCGCCCTTTAAGTCAGGATTGGCCGGGCCAGGTATAGTCCGGGCCGGCCCGCATCGTGTAGCGCAGCCGGGTGGTGTAAAACGAGGCCATGGGGCGCCCGGCCTCGTCCATCGCAGGCTCGAAGATCGCGCGCTTTTTCACGTCCGTGCAGGCCGCGTCTCCGAAGCTTTCGGCGACGGTCATATTCGTGACCACGCAATCCGTCACCGCACCGCTCGCATCCACCATGATGCGAAGGTGCAGATCGGCCTGTTCGCCATTGCGCAGCGCGCGTTGCGGATATTTGTCGATCAGAATGCGCTCTATCACGGGCGCGTTCGTCAGTCGGGGAGCGACCGCGCGTTCCGCCTGCCGCTCCATATCCACGCCCCACGAGGCAACGAGATCGTCCATGCACGCATTCATCGAGCGATAGAGCGGCGCAAGCTGACCCGTTTCGAGTGCGATCGTGCCGACTCTCGGCGCGTCGATCTCCAGCGAGGCGAGCCCGTCCACCCGATCGGGGTCGAGCCGGGGAAGGCCGCGTTCCCGCCCATTATCGTCGATGGCGGGTTGCGGGCGGTCGGTCCTGTCGGTCTCGACCTCGCCATCGCTGGCCAGCGCGTTCCCATGCCCATCCAAGGACATCCCGCGAACCGAGAGAGGCGTCCATTCCCCGGCCGAACCGTATCGCCACGACGCTTGCGAATTCTTCTGCAATTTCCTCAGCGGCTTGCCCGCGACGATCCAGCGCAGCTCGGCATCCGGCGCGTATTGTTCGAAGAACAGCACAGTCCGCTCGTCGCCTTCGCCGAAGAAGCGACCGATGCGACAGCGCTCCTTTTCGTATTCGAGCACCCATTTGCTCGACGGGGCGAGCGAAAGCGTATCCGCCGCCGCAAGGGGCGATGCCGAAAGGGGAGCGACGCAGAGCAGCGTCAGAATTAGAGTCCGCATGACGAGTTTCCCGCTCAGCCTGGCATGCGATAGAGGATGCGGGTGACGTAATAGGTGGGCACCGCCGTGCCCGCCGCATCGGTGGCCGGAGTGAATTGCGCGTTTTCACTGAAGATCGTGCAGGGATGGCGGCGCATATCGAAATCTTCCGCCAAGGTCTGGTTGATCAGGGCACAATTCTCGACGCTGCCATCGGCCCCTATCGAGAGGCGCAGATGGAAATCCGCCTGGGCGCCCTTCCGCAGGGCCTTTGACGGATAATTGCGGATGATCTGACTGACGACATCGTTCGGATTGAGGAAATCGGGTTGCCGCACGACCTCGCGCTGGCGAGCGACATCGAAGCCCCAATGTTCGACCAGATTGGCCATGCAGAGATTCATCGCTTCGAGCGGCTTTTTCATATCGCCGAGATTGAGGCGGACATCGTCGGCCTTGCTGCGGCCTATGTCGAGATAGGTGATCCCTTCCGCCCCATCGGCATCCAAATGCGGCAGTCCGCGCGGATCGGACTCGTCATAGGGTTGGTCCCATTCGTCACCGTCCTGCGCCTCTTCCGCTTCCTCGTGGGACACGATCGACGAAACCGAGCGGACCACCGTCCCGAAATCGCCGAAGGTCGACGGCAGGTAGTCGAACTCTTGCGCGTCGCCATCGGGGCCGAAGGCGAAGGACGCCGATCGCCGCGATCTGTATGTCTTGACCGCGTCGCCCGCCACCAGCCAGGAAACGCTCGCCGACGGATCCCACTGTTCGAAAAGAAGCAGGGTCTTGCGATCCTCCGTACCGAAGGTGCGCGCCAGGCGGCAGTTGTTTTCGCCGAGGTCCAATTGCCAAGGAGCCAGTGGTTCCAGCACCGTAGGTCCGTTATCAGCCTGCGTCGCGAAAGCGGGTGGAGGTGGCGCGGCGAGCGTCAGAAGCGCTGCGCCAGCGAGAACGGCTCGAATCGTCATCTTTCAACCCCCCGGTAATTCGAACGCAGACTGCCTTCCTACCAGCGTGTTTTGCAACGATTTTTCGAATCGGCCGTGGCGGACATACGAAAAAGGCCGCCGGATCGCTCCAGCGGCCTTTTCATTACGTGACGAAGAGAGCCTCAGAGCTTCTCGGTCAGTTCCGGCACGATCTTGTAGAGATCGCCGACCAGGCCGATATCCGCGACCTGGAAGATCGGGGCGTCCTCGTCCTTGTTGATGGCGATGATGGTCTTTGAATCCTTCATGCCGGCAAGATGCTGGATCGCGCCCGAGATGCCGATTGCGATATAGACTTCCGGGGCCACGATCTTGCCGGTCTGGCCAACCTGGTAATCGTTGGGGACATAGCCCGCATCGACCGCCGCGCGGCTGGCGCCGACGCCCGCGCCGAGCTTGTCGGCGAGCGGCATGATGTATTCCTCGAACGTTTCCGCATCCTTGAGGGCGCGGCCGCCCGAGACGATCACCTTGGCGCTGGTCAGTTCTGGACGTTCGCTCTCGGCGATTTCCTGGCTGACGAAGCTCGACAGACCCTCGCCGGTCGGGCCGGAAACCTCTTCAATCTCGGCAGAGCCGCCCTCGGCGTCGGCCTTGTCGAAGGCGGTGCCGCGCACGGTGATGACCAGCTTCTCGTCGCTCGATTCGACCGTGGCGATGGCGTTCCCGGCATAGATCGGTCGCGTGAAGGTTTTCTCGCCCTCGACCGAGAGGATGTCCGAGATCTGCATCACGTCGAGCAGCGCGGCGACGCGCGGGGCGACATTCTTGCCGGTCGTCGTGGCGGGCGCGACGAAGGCGTCATGGTGGCCCATCAAATCCACGATCAGCGGCGCGACATTCTCGGCCAGCGCGTGTTCGTAGGCCGCATCGTCGGCGAGGTGGACCTTGCCCACGCCCGCGACCTTCGCGGCCTGTTCCGCCACCGCGCGGCAATTCGCGCCGGCGACCAGCAGGTGGACGTCGCCCAATTTGCCCGCAGCGGTCACCGCGGCGAGCGTGGCGTCGGCCATAGTGGCGTTGTCGTGTTCGACCCAAACGAGGGTTTTCATAATCCTATTCCTTCTCGTTCAGCGTGGTTCAGGCGATGCCCATCGCCTTGATCTTGGCGACCAGCTCGTCGACATCCGCGACCTTTTCGCCCGCCTGGCGAACCGGCGGCTCGGAGACATTGGTGGTCTTGAGGCGCGGCGCGATATCGACGCCGTAATCGGACGGGCTCTTGGTATCGAGCGGCTTCTTCTTCGCCTTCATGATGTTGGGCAGCGAAGCGTAGCGCGGCTCGTTGAGGCGCAGATCGGTGGTGACGATCGCGGGGATCGACAGCTTGACGGTTTCGAGGCCGCCATCGACTTCGCGCTTCACGGTGACGCTGTCGCCTTCGACCTCGACCGTGTTGGCGAAGGTGCCCTGGGGGCGACCCATCAGCGCGGCGAGCATCTGGCCGGTCTGGTTCGAATCGTCGTCGATCGCCTGCTTGCCGAGCATTACGAGGCCGGGCTGTTCCTCTTCGGCGATGGCCTTGAGGATCTTGGCGACGGCGAGCGGTTCGACCTCGTCATCGGTCTCGACCAGGATGGCGCGGTCGGCACCCATGGCGAGCGCGGTGCGCAGCGTTTCCTGCGCCTTGGCCGGGCCGATGCTGACGGCCACGATCTCTTCCGCCTTGCCCGCTTCCTTGATGCGGATGGCTTCTTCGACCGCGATCTCGTCGAACGGGTTCATGCTCATCTTCACGTTGGCGAGGTCGACGCCCGACCCGTCCGCCTTCACGCGCGGCTTCACGTTGTAATCGATCACCCGCTTGACGGGGACGAGGATTTTCATGGGATTTCCTTCCTCTCGAACAATTTGTCGCTCTTCTAGCTCGCGTTTACGTAAACGTCAAGTCGCAGTCGCGCAGAAAAGCGCGCTCCCGCAAGATACGGACGGGATAGGCGCGGCGTTCCCGGCCTGGAAATCGCCGCTGGCTCGCGGATACGAAAAAGGCGGGCGCCCTGATGGGAAGCCCGCCTTGATTTCGTCGTCAGTCGAAGGTCGAAAGCCTTACGCCGCCTTCTTGACCTCGGCCACGATCTTCTTCGCGGCGTCACCCAGATCGTCGGCGCTAACGATGGGAAGGCCGCTGTTTTCGAGGATATCCTTGCCCTGCTGGACGTTGGTGCCTTCGAGGCGGACCACTAGCGGGACCGACAGGTTCACGTCCTTCGCCGCCTGGACGATGCCGTTGGCGATGACATCGCACTTCATGATCCCGCCGAAGATGTTGACGAGGATGCCCTCGACCGCCGGGTCCTTGAGGATGATCTTGAACGCCGCGGTCACCTTCTCGGTCGTCGCGCCGCCGCCGACATCGAGGAAGTTCGCCGGGAAGGCGCCGTTCAATTTGATGATGTCCATGGTCGCCATGGCGAGGCCGGCACCGTTGACCATGCAGCCGATATTGCCGTCCAGCTTGATATAGGCGAGGTCGTATTCGCTCGCCTCGACCTCGGCGGGGTCCTCCTCGGTCTCGTCGCGCATCTCCTCCACGTCCTTGTGGCGATAGAGCGCGTTGCCGTCGAAGCTCATCTTGGTGTCGAGCACCGAGAGATTACCCTGCTTGTCCTCGACCAGCGGATTGATCTCGAGCATTTCCATGTCGAGGTCCATGAAGGCGGTGTAGAGCTGCTTGGCGAGCTTTTGGGCCTGCTTGTTGCTGTCGCCTTCCAGCTTCAGCGCGAAGGCCACGGCGCGGCCATGGTGCGGCATGAAGCCCTGTGCCGGGTCGATCGTGATCGTCGTGATCTTTTCGGGCGTTTCGTGGGCGACATCCTCGATATCCATGCCGCCTTCGGTCGACACGATCATCGCGACCTTGCCGCTGGCGCGATCGACCAGCATCGAGAGATAATATTCATGCGCGATGTCGACACCGTCGGTCACATACAGGCGATTGACCTGCTTGCCTTCGTCGCCGGTCTGGATGGTGACGAGCGTGTTGCCGAGCATTTCCTTCGCGTTCGCTTCGACCTCGTCGACGCTCTTCGACAGGCGCACGCCGCCCTTCGCATCCGGGCCGAGTTCGGTGAACTTGCCCTTGCCGCGTCCGCCGGCATGGATCTGGGCCTTCACGACATAAAGCGGTCCGGGCAGGTTCTTCGCGCCTTCGACGGCTTCTTCCACGCTCATCGCGGCATAGCCGGTGGGCACGGCGATGCCGTATTTCGCGAGCAGTTCCTTGGCCTGGTATTCGTGAATGTTCATGTCGGCTACAGCGTCCTTGGCGCGAGAATGCGTGGGGGAGGAAATCGAAACAGGTTTGCCGCGCGCCTAAGCATGGATGGACGCGCTTGAAAAGTGGCCAATCCGGGTGCACCTGCCTGGGGCCCCCATGATTGACGCCCAACGCCTCGAATCGATCACTGCCGAAGCGGGCCGGATCGCCCACGCCCTGTGGCCGGGCGCGGGCCATGATCTCGATTCGTGGGAAAAGGAACCCGGCGCTCCCGTCTGCGAGGCGGATATCGCGGTCGACACCTTCCTGAAACGCGAACTGGGCCAATTGCTGCCGTCCGCCGGGTGGCTGTCCGAAGAGACCGGGGACGATCATGCGCGGCTCGACCGATCGCTGATCTGGCTGGTCGATCCGATCGACGGCACGCGCGATTTCATTCGCGGGCGTACGGGCTGGGCAGTTTCGGTCGCGCTGGTGAGCGCGGGACGGCCCTTGCTCGGCATTTTGAGCGCACCTGCACGGGACGAGACATGGATGGCGGTGGCGGGCAAGGGCGCCTGGCGCAATGGCGAGCCGCTCAGGGCCTCGACGCGCAAGCAATTGGCGGGTGCGCGCGTTCCCACCGATTCGCTGCCTCGGATTGATCGCGATCTGACCATGGTGGACAAGCCGAATTCGATCGCGCTCAGGATCGCGATGGTCGGGGCGGATGAGGCGGATCTCGTCGCGACGCTGCGCTGGGGCTTCGAATGGGATGTCGGCGCGGCGACCCTGATCGCCCGCGAGGCGGGTGCGGCGGTGAGCGATGCGTTCGGCCACACGCTCGACTTCAACAAGCGCGATCCGCGTGCCTTCGGCGTCGTCGCCTGCGCGCCCGCGATCCACACCGCCGCGATCGAGCGCCTTGCGGGCCGTGCGGCGAAGATTGGCGGCGACAGGGATCTTTAAGGCCTTTCCCGTCGCATAGTCGGCACCAAAAAAGGGCCGATCCGAAGACCGGCCCTTTCCAGTTTTCCGCAAGTGCGGGGGAACTTACATACCCTGCTGGCGCGCGGCGTTGACGTCCTGCGCGTCGAAGGGAATGATCTTGATTTCGACCCGGCGATTGAGCGGGTTCGCCACATTGTCGCCCGTCTGAACCTTCAGCTGCGTCTCGCCGAAGCCCATCCAGCGGATGCGCGAGGAGGCGACGCCCTGCGAGATCAGGTAATTGGCCACGGCCTGCGCGCGCTGGTCCGACAGGCGCTGGTTCGCTGCCGAGGAGCCGACCGTGTCGGTATAGCCATATACGTCGACCAGGCTGTTGGGATACTGGCGCAGGCTGCCCGCGACATTGTCCAAGAGGTCGCGGAAGGCGGGCGAGATCGTCGCGCTGCCGGTGGCGAAGGTCACGCCGTCGGGCAGGTTGACGAGGATCGCTTCGCCGCCATCGACCGAGGTGACGTCCACGCCGGTCCCGGCGGTGCCTTCGCGCAGTTCCTTGATCTGTTCGTCCATCCGGTAGCCGACATAGCCGCCTGCCGCCGCGCCACCGACCGCGCCGATGATGCGTCCGGTCTTGCCGCCGATCACGCCGCCGAGCAGCGCACCCGCGCCAGCGCCCAGCACGCCGCCCACGGCGGTGCGCGAAATCTTCTGTTCACCCGTATTGGGATCGGTGACGCAGCCCGACACGCCCAGCAGCGAGACGGACGCAAGAGCGGCGACGACGAATTTCGATCGTTTCATGGGTAAGTATCCTTCTTATATGCGGGCACCGAACGATCCGGCCACCCCCTCATCACGTGAATGCACGGACGCGCCCACCATCGCGTCTGACCCCACCAACCGACGACACGCGCGCTCGTTCCACGCCCATGCGATCGTTCTTCGATGCGGTTGGGCTGGCCTTCGGCCCCAAAAGTGCTAGCGCGGATCGCGTGACACCCTTTCCCTGGACCGACCTCGTCATCATCGCCGGGCTCATCGTGCTCAACGGTGTGTTCGCCATGTCCGAACTCGCCATCGTCTCCGCGCGCACGGGTACGTTGCAGACCCGCGCCCAGAAGGGCAACCGCGCCGCGCAGACCGCGCTCGAACTGGCGGCGGATCCGGGCAAGTTCCTCTCGACCGTCCAGATCGGGATCACCCTGATCGGCATTATCGCCGGTGCCTATTCCGGCGCCAGCCTGGGCGAGCCGGTGGGCGAGCGGCTGGCGGCGGCGGGCTTCCCGGCGAATTACGCGGACCAGGCGGGCTTCGCGCTCGTCATCGCGCTGACCACCTATGCCAGCCTGGTGATCGGGGAACTGGTGCCCAAGCAGGTCGCGCTGCGGGCCGCGGTGCCGATCTCGATCATCATGGCGCGCCCGATGAAGATCCTGTCGAAAGTGGCCGCGCCGCTGGTGTGGCTGCTCGATGCTTCGTCGGGCCTGCTGATTCGCCTGCTCGGCGTGCGCCCCGGCGGACAGAGCGCGGTGACGGCGGAGGAACTGCACATGCTGTTCGCCGAAGCGACCCGTACTGGGGTAATCGAGCACGAACAGCACCAGATGCTGCAGGGCGTGGTGCGGCTGGCCCAAAGGCCGGTGCGCGAGGTGATGACGCCGCGCAACCAGCTCGACTGGATCGACGCCGATGCCGATCTCGAAACCATCCGCGCCGACATCGCCGACAGTTCGCATTCGCTGATGCCGATCGCCGAGGGGTCTCCCGACAAGGTGATCGGCGTCGCCAAGGTGCGCGAGATCCTGGCGCTGATGGTGGCGGGCGAAACAATCGATTTGCGCGCCATCGCCCGCAAGGCCGAAGTCGTGCCCGACCAGCTGGACGCAGTCGATGCGCTGCGCGTGCTGCAACAGGCCGATGTCGCCATGGCGATGGTGCATGACGAATACGGCCATCTCGACGGGATCGTGACCCCGGTCGACGTTCTCACCGCGCTGGTCGGCGATTTCGCCAGCGATCAGGAGCATGGCGAGGCACCGGGCGTGATCGAGCGCGAGGACGGCTCGCTGCTGATCTCCGGCTCGCTCTCCGCCGATGCCCTGGGCGACCGGCTGGGCCTCGACTACGGCGACGACCGCGAATTCGCCACCGCTGCCGGGTTCGCCCTCGCCGTGCTCAAGAAGCTGCCCGAGGAAGGCGAGGTCTTCACCGAACAGGGCTGGCGCTTCGAGGTCATCGATATGGACGGGCGCCGGATAGACAAGTTGCTGGTTAGCGAGGACGCGCCGAGCGGAGCGGTAGAGGTTGGCGGGGACGGGTAGAGGTTTCTTGTGTTTCGAACCGGCCTCCGCCGGTTCGTCCTCGGTGCTGTTCCCTCCGCCCCGCAGGTGCCCCGTCGCAGAGCGACGGGATCAGCACCGAGGACGCTCGCGCGGAGGCGCGAGCGAAACACAATAAAGGTTATCCCGCCGGGATAACCGCACTAGCCCCGCGTCCGTCGCCTTCGGGGGCGGAGATGATGTCGCGGGTGATCGAGCCCTTGGCGACCGTGTTGGTGTCGGGATCGCCCACCGCGCTGCGGATGCCCGGAGCGGCGGCGCCGGCGCGATCGAGCGCGCTGGTTTCGACGCTGCTGCGCGGCGCGGGACCGCCGAACAGCGCTTCCAATGCCTGTTCCTGCGCGGTGCCTTCGGCGGGGCGCGGGGCACCCGCAGTCGGCGGCACGAGGTTGAAATCGGGCGGGACGACCAGCGGCGCCTGGCGCTGCACGGCGAATTCGTCGGGCCGGTCGCGTTCGAGGAAGCCGCCGCCGGCACAGGCGGTCAGCAGGGTGGCCGAGGCGCCCAGCAGGGCGAAGGTGAGGGTCTTGGTCATGGCTTGGTCTCCGCTGAGCGAGCGTGCGTATCGGAATGGGAAGCGGTCGCACTGTCGGCCATTATCTGACCGGCAGTGTCGCGCACGAAAAAGGCGCGGGCAAGGATAATCATCACGCCGATGGTGATCGCGGCATCGGCCACGTTAAAGATCAGGAAGGGGCGGAAATCGCCGAAATGGAGATCGGCATAGTCGATCACGTATCCGTAATCGTAGCGATCCTTGATGTTGCCGAGCGCCCCGCCGAGGACCAGCGCGAGGCCGAGAATGTCGCCGAACTTCTCCTCGCGGATCATCCAGACCGTCACGACCAGCGCGATCCCCGCCGTCACGGCCACCAGCGCCCAGCGCATTTCCGGGCTGGTCGCCTCGAACATACCGAGCGAAACGCCGAAATTCTGAGTCCAGCGGAGGTCGAAGAACGGTACCAGCTCGATCACCCCGCGCTCACGCAGCATCAGCGGGCCCTTGACCCAGTATTTGATCGCCTGATCGACGGCGAAGATGGCGAAGGCGATCAGGATGCCGATCGCCTGATTGCGGCGGGCCTGCGTCATGAGGATGCTCCTTCGGCATCAAGCTCGGCGACGACCGCCTCGCAGCGATCGCACAGCGCGCCGTCTTCGGCCACGCTCGGCAGCAGGCGCCAGCAGCGCCCGCACTTGTCCTCGGATGATCGGCTGGCAGTCACGTCGGTCACGGCGGCGCTATCGCTGCGGGTGACTGACGCGGTGATGAACGCTTCGGCGAGATCGGTGTCGGAAAAGCCTTCGGGCACGCGGTCTGCGGGAACGGTGACGTCGGCTTCGAGGCCGGAACGGACGATCTTTTCACGCCTTAACGGCTCGATCGCTTCCATCACATCCTCGCGCAACGCGCGCAGCGCCGCGAAGCGCTCGCTCAGATCGTCGTCACGCCAGTCGGGCAAGTCGCGCCAGGTTTCGAGATGGATCGAGCCGCTTTCGGGGAAACGCGTGCCCCAGACCTCTTCGGATGTGAACACCAGCACCGGCGCGGCATAGCGGACGAGGGCGTGGAACAGCGTGTCGAGCACGGTGCGATAGGCGCGTCGCTCGACCCCGTCCGGCGCATCGCAATAGAGCCGGTCCTTGCGGATGTCGAAATAGAAGGCCGACAGGTCCTCGTTGCAGAAATCGACGAGCGTGCGGACATAGCGGTCGAAATCGTAGCCCTTCGCCGCTGCGCGCAACGTGCCGTCGACCTCCTTCAGACGCGCCAGCACGTAGCGTTCGAGCTGCGGCATGTGTTCGGGCGCGACGGCCTCGCTCTCGTCGTAACCGGCAAGCGCGCCGAGCAGATAGCGGAAGGTGTTGCGCAGCCGCCGATATTGGTCGCCCACGCCTTTCAGGATCTCGTCGCCAATGCGGTGATCCTCGGTGTAATCGACCGACAGGGCCCAGAGGCGGATGATGTCCGCCCCGTATTGCTCCATCACCTTCAAGGGATCGATCGTGTTGCCGAGCGATTTCGACATCTTGCGCCCGTCGCTCGCCATGGTGAACCCATGGGTCAGCACGGCATCATAAGGCGCACGGCCGCGCGTGGCGCAGCTTTCGAGCAGGCTCGACTGGAACCAGCCGCGATGCTGGTCCGACCCTTCGAGATAGAGATCGGCGGGCCAGCGCTGGTCGGGCCAGCGGGTGCCGTCGAGCGTGAAGGCATGGGTGCAGCCCGAATCGAACCAGACGTCGAGAATGTCGGAGACCATCTCGTATTCGTCGGAATCGTGGTCGGGACCAAGGAACTCGTTCTTGCGCTCCTCGCGCCAGGCGTCGACGCCTTCCTCGGCGACCGCCGCGACGACGCGGGCGTTCACTGCCGGATCCTGGAGATACGAGCCGTCTGGCCGCACGAACAAAGTGATCGGCACGCCCCATGCGCGCTGGCGGCTGAGCACCCAGTCCGGGCGCCCTTCCACCATGGAGCGGATGCGGTTGCGCCCGCGCTCGGGGACGAAATGCGTGTCGCCGATGGCGTTCAGCGCGAGGCTGCGCAGCGTGTGCTGGCTGGTGTGCTCGTCAGCGGGGTCCATGGCGCCGCCTTCGCCTTCCCAGCGCTGCTCCTTGTCCACCTTGCGCGGTGCGACGCCTTCGAGCGGGCGGTCCATCGGCACGAACCATTGCGGCGTGCAGCGATAGATGACCTTCGCCTTGGACCGCCAGCTGTGGGGATAGGAGTGAGGGTAATTCTGGCTCGCGCTCAGCAGCGCGCCCGCGTCGCGAAGGTCCGAACAGATCGGCCCGTCCGGAGCGTTGAAGTTGGGATTGATGACCGCGCGGCGGCGTTCCTTGCCGTCCGCATCCAGATCGCCCGCACCCAGCCACGGCCAGTCATCGCGATAGCGCCCGTCATCCATGACCGCGAAGACGGGTTCGATGCCGACCGTCTTGCACAGGTCGAAATCATCCTCGCCATGATCGGGCGCCATGTGGACGAGGCCGGTGCCGCTATCGGTGGTAACGAAATCGCCGGGCAGCATGGGACGCAGCGTCTCATAGAAGCCGCCGAGCTTGTGCATCGGGTGGCGGACCTTGGTTCCGGCGAGGTCGGAGCCGTTACCGCGCCATATTTCCCGAATGTCGGCTTTAATGTCTTCTCCCGTTTGGCGAGCGATAAATTGTTCACGTAAACTTTCGGCAATCAGCAACCGGAAGTCCATCGATCCCTCGCCCGGACTCGCACTAATGCCGGGCGCGTAGAAGCTCGTTTTGAGAAGAACGTATTCAACCTCCGGTCCATAGGCCAAAGCCTGGTTCACCGGGATCGTCCACGGCGTCGTCGTCCAGATCACGGCGTGCGCGCCGACCAGTTCATCTACCGGCGATTCCACGATCTCGAACGCCACGTCGATCTGGGTCGAAGTGATGTCCTCGTATTCGACCTCCGCTTCGGCCAGCGCCGTTTTCTCGACCGGGCTCCACATCACCGGCTTCGCGCCGCGATAGAGGTTTCCGGCTTCGACGAACTTCATCAGCTCGGCAACGATGGTCGCTTCGCTTTCGAACTGCATCGTCAGATAGGGATGGGCGAAATCGGCCATCAGGCCGAGCCGTTCGAGCTGGCCCTTCTGCACCTCGACCCATTTCGCGGCATAGTCGCGGCATTCCTGGCGGAACTCGGCGCGCGGCACGTCGTCCTTGTCGCGCTTCTTCTTGCGGTATTGTTCCTCGACCTTCCATTCGATGGGCAGGCCGTGGCAGTCCCAGCCAGGCACGAAGGGCGCGTCCTTGCCCATCATGCCCTGCGTGCGCACCACCATGTCCTTGAGGATGCGGTTCAGCGCGTGGCCGATATGCATGTCGCCATTGGCGTAGGGCGGGCCGTCATGGAGGATGAACTTCTCCGCGCCCCGCCGCGTCTCGCGCAGCTTGTCGTAGAGGTTCTCGTCCTGCCAGCGCGCCAAAATGCCCGGCTCCTTCTGCGGGAGGCCGGCTTTCATGGGAAAATCGGTCTTCGGCAGGAAGACGGTGTCGCGGTAATCGCGCGTGCTGGGATCGGCTTCGGACATAGGGTTGCGCCGCTAACCCATAAGGGGCGTGTAGGAAAGGGTTTCGAAGCTTGGGCCGGTCGGCGCCGTGGGCGCTATCGGTTTCACGCGGAGAGCGCGGAGGGAAGAGAGACGCGGAGAAAGGGTTTGAGCCGCAGGCTCCGCCGATCATCGGAAGACGAAGCGCGGCTGCGCCGCGATTACGACACCCCTGCGTCTCCAATGTCCTTCACGCTCTCTGCGAGAAACGAACTCTACGCGAGCAGCCTCCGCGCCTCGTCGCAATCCCTCGCCATCTGTTCGGTCAACTCGTCGAGCGTATCGAACTTCGCTTCGCCGCGCAGGAAGTGGTGGAACGCCACCTCGATCTCCTGTCCGTAGAGATCGCCCGCAAAATCGAAGAAATAGGGTTCGAGCAATTCCTTGGGCGGTTCGAACTGGGGCCGCATTCCGACATTGGCCGCGCCTTTCAGCTCCTGCCCCGTGGCGAGGATGCGGCCCGTCACGGCGTAGATCCCGTATTTCGGGCGCAGATAGGTCTCCAGCGTCAGATTCGCGGTCGGATAGCCGATTTCGCGGCCTCTTTTGTCGCCATGCTGGACCACGCCGCGCACGGCGAAGGGGCGGGTGAGAAGCCGCGCGGCTTCCTCGGGATCGCCTTCGCGCAGGGCCTCGCGCACCCGGCTGGACGAGATCGCGCGCCCATCGTCGATCACCGCGCCTACCGTGCGGCTCATAAGGCCGTGCTCCGCGCCGAAGCCCTGGAGGAGCGCGACATTCCCCTTGGCGCCCTGGCCAAAGGTGAAATCCTCGCCCGAGACGACGCCATGCGCGCCCAGCCTATCGAGGAGGACCTGCGTGATGAAATCCTCGGCGCTCGTACCCGCCAGCTCGCCGTCGAAATGGAACACCAGCATCGCGGTCGCCCCGGCGGCGAGATAGAGTTCCTGCCGCTGCTCCAAAGTCGTCAGGCGGAAGGGCGGCACGTCGGGCCGGAAGAAGCGCACCGGATGGGGATCGAAAGTGGCGATGATGGCGGGGCGCCCCTCGCTGCGCGCCCAGTCGATCGCTTCCTTCGCCACCGCTTGATGGCCGAGATGGAAGCCGTCGAAATTGCCGAGCGCGATGATCGCGCCGCGCAGGGATTCGGGCACCGTCTCGCGATGGTCGAGCCACCTCATGCCGCCGCATCCTCGCGGCACTCGTAGGTGACGAAGGAATAGGCGGGCGCACCGCCTACCCCGGCATGATCCTCGCGCGCGACGATCTCCCATCCGGCGGGCAGGGGGCGCATGAACACGTCGCCGTCGAAATCGGAGTGGATCTCGGTCAGTTCGGCCCGCGTGGCGAGGGGCAGGAAGACATCGAAGATCGCCGCGCCGCCGATGACCGAAGCGGGCTCGCCGTCGAGCAGCGCGACTGCCTCCTCGACCGAGCGGACGACGTCCGCGCCCGCGCTCTCCCAGCGCTCGCGCCGGGTCAGGACGATGTGGCGGCGCCCCGGCAACAGGCCGGGAAGGCTCTCGAAGGTCTTGCGCCCCATCACCATCGGCTTGCCCATCGTCAGCGCCTTGAAGCGCTTGAGATCGGCGGGCAGGTGCCAGGGCAGCGCCCCGTCCTTCCCGATCGCGCCATTGGCGGCGCGGGCATAGACCAGCGTGAATTGCGGATGGCTCACGCGCGGGTGATCCGGGTCACATGACCCATCTTGCGCCCGTCACGCGCCTTGGCCTTGCCGTAGAGATGCAGGTGCACGTCAGGCTCGCCCAAGAGCTCATGCGCCGTATTGGCCTCGGCACCGATCAGATTCTCCATGCGGAGCTGCGGCGCGATCGTATCGGTCACGCCGAGCGGGAGGCCCGCCACCGCGCGCATATGATTGGCGAACTGGCTGGTGGCCGCGCCCTCGATCGTCCAATGGCCCGAATTGTGGACGCGCGGGGCCATTTCGTTGAAGACGGGGCCGTCCTTGGTGGCGAAGAATTCGAGCGTCAGCACGCCCACATATCTGAGGGCGTCTGCCACCTGTCGCGACAGGGCGCGCGCTTCCTCGACCTGCCTCTCCACCATCTCGCCAGCGGGCAGGACAGATGCGTTCAGGATACCGTCTTCGTGGATATTGCGCGAACTGTCCCAGAAGCGGATCGCGCCATCCTGGCCGCGCACGAGGATGACGGAGAACTCGGCCTCGAAGGTCACGAAGCCTTCGTAGATCGCGGGTTGCGAGATCGCGCCGACGCCATCGGCATCGCGCATATCGCGCAAGCGCCACTGGCCCTTGCCGTCATAGCCCTCGCCGCGTGTCTTCAGGATTCCCGGCGTGCCGATCTGCTCCATCGCTGCAACGAGGTCAGCCCGCGAATCGACGGCGGCATGGGGGGCGGGGCGCCCGCCAAGATCGGCGACGAAGCGCTTTTCCGCGAGCCGGTCCTGCGCGACCTCCAGGGCCTTCCTGGGCGGAAACAGGCGATCGCTCGGCAGCGCGTCCATCACCGCGAGCGGGACGTTCTCGAATTCCAGCGTGATCGCATCGCATTGCGCGGCGAAGGCGGCGAGGGCGGGCCGGTCGCTCCAGTCATTGGTGAAGAAATCGTCGCACACGGGCGCGGCGACATTGTCGCCCTCGGGCGCGAATCCCACGCAGCGATAGCCCAGCCGCGCGCCTTCGATCGCGAGCATCCGGCCAAGCTGGCCCCCGCCGAGAATGCCGATTGTGCTGCCGGGCTTCAATGTCATTTCGAACGAGGGGGATGTTTGGAAGCGAAAGCCGAGATGGAGCCGTAATGCTCCTTTACGCGCGATTGCACCTTTCGCATCATGTCAGAACCCCGCTCTGGCCAGCCGTGAGCCTCAAACATTTGAGGGTACCCACCAAAATGCTCGTTCGCGATCCGACTGATCGCTTTCGCGTCACCACCCGGCGAAAACCTTTCCGTCGAATTGGTGTCGACAGGCCGTTCCGCCACGGCATCGCTGCGCGCCTGGCGCCAGGCCTTCAGCCGATCCCTCAGCGCCGCATCGGTCCCGGCCAGGATCGCTGCCGCCAGAAGCCCGGCATTGGTCGCGCCCGCCTCGCCGATGGCGAGCGTGCCGACGGGCACTCCGGCGGGCATCTGGACGATCGACAGGAGGCTGTCCTGCCCATTGAGCGCCTTGGACTTCACCGGCACGCCCAGCACCGGCAGATGCGTCATCGCCGCGATCATGCCGGGCAGGTGCGCCGCGCCGCCCGCGCCCGCGATGATGACCGCGATCCCCTCCTCCTCCGCCGCGCGGGCGAAATCGACCATGCGATCGGGCGTGCGGTGGGCGGAGACGATGCGGATGTCGGTTGCGACGCCGAGTTCCTCGAGCACCTCGGCGGCGCATTGCATGGTCGGCCAGTCGGACTGGCTGCCCATGACGATGGCGACCGTGTTCGCGATTTCACCGGCACCGCTCATCTCAGGCATCCTTCAGATAATAGCGCTCGCCCGAGGGGCGCAGATCGTCGCCGAATTCGTAGACGATCGGCTGGCCGGTCGGGATTTCGAGGCCGGTGATCTCGTCGTCCGAAATGCCCGACAAATGCTTCACCAGCGCGCGCAGACTGTTGCCATGGGCGGAGATAATCACCGTCTCGCCCGCCGACAATTGCGGCAGGATCACGCTTTCCCAGTAGGGCAGGACGCGCTCTATCGTCAGTTTGAGGCTTTCGGTGTCGGGCACCGGGATCCCGGCATAGCGCGGATCGCCCGACAGATCGAACTCGCTGCCCTTGTCGATCGGCGGGGGCGGTACGTCGAAGCTGCGGCGCCAGATATGCACCTGCTCGTCGCCATGCTTGTCGCGGGTCTGTTGCTTGTCGAGCCCGGTGAGGCCGCCATAATGGCGCTCGTTCAGGTGCCAGTCCTTCGTCACCGGGATCCACAAGCGGTCGCACGCTTCCAGCGCCAGGTTCAGCGTCTTGATCGCGCGGGTCTGGAGCGAGGTGAAGGCGATGGTCGGCAACACATTCTTCTGCGCCAGCAATTCGCCCGCCGCCGTCGCTTCGGTGACGCCTTTCTCGGTCAGGCCGACATCCCACCACCCGGTAAAGCGATTGGCGAGATTCCACTCGCTCTGGCCGTGACGCACGAGGATCAGTTTGGACATCGGTTTTCCCAGATAGCTGCTTTGGACGATCGAGCGCCGCTCGTTAGCGCTCACCCTGCGGTTTGGGAAGCGAAGGGTCCGATTCCGGCGCGTTCGCGCTCATATCGCGGGCCTGCGATTTGCGGCGCCTCAGATTTTCGCGCAGCTTCGCGGCGAGCCGTTCTTCGCGGGTGGGGGCCTCGCCGCCGATGGTCCTGTCCTTCGTCATTGCGCAACCTTTTGCGATTAAGCCCGCAAATCGCAAGCGCGGCTTGACTTTGGCGGCCCAACTGCCAATAGCGCGCGCCTCGCCATCGGGTATGTGTCCCGGCGGCCCGGACGCTGCTGTAGCTCAGTGGTAGAGCGCACCCTTGGTAAGGGTGAGGCCGGGAGTTCAATCCTCCCCAGCAGCACCATTTTCCCCCTGAGAATGATGCGGTCCGCGTCCTGCCTGATCTGGTTAATCCGGGCCGCAATCCTATCGGCCTATCTCAAGAACATGCTTTATCGTCGAGCGTCACCCTCGGACAGCTGGTTGCGGCGGTGTTTCGCGATCGATTAGGGTTGGTAAACCCGGCCAATTTGCTAGATTAGGCCCACGATGAAAAACGCTTTCCTGTTTTCGCTGATCGCCACTGGCGTTCTGGGCGCATGCTCCGCCGGCAAACCGGCAACCGAGGAGAGAAAAGTTTCGCAGCAGAAGACATTCTCGGCAGAAGACAAACGTATTGCGAGCGTACTTTCCATCGGGAACGACGAAATCAGTTCGACCGTGTCTCCGCAGTACCGCGCGACCTTGTGCAGCCTGTCGCTCCAGGCGATCGAAGACGGGATGCGCAGCACCCTGTCGGATGAACAGCGCCAGGCCTTCGCGCAGGCACAGGCTCTTTACGATCAACGCTCCGCTGCTGGCCTGTCCCAGGACGACCGAGAGCGGACGGTGGAGGAAGTGGAAGCGGCCTATCCGAACCCGATCGACCGGGCCCGTTTCGCGATCGGGTGCTTGCAGGATCTGGCGTAATCGGTCGGTTCCCCGATTTCGGCAAAATCGTGTTTCAGAGGCTCGCTAAGCTGCTCGCGACCGCAGTCTATGCTCAACTGAACTTCCAGCTTCGGAGCCCTCACCTCTTGAAAGCAGCCGGGAGCGCCAATCGCCCCTTTGTGATGAGGGCAAAACGTTCGGAAGGTCACAATCTTCCCGCACCGCTTCCGTGCGAACCGGTTGAGCGGCTAACGCCTCTCCACCGACCTCAAGATCGCGCGGCCATACGCGGTCTTGCTGAAACGTTCGCCCGCTTCGCGTGCAGTGTCGGCTGAAATGAACCCCATGGAAAAGGCGATTTCCTCAAGGCATGCGATTTGAATTCCCTGACGGTGTTGGAGCGTTCGGACGAACTCGCTCGCTTCGAGCAGGCTGTCATGCGTACCCGTGTCGAGCCAAGCATAACCGCGGCCCATCTGTTCGACGAAAAGATCGCCAGCTTCCATATAGAGGCGGTTCAAATCGGTAATCTCGAGTTCGCCGCGTGCGGACGGCTTGAGATTGCGGGCCATCTCTACGACACGGTTATCATAGAAATAAAGACCGGTAACGGCTGAGTTCGACTTGGGATTGTTCGGCTTCTCTTCGATCGTAATTGCGCGCCCGTCAGGGCCCAGCTCCACGACGCCATAGCGCTCGGGATCGTCGACCTGATAGGAGAAGACGGTCGCCCCGTCCGATCGGGCGACGGCACTCGCCAGCAGCTCAGATAAGCCGGTTCCGAAGAAGATATTGTCACCCAGGACGAGGGCGACATTGTCATCGCCGATGAAGTCGGCCCCGATTGTGAAGGCTTGGGCAAGCCCTTCCGGTCGGGGTTGTTCAGCATACGAGATCGACAGGCCAAGGCTCAATCCGTCGTCGAAAAGCCGCCGATAATTTTCCAGGTATTCGGATGATGAGATGATCAGAACTTCGCGAATCCCCGCCAGCATCAGCACGCTGAGCGGATAGTAGATCATCGGTTTGTCGTAGACCGGAAGGAGCTGTTTGTTCACCGCGAGGGTCGCTGGATGGAGCCGGGTGCCGGATCCGCCGGCAAGGATAATGCCTTTCATGAGTGTCTCTCCGTGGCGTTTATGGTTTGAGCGCCAATCAATTCGTCGAGAATATCGGCGAGGGCCGCCTTCCAATCTCGTGGCGTAATACCGAAAGCGGTTTCGATGGCGCGATGGCTCAACAGCGAATTGGCTGGTCGCCTGGCGGGGGTGGGGTATTCAGCCGTAGTGATCGATTCGACTTCAGCCACGGCACCTCCGCGACGAGCGGACTGGCGAAAAATCTCTTTCGCGAAATCCGCCCAGGTCGTTTCGCCTGCGTTCGAAAAGTGGAACGTACCGGTGGGTGCGCTGGTATCCTCGATCAGGCGAAGGGTGATAGTTTGCAGCGCGCTGGCGAGATCTGCTGCACTTGTAGGCGCGCCGCGCTGATCCGCGACAACGCGCAAGGTTGGATTGGCGGCTGCCACTCGCAGCATCGTTTTCACGAAATTGCTCCCATGCGCGGAAACGACCCACGCGGTGCGCACTACGGCATGACGTGCGCCCGAAGCGCATACCGCCATCTCTCCCCCCAGCTTCGAAGCGCCGTAGACGCTCACGGGCCCGGGGGCATCATCGACCTCCCAGGCGCCTTGCTTGTCGCCCGCGAAAACATAATCAGTCGAAACCTGGACCAGGGGAATGCCCGCCTCTGCGCAAGCCTTGCCGAATGCTGCTGGAGCCGTCGCGTTGACCGCCCAGGCGATGGCGGGATCGCTTTCGGACTGATCGACCGCTGTGTAGGCGGCACCATTGATGATCGCGGCCCAATCGCGTGCTGCGACTCTGGCTGCGATCGCGGCAGTATCGGTTAGATCGAGGTCGTTCCTGTCGATCGCGACAAGCGTAACGTCGGATGGCCAGGTCGCGCGCTGGAGCTCGGTGCCGAGTTGCCCTCTCGCTCCGGTCAAAAGAATTTCACGCATTCCGTTGATACTTCGCAAGGACATTAGGAAAATTAGTGTCGCTTGGTATCACTTGGAAATCCCGCGTCGCTCGGCGGCTTTCTCTGCCACTAGCGGACGCCACCAATCCTGATTCTCAAGATACCAGCGTACAGTCTTCTCGATACCCGTCTCGAAAGTCTCTTCGGGGCGCCAGCCCAATTCCTCGCCAATCCGCGTCGCGTCTATCGCGTATCGTTTGTCATGACCCGGACGATCGGCGACGGACGTGATCTGCTCGGCATAGTTCTTGCCGTCGGCTCGTGGTGCGAGCCGATCCAGGATCGAACAGAGAGCCCGAACAACTTCAATGTTCTGCTTCTCATTGTGGCCGCCGACATTGTAGGTACGCCCCGGCGTTCCGCGCTCGAATACGGTGCGCAGCGCTTTCACGTGATCCTCCACGTAAAGCCAGTCGCGCACTTGATCTCCGGCGCCGTAGATTGGCAGCGGCTCACCATCAAGCGCTTTGGCGATCATGAGCGGTATCAGCTTTTCGGGGAAGTGATAGGGTCCGTAATTGTTCGAACAGTTAGTGATGAGTATGGGGAGTCCATAAGTGTGGCCCCACGCACTCACAAGATGATCGCTGCCCGCCTTCGACGCCGAGTAGGGGGAGCGGGGATCGTAAGGCGTCTCTTCCGTGAAGAGCCCGGTTTCACCAAGGCTTCCATACACTTCGTCGGTCGAGATGTGGTGGAAGCGGAAGTTCTCGCGCTCTGCCGCGTCGAGCGCCTGCCAGTAGGCGCGTGCTTCCGAAAGCATGACGAACGTTCCCACGATATTCGTATCGATGAATGCCCCCGGCCCATCGATCGACCGATCTACGTGGCTCTCTGCGGCGAGGTGCGTGATCACGTCCGGTCGAAATTCGGCGATCGCGGTGCGGACTGCGTCTGCGTCGCAAATGTCACCCTGCACAAATCGATAGCGATCGGATTCAGCCACTACGCTGACTGTCGATGGATCACCGGCGTAGGTCAGCTTGTCGAAATTCAGCACCTCGTGCTGCGTGTCGCGAATGAGGTGGCGGACCAGCGCCGAGCCTATGAAGCCGGCCCCGCCGGTTACAAAGATAAGCATGATTGATCTTTCACGAAATCGGTTCGAGCGGATATCCGTCGTACAAGAACGGGCTATCGAACGTTGAAAGGGTGGGTTGGTGTCGATCTTTCTCAGAAAGCTCGGGGGCAGCGCCCGGTGGAAGCGGCCAATCGATGTTCGCACTGTCCCATGCAATCCCACCGTCCGCCCCGGGAGCGTATGTGTCAGAACATTTATAAACGACTTCGCAATTCGGCTCAAGTGTTAGGAAGCCGTGCGCGAATCCTACCGGGACGAACAATTGATCCCCGTTCTCGGCGCTGAGTTCGGCGCCCACCCAATGGCCAAAGGTGGGCGAGCCCGAGCGCACATCGACAGCGACATCGTAAATCCGCCCGCTGACGCACCTCACGAGCTTGTCTTGTGCGCGTGGCGGCGCTTGAAAATGCAGGCCGCGCAAGGTGAATATCGGTTTGGAAAGCGAGTGGTTGTCCTGCACGAATACGACATCGATACCCCGATCGGCGAATGAATCGCGATTGTAGGTTTCGGTAAACCAACCGCGTGAGTCGCCATGACGGCGGGGATGTATGAGCTGAGGGAGCTGATGCGACATGAGGCAGGTGCGATAGCGAGATATTGCGTGGGGGACAATCGGGTGTGGCGCGTATTTGATGGTTCGAAAACCGGGCTGTTAAGCGTGGTAACCGCCGATAATTCGTTATATAGTTGCATCGCGGCTCGCCAGTAGCTAGGACGCCGCAATCGCGAGCGGACCGCACCGGATGTGGTCGTGCAGAGTGGATTTTCTTTTGACTGGCGTTCAACCTCTACGACCGATTTTCTGGGCTCGGATACGATTCCAGGCAACCATCGGGATCGTGCTTGCTGCGGTGCTTCCTGCCATCGGCGGCATCTTGTTTTACGGTATCGGGACTGCTGATATCGGCCTGCGGAATACGTTGATCGGCACATCGATTGCAATCGTGATCGGCGCTTGGTTGACGCGCAACGTCGCGACATATCCCGGTTCGGAAGCCCTGGCTTCGGCGCTTTCGTCTTTCAGCCTAGCATTCGGCGTTCTGCTGATCGCTTTCGTGCTCGGTCGCATTTCCTATAATCGTACGACTTTGCTGCTGGGCTATTCGCTTACTTTGGGATGGTTTTTCCTCGTCGGCGCGTTGGTTCAGCGCCGCCAGCAGTTGCATATTGGGATACTGCCGTTCGGCGACATGGGCCAGCTTCCCAAATTCCCGCATGTCACCTGGCGAGTTCTGGAATCGCCAGAAGCTTCGACTGCTGGGCTCGATGCTATCGCGGCGGACTTACGGATTGATCTTCCGAGCGAATGGGACAGGAAATTGGCCGATTATGCCTTGGCCAATATGCCCGTCTATCACGTCAAGCATCTGATGGAATCCCTGACCGGCATGGTGGAACTGGAGCATCTTTCGGAGAACAGCTTCGGATCGCTCACCCCGCGGCATGATTACATGATCTTGAAGCGATCCATCGATTGGCTGGTGGCGCTCGCGATGGGGGTTCTCCTCTTCCCCTTCCTTCTCCTTGTCGGTCTTCTTGTGCGCCTGGATTCACCGGGGCCTGCTCTGTTCCGGCAGGAGAGGATCGGATATCAGGGCAGGCCCTTTACCGTTTACAAGTTCCGCACCATGAAGATCTCGGCATCCAATCCGAGTGCGGTGCGTGATCTCGCCATCACTCGCGACCGCGACAATCGCATCACTCCGATCGGAAGATTCTTGCGCAAATCGCGGATCGACGAACTTCCGCAAATCCTGAATGTCCTCAAGGGCGAGATGAGCTGGATCGGCCCGCGTCCCGAAGCTTCGGTTCTGTCGCAGTGGTACGAAGCGGAAATACCGTTCTATCGGTATCGCCACGTCATTCGACCGGGAATCGCCGGCTGGGCACAGGTCTGTCAGGGCCACGTGGCCGATGTGGATGATGTCCGAAGCAAGCTTCATTACGATTTTTATTATATCAAACAGTATTCGCCGTGGATCGATCTCTTGATTGTGGTGCGGACGATCCGAACCATAATCACAGGCTTTGGCGCGCGCTGACGCTGACGCGATTTTATCGAGGAATGATTTATGGCCTCACTCACCCATCCGACTGCCGACGTCCAGGCATCGTCCATAGGTGACGACACGCGAATTTGGCAATTTTGCGTCATTCTGCCGGGCGCCACAATCGGCCGGGGATGCAATATTTGCGCTCATGTGCTGATAGAAAACGATGTGGTTCTGGGCGATAACGTAACTGTAAAGAGTGGAGTTCAACTTTGGGACGGGGTGACTGTGGAGGACGACGCATTCCTCGGTCCTAACGTAACATTTACCAACGATTTAAAGCCGCGTTCCAAGCGGTATCCAGAAAGGTTCGCACGCACCTTCGTCCGCCGGGGTGCGTCGATCGGGGCTAATGCCACAATTCTGCCAGGCATCACCATTGGCGAAAACGCGATGGTTGGAGCGGGCGCAGTGGTGACGCGGGACGTACCCGATTTTGCTACCGTAATCGGCAATCCCGCTACGATCATTGGCTACACGAACACCAAAGCTTCTGCGTTGGCGGTGGATGGTGCGCCCAATGAGGGAAACGAAGCAATTAGCATAGTGCCCGGCGTTGAGTTAATCTCGCTTCGTGTCGCTGCCGATATGCGAGGCAAGCTGACTGTTGCGCAAGAGGGACAAGGCCTACCATTTCTTCCGCAGCGTATTTTTATGGTTCATGATGTGCCCAGTCGTGAAACCCGTGGAGAGCACGCGCATCATGAATGCCATCAGTTGCTGATTTGCGCACATGGCCAATGCGTTGCGATCGCCGACAACGGGTTCGTACGTCAGGAATTTCTTCTCGACGCAAACGCCAAGGCGCTTTACATGCCGCCGCGCATTTGGGGCACGCAATATCGTTACAGCAACGATGCAGTGCTGCTTGTTTTGGCCTCGCACCCATACGATCCAGCAGATTACGTTCGCGACTATCGCGAATATCTAGAATTGATCGGAGTATCCGAGTGACCGACGTCCCGTTTCTGGATCTCAAGAAGATTACGGGTGCCGCGCGAGAGGATCTGATCGAAGCCGCTGCCCGCGTGATCGATTCCGGCTGGTTCGTTCTAGGTGAGGAAGTGCGGCGTTTCGAAAGCCAGTTCGCCGCTTATTGCGAGACAAGCCGGTGCGTGGGCGTTGCAAATGGATTGGACGCACTTACCCTGGGGCTTCGTGCGATGGCTATCGGCCCGGGCGACGAAGTGATCGTTCCGTCAAACACGTATATAGCAACATGGTTGGCGGTCAGTCATCTTGGTGCGACACCAGTGCCGGTCGAGCCGGACGAGCGGACTTATAATCTCGACCCGCATCGGATAGCATCCGCCATAACTGAGCGGACTAAGGCGATCATGCCGGTCCATCTTTACGGGCAGCCCGCCGATCTCGATTCAATTCGCACAGTCGCTGGCCGGCACGGACTGCAGGTTTTGGAGGATGGTGCGCAGGCGCAGGGCGCACGATACCGGGGCAGACGCCTGGGTGGCGGCAATTCGATTGTCGCTTGGAGCTTTTATCCTGGTAAAAACCTTGGCGCACTTGGCGATGGCGGCGCGGTCACGTGTGGAGACGTTGACCTCGCAGATCGATTGGCGACGTTTCGTAACTACGGATCCCGCACCAAATATCACAACGAAGTAATCGGCTATAACAGTCGGCTGGACGAGATTCATGCCGCGTTTCTCCAGGTCAAACTCGCTAGGCTGGACGCGGAGAACGATCGTCGCCGTGCCATCGCCGGGCGATATCTGTCGGATATGCAGTCGAGCGGCCTGTTATTGCCCTTTGTGCCTGACTGGGCCGAGCCGGTGTGGCACGTTTTCGTGGTCCGCCACCCCGCGCGCAATGATTTCGCTCAGCGTTTGGCGAGAGAAGGCATAGGGACCGTTATTCATTACCCGGTCCCGCCACATCTCCAGCCGGCCTATGCATCTCTCGGGCTTGGGAAGGGCAGCTTCCCTATCAGCGAGGCAATTCACGATGAGGTGATAAGTCTTCCCATCGGACCGAGCATGTCCGAGGAACAGGTGGATCATGTCATCGACGCTGTAAACCGGCTCGCCTGAAGGCGATCCCATGTCACTAATTCGCACCAGCGCCCTGAATGGAATGGCGACGGTCGTGCGGATGGCGTCGGCAATTGTCATCAACAAGGTGTTGGCGGTGCTCGTCGGTCCCTCCGGCTATGCAGTAATCGGACAATTCCAGAATTTGTTCTCGGTGGTGGTCACCTTTGCGACCGGCGCGATAAACACCGGGGTTACAAAGGGGACCGCTGCCTACGGGACCGATCCTGACAGACAGCGCGTCCTCTGGCGGACGGCTGCAACGGTGGTTCTTGGTGCATCTTTGGTTGTTGCCATCGCTGTGGTTGTCTTCAGCCGCCAATTGGCCGAGGGGTTTCTCGGCGGCGCCGATCGGGCCGGGGTGATGATCTGGGCTGCCATCAGCATAATTCCGATAAGTTTCAACGCATTGTTACTGGCGATCATGAACGGGTTGAAGGACGTTCGTCGCTATGTGCTGAGCAATATTGCGGGATCGATCCTAGCGTTGCTTCTTACCGGGGGTCTTGCTTGGTATCGCGGCCTGGAAGGCGCGCTGATCGCGCTGAGCTTGAATCAGGCTGTCGTCATCGTCGTTACGGTTATGCTGGTGCGTCGTTGCGAGTGGTTCGAACCGCGCAAATGGTTCGGGGCGTTGAATAGTCGCGAGTTGCGCGGCCTCGGTAGGTACACCCTAATGGCAGCGACCACTGCGATCGTTGGTCCGGTCAGTTTGTTGCTTGTGCGCTATATCCTTATCGAACGTTTCGGGTTCGCCTTTGCGGGGTACTGGGACGCGATGTGGCGGATCAGCCTTATTTATCTGACGCTGATCACCACCACCTTGACGCTCTATTACCTGCCTCGAATAGCCGAGCTTCGTGATTGGGAGGAGTTGCACGCCGAACTGCGTCAAGTCCTACGTCTCGCCGTTCCCGCTGTCGCAGTGCTCGCGCTAGGGATTTTCTTCCTCAGAGATATCGCCATTGCGCTTCTGTTTTCAGACAGCTTTGCCCCAATGGAGCAGTTGTTCGCCTGGCAATTATCCGGCGACGTGTTGAAGATCACCGCATGGGTTTTCGCTTTTTTGATGATTGGGCGTGGCTTGGTGGTGGAGTTCATCCTCACCGAAATCTTGGGAGCGCTTGTTTTCGTTCTGGCGACCTGGCTACTGACCCCAGTAATGGGATTCACCGGTGTTGCGGCGGCCCATTGCCTCAATTACGCTATATATCTGTTGGTCGTCGCTTGGCTGACCGTTGGGACGCCTGACCGGCGAAAGCGTCTCTTGGCAATAACCGAGTAAGACTGAGGATCTGCCGTTGATGCGCATTTTGATACCTGTTTTGGGATTTGCTCGCGCTGGCGGCTATCGAGTGCTGTCCGAATTGGCGAACGCATGGCTACGAGCCGGCCACGAAGTCTCGTTCGTTGCCCCCGCCACGAGCGGGCAGCCATATTTTCCCACGCAAGCCTCGATCCATTGGGTCGATGAAGATGGCCGAAATGTTGATAGCCCACACGGTAAGGGCGAGACAGGCTTAGGCAATCTACGGGCACTCTTCGCCGGCATTCGTCGGCTCCACCACGATTTCGATGTGGTCCTTGCCAATCACAGCCTTACTACGTGGCCCACAGTGCTTGCTCGGGTGCCTCGTGGAAAACGGTTCTACTACATTCAGGCGTACGAGCCGGAATACTACGTGTTGGAACGCCGTCCGCTGTTATGGCTGCTTTCGCGCCTGTCCTACGCACTGCCGCTAACCCAGATAGCCAACGCTTCGATTTATCGACACGCGTTGGTACGGCCTTTCGCCATCGTACCCTTCGGCATCGATCTGAGCCTGTTCCGCCCTAAGCTTTCGTCGCAAAGGCAGCCGTCCGAGCCGCTGATAATAGGGACCATTGGACGCAGTGAGCCGCAAAAAGGCGCACTTTACGTCCTGAAGGCGTTCGAGGAACTCTATGCGAGCGATCCGCGTCACCGCTTGCGGATCGCTTACGGCAACCTTCCGGCTGGCTGGTCGCACCCTGCGGCCGAAATTGTCGTACCGTCAAACGATGCCGAGCTTGCGGAATTCTATCGGTCCATCGACGTACTGGTTGCAGCCGGTACGGTGCAGCACGGTGCGCCTCACTATCCTGCCCTTGAAGCGCTAGCCAGCGGGGCAGCGTTGGTCACTACCGGCTTCGAACCAGCAACCAGCGAAAACGCCTGGATTGTCCCCAATCGCGATGCAACTGCGATTGCCGAGGCAATCAGGGAAATCTCTACGCGGCCGGACGCGGCCTCGCGGCGCTCGAATTCGGGATACGAAGCCGTACAAGCCTTCGGCTGGGATGTGGTTTCCGCCAAGATGCTTGATGTATTTGCCAAGGATCGCGAAAATGCTGGGCTTGATCCTCGATCCGAAAAAACGCAGAAAGAAAACAGGTCGTGACATCAGCATCAGCTCAAATGGTTGATGTCCAAAAATCACCACACCTGGGTTCGCGCGAACTGTCTGCGTTGATCCTCGTCGTAGCGTGGGGGTTCCTGTCCTATGCCGCTGCAACACGTTTGTTTGGGCTTGGTCGCGACTACATCGAATACCTGTCCTTTTATCAAGCCGTCCCAGTCTACCTTTCGACCAGCACGCAAAGATTTGAGCTGGGTTTCAGCTTCGCTGCATGGCTGTTCCGATATGTAATAAATGTCGACTATCCGTGGTTTGCGTTTGCAATCATAGCCACATCGCTTGGGATAAAATTCTTCCTATTTTGGAAATATTTGCGGTACCCCCTGATTGGGGCAGTCTACTATCTGGTGACCTTCTATCCGATCCATGAATACACCCAAGTGCGAACGGCCCTGGGATTGGCTCTAGGGTACCTAGCACTTCATCTTGCATACGAGCGGCGGTTTGTAAGGGCGGTGATTGCGATCGCAATCGGTGCAACCTTTCACGCCAGCGTGGTAATTCTATTGCCCATGTATCTTGCTGCCACTTACGGTCGAAAAAGTTTCCCAGCTCTGTCTGTTGTGTCAATTCTGATATTGGCGGTCGGTTTGTCTGATTCCTTGCGCAGTAGTGCAATCAGCTTTTTCTCCGACATAAATCCGCTTTTGGCTGCTTACGCACAGAACCGCGAATTTAATGAGATCAGCATCTTTTCCTTAAATAATATCGGACTTCTACTAGCAATATTTCTAGGGTTTTTTGCTGGTTGGCAGAAAGAAAGCCGTTATCATTCTCTGTTTTTTGTAATCTCCATAGGTGCGATTTTAGTTGTTATTGGCCTATCCGGCGTTCCGATGGTCGCTCAGAGGGTCAAGGAGGTTCTGTATGTATCCACAATTTTTGTCGCGCACCGCTCAGTTTTCTCCTATAGGAATATACCAGCAGTAATGATGCTTTGGCTTACTGGGGGATTGCTTTTTTATTTGAATTTGCATTCAGATGTTTTGGGCGGATATTAGTTTCCGAGTAAACAATTTTAGGAGTTGGCCATGCCCAATGCTGCCGAATTTAGCGGAATGATCCGCCAGTCCGCATTCGAGGAGTCTGAGCGCAAAGGCGTTGAATTCAAAAGCGGGCATCCGTTCCCGCATCTCGTGATCGACAATTTCCTCACGCAGGATTTTGCGGGCAGACTTCACGACGAAGCGCGTCAGACGGTTGCGGACAAGGATGCAAGCAATGGCATTACCCAGTCTCTGAAAGTGGCCTGCACTGATTGGAGCGAGTTCGGGCCCCTAACGCATAGACTCATTTCCTATCTTAATTCGCGATCTTTCCTCGATTGGTTGGAGCCGGTCGTCGGGATTGAGGGGTTGTTCGGTGACCCAGGTCTGGAGGGTGGTGGTATCCATATGACCAGGCGTGGCGGGTTTTTGAAGATGCACACCGATTTCAACTGGCACGATGATCTGGAAGCGGACCGCCGTATTAATATCTTGCTTTATCTCAATAAAGACTGGATTCCTGAATATGGTGGAGAGTTGCTGCTTGCTGATCTCGAGCAGAAAGACGTTCGTTCGATCGAGCCGATCATCAACCGCCTGGTGATCTTCAATACGAACGATCTTACGCTGCATGGTCATCCAGACCCTCTGAGCTTCCCTGACGATTACCCGCGCACCAGCATCGCGTTGTATTATTATTCGCACGGTAAACCCGACGGCGAGCGTATTCGCGGGAAGTCGACTACGACGCGCTACCTTCCTCGCGACAGCAAGGATATCAGTCTGAGAAGCGGTTCGATGAGGGCTCGCCTGGGTTATCTTGCGCGCCGCTTTTTCCGGCTATAGAGGCCAGCTGATGGAGATTGAGGAAACGAGCGGAGCCGAGCCGGGACCGGACTTGAACCTTGATTCCAAAGCCGTAGATATAATCGTGGTCAATTGGAATGCGGGTGAGCAGCTGGCCGCTTGTCTGGATTCAATCGCGCGTCATGCTGATCAATTGGTCAGATCCGTCATCCTGGTCGACAATGGATCAACGGATGGGTCAGCCGATATCGCGATCGAAGGGCTCCCCCTCAAGACGATCAAAAACGGCGACAACCTTGGTTTCGGCCGCGCATGCAACATTGGTGCTGCGCACGCGCGTGCCCCGTATATGCTGTTTCTCAATCCCGATGCCGCCCTGCTTCCGGACAGTCTCAAGCACACTGTCTCGTTTCTCCAACATCCTGAAAATCGCCAGGTCGGTGTACTCGGAATTCGCCTTGTCGATGAAAACGGGGATGTCCAGCGGCACACGACGAACCGGGCAAGTCCACGCACGATGTTCACACACGAACAACGGGCGGTGCAGTTCGATCATCTCGATAGCCGATCCGTCGACCATGTTATCGGCGCATTTTATCTGATCCGATCCGAGATATTTAGAAAACTGGGTGGATTTGACGAGCGCTTCTTCGTTTATCTTGAAGATGTCGACCTATCAGCGAGAGTGCAAGATGCCGGATGGGGCATCCATTACCTCGCGGATGCCACGGCCTATCATAAGGGAGGCGGCACGTCTGATCAGGTTAAGGCGAAGCGGCTTTTCTATTCGATGCGGAGCCGCATACTCTACAGTTTCAAACATTTCACCCCCATCCAGGCCATGGCGGTTATGGCCACAACCTTGCTGGCTGAGCCGGTCCTGCGGCTCGGAAGGGCGATGAAGCGGCGGTCCCGAGCGGAGATGGGGGAAACTTTGCGCGCCTTCATCTATCTTTACCGCGATTTACCCGAAATAGCGCGGGCTGCTGTACGCGGGAATAAAAAGTGACGTTTGAAAATCCGGGCCGGGCCCCCGCCGGATCTGCGCAACGCGCAGGGCGGGTATTGAACATATTGCAGGCGGGAAGAGCTCTGGCAGCGTTAGCTGTTGTAATCCATCACGCCAATATCTCCGCGACTAATCTCATCGGCGGCGCTCCTCGATTTTCCGAGTTTCTCGGTTATGGGGCGCTGGGCGTTGATTTCTTTTTCGTTCTATCCGGCTTTATTATTTATTACAGCAGCGCCGATTCTCGTCCCGATCGAGAGTGGGTGATCGGATTTCTTCTGAGGCGCGGCATCCGCATTTATATTCCCTACTGGCCGCTGGGTATCGCAGTAGCGTTGTTTTATCTTTCAGTTCCAGGCATCGGAAGTCCCGGCCATCAGTTTGGTTGGTTCTCGACACTGACGCTGCTCCCCACCGATAAATTGCCAGCGCTGCTGCCGGCCTGGACGCTTCAGCATGAAGTCTTCTTCTACCTCGTCTTCGCTATGTTGATTTGGATGCGTTCGCTTTGGATCGGTCTCGCTGTATGGACGCTCGCTATGGCGCTTTTGTGGTATCCGAATGGACCCGAGAGCAATGTCATGCTGGCATCGATGAACATCGAATTCGTCGCGGGCATTATGGCTGCCTTTCTAGTGATGAGGGACAAAGTCCCGACTTTGTTGTTCTCGGGGTTGGCGATTGGTTTCTTAGTCTTCTATTTCGTTGGCGGGCCAAGTACGAATTCCCTGGTTTTCGGGATGGGTGTGGCGTTTCTCGTAGCGGTTGCTGCCTCATTTGAGCTTCGGGGGCGCATTCACATTCCAAGCTTTGTCCTTTTGCTGGGCAACGCTTCTTACGCGATATACCTGATCCACAATCCCTTACTCGCCGTTACAACGCGCCTTGTGCGGGCGATGGACCTGACATGGGGCATGGCGATGGCTGTCGGGATCGCGGCTTCAACGGCTGCCGGCATCGCCTATTATTTCGGTTATGAGCGACCTTCTCTCCGTTTCGCGCATCGAAAACTGATAGCGCCGCGCATGGCTATAGAGCGCGCTTCACCATCGAAGAGCTAGGCGAGGGGCGCACTGCAACGCATTATGAAAAATGGCGTCATGTCTTCAATGCCGGCGAAGCGCGTTCTCGCGCTGGCTAAATATGGTCCGCGCGCGGCGAGCACCCGTCAGCGGCTTCTTCAGTACGCGCCGTTTCTAGCCCGACACTACCTGGATATCGAACTTCAGCCCCTGCTAGACGACGATTACCTGCAAGGCTTGATGCGCGGGGAGCGGGCGTCCCAAGCTCTGGTGATGAAGGCCTATGGTCGCCGCCTTGCCGGCATTGTGTCGATGGGTCGGTATGATCTTGTCTGGGTCCAGTACGAGCTTTTCCCTTACCTGCCATTGATCGACGGTCTTGCCGCGCGTCTGGCAAAAGTTCCGATCGTCTACGATATCGACGATGCGATCTTTCACATGTACGATACCCATCGCTCTCCGGTTGTGAGGCAACTCTTGGGCCGCAAATTGCTGCCGCTGGTCCGACAAGCGGCGATCTGTGTGTGCGGCAACGAGTATCTGGCGGATTACGTCACATCGGCTGGTGGCAACGCACTGGT
Source organism: Qipengyuania pelagi (assembly GCF_009827295.1). Lineage (NCBI taxonomy): Bacteria > Pseudomonadati > Pseudomonadota > Alphaproteobacteria > Sphingomonadales > Erythrobacteraceae > Qipengyuania > Qipengyuania pelagi. The sequence continues at coordinate 198,099 of NZ_WTYD01000002.1, read as the reverse complement.
TGTGCCTACAGTGGTCGATACTGACATTTTCAAGCCTTCGATCGAGGGAAGCGACAACCGCCCGCTGACGGTTGGATGGATCGGTTCACCTTCCACCTGGCGCTATGTCGAACCTCTGCTGCCAACACTGTTGCCTGCTTTGTCTCGTTTACATGCGCGCTTCCGTGTCGTTGGCGCGGGCCCAGCTGCGAAGGGAATTGCGGGAATCGACGCTGTAGAGTGGTCCGAGTCGAATGAAGTAGCCGATCTGCAGGCGATGGATATCGGCTTGATGCCGGTGCCGGACGAGCCATGGGCCCGGGGGAAGTGCGGTTACAAACTGATCCAGTACATGGCGTGCGGTGTGCCAGGGATCGCCTCGCCGGTCGGAGTGAATCGGGACATCATCGATCACGGTGTCGATGGCTTGTTTGCGCGGACCGAGGCAGAATGGACGCACGCTCTTGATCAGCTCGCGCACGATTCTGCCCTCAGGCAGCGGATGGGCGAAAAGGGGCGCGCAAAAGTGATGAACCATTATTCGCTTCAATCGCAGCAGCCCATCGTGCTCGATGCATTTCGAGCTGCAATCGAGGCGGGATCATGAGCGGGCATCGGGAGGTCCGATCGGCTGCGATCATCACCAGTATCGCGTTTTCTATAGCCAATTTCCGCGGCCCGCTGATCCGGCGCATGATCGGGCAGGGGATCAAGGTGTATGCGCTGGCACCCGACTACGATGTGCAGACACGCGCGGCGGTGCGCGAACTCGGCGCCGAACCTGTCGATATTTCGCTGGAGCGCACGGGATTGCGGCCTGCCCGTGACTTGGTGGACATGGTAAAGCTTGCCGTCACGCTGCGCCGCATTGGCCCGGACCTCGTCTTCGGGTATTTCATCAAGCCAGTGATCTATGGGACGCTGGCAGCCTGGTTGGCGGGGATCGGGCGCCGCTATGCCCTCGTGGCGGGCCTCGGGTATGTTTTCACTCCCGATGGCGCGCGCGACACGCTAAAACGCCGGGCCCTTCGAGCTGTTGCGTCGCTCCTTTACCGCCTAGCGTTTCGTCTGTGCAACCGGGTCTTCCTGCAAAATGGCGACGATTTAGAAGTGCTGTGCAGCCGCGGCCTGTTGTCCCGTAAGAAGGCCGTGCTTATCAGCGGCTCCGGAGTCGATCTCGCACGGTTTCAGCCAAGCGAACCGGTGTCCTCGCCGATCACTTTCGTCTTGGTCGCTCGGCTTTTGCGCGAAAAGGGTATCGTCGAATATGCCGAGGCAGCACGTGCCATCAAGGCAAGTGGAAGCGATGCGCGCTTCCTTCTCTTGGGTGATACCGACAGCAATCCCGGCGGTTTGGAACGCTCTGTGGTGAAGCGGTGGGTTGCGGACGGGATAGTCGAGTGGCCCGGCCAGGTTCCGGACGTCCGGGTCTGGCTTGCGCAGAGCAGCGTCTTCGTCTTGCCATCCTATCGCGAAGGCAAGCCGCGCAGCACCCAGGAAGCGATGGCAATGGCGCTTCCAGTGGTCACCACCGATGCGCCTGGCTGCCGGGACACGGTGGAAGAAGGAGTAAACGGCTTCAAAGTACCCGTGCGCGACGCACGAGCGCTGGAGGCGGCGATGCGCCGCTTCATCGACGATCCCAGCCTGATCTTGCAAATGGGCCAAGCGAGCCGAGCTGCAGCCAAACGTTTGTTCGATGTCCACCGCATCAACGATGCGATGATGGCGGCCATGGAACTACCCTGATCGCCATTCGGCGCAAAGATGGTCAACCTCGCTTCCGCTGACCGTGACGAGGTGATAGGAAGCGCCACGTGTCGTCCGCGAATAACCCCAGGTGAACCAGGTGCAAAAGCTTCTTTTTCTTGAACTCAATGAAATCAATTTCGAGTTCTTGCAGAAATATATCGGCAAGGGGAATTTGCCTAATTTTCGGGAGTTCCTCGCGCGGCACGGCTTCGAGGAAACGCATTCCGAGCAGACCTACGAGGAGCTGGAACCCTGGATTCAGTGGGTCACGGCGCATACCGGCCTTACCTATGCCGAACACGGCGTGTTCAGGCTCGGCGATATTGTGGATACCGATATTCCGCAGATTTGGGAACAGCTTGAGGAAGCGGGGCTCAAGGTTGGCGCGGTCAGTCCGATGAACGCTAAATATCGCTTGCGCGACCCCGCTTTCTTCATTCCAGATCCCTGGACTGACACGAGCGTTCGCGCCGGGAGCCTCGATACGCGTTTCTTCCAGGCCATTCGGCAGGCGGTGAATGAGAATGCAACGGGCGGATTGGACAAAAAGTCGGTTCTGAACTTCGCCTTGGGCGGGCTGCGCAACGCGTCGCCCGCGAACTATCCTGCCTATCTGAAGCTGGTAGGCGCGGCTCGCGGCAAGCCCTGGTCGAAGGCTCTGTTTCTGGATCAGGTCCTTACCGACATGTTCGTCCGTCTGGTGCGCGAAAAAACCCCCGATTTCGCCACGCTTTTCCTAAATGCCGGCGCGCATATCCAGCACCATTACATGTTCAACGCGGCCGTTTACGATGGTCCGCACCGCAATCCCGCTTGGTATATCCACCCCGACAGCGATCCGTTGCTGGACGTTTACCGGCTTTACGATCAAATTCTCGGCCAGGTGAAGCGGGCGTTTCCTCAGGCGCGGATCATGCTCGCGACCGGTCTCCATCAAACTCCCTACGAGAAGACCGCTTTTTACTGGCGCTTGACCGATCATGCCGCGTCGCTGCGCGGCCTCGGCGTTCCCTTCCAATCAGTGGAGCCGCGCATGTCGCGCGACTTCCTTATTGCCTGTAGTTCGATGGAAGAGGCGGCCGAGGCGGAGCGCAAATTGCTGGTCGCCAAAACGGAAGACGGCACACCGATCTTCACCGTGGACAATCGTGGCGAAGACCTGTTCGCGATGCTGAGCTATCCAAACGACATTCCCGCAGGCATGGCTGTGGTCGCCGGTAACGAACGCATCGAAGATTTTCGCAGCCATGTCGCATTTGTGGCCATTAAGAACGGCGAGCATCACGGTGTGGGCTATTTCAGCGACAGCGCCGAGATCGGGGGCGGCTTGAAAGGGAGTTTTCCCCTAACCGAAATCCCGAATCGCATCCGTTCGGCGCTCGAGGTGGAGCAACGGCAGGTCGCCTGACGATGTCGCTGCTCCACAAGGGCAGGGGAGGAGGCTAGTCATACCACCTGCTATCCGATTTGCGTGACGGGCGGGAAATCTTGCTCTTGCAGCCAGGCCTGGAACATAAGCACGCACCAGATCTGAGGCACGAGCGCCTTGTCCCCACGCAGGAAACGCGACCAAGTGTCCGCGACCAAAGCCGGGTCCAGTATGCCTTGTTCTGCCAAAGCGGAAGGATCGATAAGCGCTTCCGACCAGTCGCGAAGCGGGCCTTCGAGCCAATCCCCGATCGGGATCGCGAAGCCTGCCTTGGGCCTGTCGATCAGAGAGGCGGGGACGTAACGATAAAGCACGTTGCGCAAGATATGTTTGCCACGACCGTTCCAGATTTTTGCCGACAGGGGAACGCGCCAGGCGAATTCCATGACTCGATGGTCGAGAAATGGAATTCTTCCCTCTAGGCTGACGGCCATGCCGGCCCTGTCCACCTTGGTCAGAATATCGTCAGGCAGGTAGGTCTTCGCATCCATGAAAAGCATGGTGTTTCGAAAATCGTCGAATGCGGGTGCGGAAATGCTCCTATCGCGATCGCTATCGCCGACGCCGATCACGGGATTTGCACCTGGTCGCCACTGCGACACCAGTTGCGCGTAGAATTCTGTCGGTTCGCGAGCGCGCAGGACCGCTCCAATTTTGGGCAACCGTTCGGAAAGACCGGCGACACGGCGGCTCAACCCAGTGGCGTTCGCGAGCCTGTAGGCGTTCTTGCTGGTCAGCGCTGCCCCGACGCCTCGACGCACGAAGTCGGGCAAGCGAGCGCTTCCCTCCCAGATGCGCGCGCCTAGGACGTGGCGATTGTATCCCGCGAAGAGCTCGTCACCGCCATCTCCTGTCAGAGCGACCGTAACTTCCGGGCGAGCCAGCGCGTTCACGAGATAGGTGGGTATTTGGGACGAATCGGCAAACGGTTCGTCCCAGATGGCGGGGAGCTTGGGAATGGTTGCCCGCACATCGGCCAGATCGACCTGCAATTCCAGATGATCGGTCCCCAAGTGTTCAGCAACAGCGCGCGCGTAGCCGGATTCGTCGTAAGCGCGCTGTCCGAAGCCGATGGAGAACGTGCGCACCGGGCGTGTCGATTGAGCCTGCATCAAGGCCGTTACAGCCGACGAATCAACCCCGCCGGACAGGAACGCGCCGAGCGGCACGTCCGCCTCCATCCGCAGACCGACGGCGTCCCTCAACAAAGCATCCAGGTCGTCCACCAGATCGGGGGTATCGGGAAGCGGATCGTTCGCCCCATCGCGCGCGATGGCTGCCAGATCCCAGTAACACTCAGGGTCCGGTCGCTCGTAGCCACCGGCCGTCACTTCCAGCAAGTGAGCGGGCGGTAGCTTGCGAATGCCGTGCCAAATACACATCGGCGCAGGAACGTATCCAAACCGCATCATGGCCGCTGCGGCTGCGCGATCCACCACCCGTTCGAACCCGGGATGAGCCGTGAGCGCCTTCAGCTCTGAAACGAAAAGAAACGTGCCGTTCTGCCAACCATAGAAAAGCGGCTTTTCTCCTGCCCGGTCCCGCGCCAGCGTCAATTTGCCTTGCTTGCGATCCCAGAGGGCAAACGCGAACATGCCATTCGCCTGATCCAGCGCCTTGCGGATCCCCCACGCAGCGACACAGGCAAGGAGAACCTCCGTGTCCGAATGACCGCGCCATTCGGGAGCATTGCCCCCTTCTTCCAGTCTCCTGCGAAGTTCGGCGTGATTGTAGATCTCGCCGTTATAGACGAGGACGTAGCGCCCGTTCGCGGAAAGCATCGGTTGATGCCCTGCTGGGGAGAGATCTATGATCGCCAAGCGACGATGACCCAGCGCGACGCCTTGATCCGGGTCGAACCAGTGGCCGTCGTCATCGGGCCCGCGATGGGCGATCGCGTCAGTCATCGCCCGCAGCGTAGTTCGAGGATCGATATCCGGCGTCTTGGCGGTCAAAAAGCCCGCGATTCCACACATTTCTTTTTCTCCAATCGGGCGCCCCCCATAAATGTGCCCGCTAGGTGCTGCAATGCATGAGGGACATCATGTCACGAACCACAGTCTCCAATTCCCTTTCCCGTCTTGTCTGCGATCGGCGCCGCGCGCTGATCGGACTCCTCTCAGGACTTGTCGTGGTCCCCTCATCCGCATCGTGCAAATCGCGAGCGGGCGAGATTGTCCTGCCTGATCTTCGGCGGCGAAGTGATACGGACGATAGCGCCGCGTTTGCGCGAGCGCTCGAATTGGGAGCGCCTGTCTATTGTCCTGCTGGCCGAGGTTCAGGTTCGGATGGCGCCTACGTTCTCAGCTCCGTTCCCCTCATTTCGGATACGACGATCCGGGGCGACGGTTCGTCCTCGATCTTGCGACTCGCGCCGGAAGCTCGAAGCGTTTTCATCGGTCTGAGCTCTCCGGATACACCACTCGAGAATGTCGCACTGTCCGATTTCAGGATTGAAGGTAGAGTCACGGAAACGGGCTTCAAAGAACACTGGAACCTGATTTCTTTGGCAGGGATCAGCATCCTTCGGATCGAGCGCGTCGAATTTATAGGTTTTGCAGGAGACGGCCTGTATCTTGGCGCCGAGCATCAAGGAGTGGCCCGCGAACCCCGGATGATTCGCGACATCCTGGTTCGGGACTGCCTATTCGATGGTGTAAACAACGACAATCGTAACGGGATTTCGGTGACGGGTGGCGAAGCCATCACCATCGATGGTTGTCGCTTTCGGAGATGCAGTCGCCCCGACATGCCTGGACCGATCGATTTCGAGCCCGATGCCTTTCCGTTCTACAAGCTCGCGCGCTTGCGCGTGACGAATTGCGACTTCGAAGCGTGTGGAGGAAATGTCGGCCAAGTCTCGATCGTAATTCCGCCAGTCGTTCCTCCACCGCGCGACGTTTTGATTTCCGGCAACAGGTTTCGAGGATATCGCGGGACGGGCGGCGACGTAGCGGTGACGATCAATCGCCAACCGGATTCCGCGACTCCCGCGATGCGATGTGTGATCGAAGACAATGTTGGGATCGACGGCCATGGAGGGGTCCAGATATTTTCCGGCAAGGACATCACCGTCCGGAATAACCGCTGGGCCGATTATGCGGGACGAAGCCTGTTCGGCTACAACGAGTCGACGGCAGGCGTTTTGGACGTGACCGTAATGGGAGATCAATTCGTTCGTTGCGGCTGGCGCGACGGTATCGCTGTAGCGGTGTACAAGGGCGACGGAATAGCTCTCGAAGGATTGCTCTTCCGAGAGACTGGGAACGGCACGCCGGGGGCAGCCCCCCTCTACCTGGGACCAGGCCGGATCAGGCGGTTGTCGCTGATCGGGAACGATTGGCGCGGCAATCCAGCTTCGGCCGGTCTGGTCATCGTGGAGCGAGGCGCCGACTATCTGCCCGGGACCACGCGGGTCGCCGGAAACCTTGTTGCCGAAGGACGTTCTCTTCCCGCCTTTTAGCGTATGTGACTGGTAGTTTCCGATAACTGCGACTAGGTGGGCTCGGCCTCAGATAGGGAACGAACGTGGGTAATCGACCAGAATGGGTTGCGAGCGATCCGGCGCTTAACGAGAAGATCAAGGCGACGCGCGGCCTTTGGTTGGTGACGGGCGCGGCCGGCTTTATCGGTTCCAATATCGTCGAAACCTTGCTGCAGCTTGGTCAGAATGTGCGTGCAATCGATAATTTCGCGACGGGTCATGCGAAAAATCTCGCCGAAGTGCGACGGATGGTTGGCGAAGATAGCTGGTCCCGTTTCGAATTCATCGAAGGCGATATTCGCGATCCGGACACGTGCCGTGCCGCGTGCCGTGAGGTGTCCTACGTCTTGCACCAGGCTGCCCTGGGTTCGGTCCCGCGCTCACTAGACGATCCGCTGACCACCAACGAGGTCAACGTTTCAGGTTTCCTGAATATGATCGACGCGGCACGGCGCGAAGGTAGCGGCGTTCGCTTCGTTTATGCAGCCTCCAGCTCGACATATGGAGATGAACCCAATCTTCCCAAGATCGAAGATCGCATCGGTCGCCCCCTGTCGCCATATGCGGCCACCAAAGCCTTCAACGAGGTCTACGCCGATGTCTTCCGTCGAAGCTACGATCAAAAGGCGATCGGCTTGCGCTATTTCAATGTGTTCGGGCCGCGACAAGATCCGAACGGCGCGTATGCGGCGGTTATCCCCTTGTGGGTGAAGGCGATGATTGAAGGCGCAGGCGTGCGTATCAACGGCGATGGCGAGACTAGTCGCGACTTCTGTTTCGTGACGAATGCGGTCCAGGCGAATATCCGCGCCGCTCTGGCGCCCGACGAGGCGTGGGGCGAAGTCTACAACGTCGCCGTGGGACAGCGGACGTCGCTGATTGACCTGCATGGTGCTATCGCGCAAACGCTGTCCGAGCTGGGCGTCTCGGCCAGCGACACGGTTGTACACGGGCCTGCGCGCCCGGGCGATGTGCGCCACAGCTTGGCCCACATCGGCAAGGCGGGCCGACTGCTGGGATATCGCCCTACCCACGATCTTCGAACCGGGCTGCGCGATGCGATGCCTTGGTACATTGATCTTGTATCGAAAGAAGCGGAATGAAAAACGAGAGTGAACGTATCGCAGTAATCGGTCTGGGTTATGTCGGGCTTCCGGTGGCGGTTGCTCTGGCGGAAAAATACCGTGATGTCTTAGGATACGACGTCTCGGAGCGACGGGTGGAATCCCTGCGCGCGAAGCATGACTGGACCGGCGAAATCGAGAACGAGCGGCTCGCATCCAGTAGTCTACAGGTGACTGCGGATCCCACCGAACTTGCGGGATGCACTTTTTTCATCGTCACCGTCCCCACCCCGATCGACGATGCCAACGAGCCCGACCTTACCCCTGTGGAACAGGCGTGCCGATCCATCGCGCCCTACCTTTCCGCAGGCGCTACTGTCGTATTCGAATCCACGGTCTATCCCGGTGTTACGGACTCGGTCTGCGCTCCGTTGCTTGAAGAGCATTCCGGCCTTGTCAGGGGGCGCGACTTCTTTCTCGGCTATTCGCCAGAACGCATCAATCCCGGCGACAAGGAACATCGGCTCGACAACATTCCCAAGATCATCGCGGCGGAAGACGAGGCAACGCTCTCTCGCTTGCGAGCCGTTTACGGGGCGATCGTCAATGCGGGGCTACATGAAGCCCCCTCGATAAAAGTTGCGGAGGCGGCGAAAGTCATCGAGAATACCCAGCGGGATTTGAACATCGCGCTGATGAATGAACTGGCTCTGGTTCTGGATCGGATGGACATCCGTACCCGGGACGTGCTCGAGGCGGCGGGGACCAAGTGGAACTTTCTTCGCTTTTCTCCCGGCTTGGTGGGAGGGCACTGCATTGGCGTCGACCCTTATTACCTCACTCACGCCAGCGAAAAGGTGGGTTACAATCCCGAAGTGATCCTGGCAGGACGGAGGGTCAATAACAGCATGGGTGCGTTTATCGCGCATAAGACATTGTCGATGATCGAAGATGGCAAGAACGCCCTCTCGCGCCCTCAACCTCGCGTCGGGATTCTCGGATTGACGTTCAAGGAGAATGTCCCAGACCTGCGCAATTCACGGGTTCCCGACGTGATCGAGTTTTTAAAGAAGGCCGGGGCCGAAGTGCTGGTTCACGATCCGCGTGCTAATCCGGATGAAGCGCAACACGAATATGGCGTCGAATTGCAGAGCGCCGCTTCGCTCGAGGACCTCGACGCTTTAGTGTTCGCAGTTGCCCATGATGAGTTCGGTGAATGGATCGAAGATCTTTCCCAACGATTGCGGCCCGATGGAGTGGTCATAGACGTGCGATCGTTCGTCCAGCGCGATCGTTTGCCTTCCGATATCCGATACTGGTCTCTCTAACGCGCAATCGCGGCTGGTTGATACAAGGTAGGAAAAAATTGCCCGGATGAGCCAGCAGGCGCTGGCCGAATAATCGCACGAACCAGCGAAACAGGCTCGGTCCCCGGCTTTACGAGCGTGGGCGCGTCCTGACGCTTTCGCGGGCTCTCTTATCTGCGCGCTCGAAGGGCGAAGTGGCGTTCGCCATCGGATCGTAATCGCGGTCCACGCGGTTGCGCAATCTGTTGCGCAACCGGTTCTCGATCCGATTGTCGATCCGTCCGAGCGGTTCGACGTTGGGCGCCGCGTCCCCGCGCTCCTGCCGTTGGCCGATCTCGCCGGCGCCGGCATCAGCGGTGCGCGCCGACGCCAGCAGACCTTCGTCTTGGCTCTGCGGTTCCGCCAGCCTGGAACCCGGATCGATTGGCAGCGACTGCGCCATGGCCGGTCCGCCAAATGCAACCGACGCGCCGAACAGCATGGTGAAAGCCTTTATAATCATCCGGGCACCAGTTGAGCATTTAAAATTTGGCCGCTGACACCCATGAGATCGTCAGTTGAACGGGCTACCAGCGAAAGAGTCTGCACTTCGCACCCTGACGGAACGGTGAAACGGCCGACGAACCGGCCGCCGTCCTGATTGGAGTTCGGTAGCATCACTCGACCGAGTTGGCGTCCATCCTGGCACACAAGAGTCCAATAAGGGCGAGAGCGTTCTGGCTGTTCGACGCCTCTGCTTCGGCCTTCAATGCGATAAGTCCCGGCGGGAAGCAATTGCAACTGGCTGACCAGCGTGCCGCCGGTGCTGGGCGGCGCCGAGAAATCGAGCAGCCCCCCGTCACCTTCGCGAAGAATCGCTGCCGAAAGGCGGGTATCCGTCCCGACCTGCCAATCGAAGACCGCGCGTACCGTGGCCTCGAGCGCGAATTTCGGATCACGCGATCGATCGCGGCGGACACCGGAACGGAATGTACGATAGTAGGTCCACGCTTCATCCCGCTCATTCCGAGCCATCAGAACGTTGACGAGATTTGCGCGCAGATCGTTGGATGGCGTCAATCCTATCTGGCGCCCTTCGCGGAACAGGGCGATGGTCCCCGAAGGCTCGCTCCCGCTATCGGCAGCGTAAGCGATAAAGCCATTCTTCCAGACCGGATCGGTGGCCAAGATGGCCAGCAGGGCCGATCTGATACGCGGCTCGCTCAATGCCTTTGTAAGAGTAGGGTAGAAGATATCCCCAGCATCTTTGGATGTCCGAAGGGCAATGTCGTAATTGCGTATCGCCCCGACGATATCCCCCCGCCCGACCGCTTCTTCAATGGCCCAGACGCGCGGTCGCAATTCGCGCCGGGACAGTGCAGTGGAATAGGAGAAAATACGGTCGGTTTCTTCCGTATCGCCGCGCAATTGCGCCTGAAAGCCGAGTACTGTCAGGGCATCGGCCGCTGTCGGTTCGGCGAGCAAAGCGCGGCGCGAAAGATTGGCCGCCAGAGAGTTCGATTCGCTTTTCAGGCCGCGCGTGAAGGTATCCTGCGCGTACTCCGCGAGAATTATCCCGTTTCCGGGAGCCATCGCATGGGCGCTTGCGGGATCGCCCTTCGCGACCACATGCGCTAGGCTGCTGGTGACGCCCATATATCCCAGCACGGCGAACCCAACCGCCAGTGCGCTCCGCTGGAACCATTCGCGATGCGAGCGGCGCGGCGAGGCAGTGGGTCCGCGACCGGAGCCCTTCCTCATGTCTTTGTGAGTGCGCAGGGCCATCAAGCGCTTTTTGTTTCCGCGTCGCGTCCGTAACCATACCCGTATTCATAACCATAGCCGTAATGGGCCTTGCGGGCTTCGAACTTGGTAAGGACAGCACCGAATATGCGCGTGTGGGCCGCCTGAAGACGACCGAGCGCCGTCTTGACCTGCGTCGAGCGGATGCTGTGCGATTCCACGGCGTAGATCACGCCCTCGACATGACCGGCGATGAGCGGCGCGTCTGCCAAGCCCATAACGGGCGGGGAATCGACAACGACATGGTCATAGTCTTCGTGAAGGCGATCGATGAGCAATCGCATACGGTCGCCAGTGAGCAGTTCTGCGGCGTTTGGCGGGATCGGCCCGGCACTCATCGCATCGAGACTGAGGTCCTTCATATGGAAAATCGACGATTTGTAGTCTTCGGCGCCGGCAAGAAAATTGCTGACGCCATGATCGTGATCGACATTTCCAAGATGGTGAACCGAAGGCGAGCGCATATCCCCATCGATGAGGATCACGCGCTTGCCCGATCGCGCCAGCATCGTCGCAAGGGCCAGCGAGGTGGTCGATTTCCCCTCGGCCGGCCGCGTCGAGGTGACGGAGAAGGAGCGCGGTATCCCGTGTTCGGTGGTGAAAGCGAGATTGGTCTGGACCGCGATATAGGCGTCCACCAATTCCGACTTGCGGTCCAACAGCGCTTCGCGCGGCGTTTCGTGCTCTTCGGTCTTCGGAACGGTTCCGAGCAAAGGCAGTCCAAGCCGCCTTGGGACCTCGGACGGATCGGCTATCGCTTCGTCGAGTTGTTCGAGTCCGAAGGCGAGCGCGGCGCCGAGGCCGACCCCGGCTAGAATGGATACGAACAGGTTGATCAACAGTCTTGGGCTGGAAGGCTTTTCCGGAACGTTGGCGGTATCGACGATTGCGATATTGTTGACGCCGACTCCGGCGGCCACGCCGAGTTCTTGAAAGCGTTGCAAAAGGCCGTCGTAAAGCGCGCGGTTGGTATCCACCTCTTGCTGATAAATATTATACTGGATCGACCGCCGGCGGACATCGAGAAATTCTTCCGTGAGCGCGGTAACACGCTGACGGAGCGCTTGTTCGCGCGCCTCCGCCTGACGATATTCCGCCCGCACTGAACTCGACACGCGTGACTCTTCGCGGGCAATGGCCTGATCGAGAGCATCGATCTGCGATTGGATGGCGCGGGCTTGGGGGTAGCCGGGTTCAAAACGAACCATCAGCTCCTGGTACTGGGCGTTCAGTTCCGCCCGGCGTTGCCGGAGATTGTTGATAGCGTTGTTGCCAAGCGCTTCGACCGAACTGCCGCCCCCGCCGGCACGGCGGAAGCGGGATTCCGCTGCGATCCGGTCTGCTGTGGCCTCATTCAATGCATTGTTAAGAGAGGCAAGATTGTCGACAACGATAGAACGCTCTTGCGTTGTCGTTCCGTCACCGCCGGTTTCCGACGGCAGATTTACGATCTGCTGGTCGGAAGCATAAGCGACCAGACGGCGTTGGGATTCGTCCAATCGCTCCTTGTATTCCGTCAGCTGCTCCTGAAGTGCATCGCGGCCGTAGGAGGTCGCCTGAACCTTCCGTTCAAGATTGGTTGTGATAAAATTTTCCGCCCAAGCATTGGCGACACGCGCGGAAAAAACCGCATCGGGACTTGTCATGCTGATGTCGACCAGGCGCGACAGGCGGGTGGGATCGATGCTGACATTTTCCAAAAGGATATCGGCTGCTTCGCGCTGACGTTCCGCCCGGCCCTGCGCGAGATATCGTCCGTTGGAAATCTCGAAAGCCGGATTGTCCGCTCCATCGAAACCAAACATGTCGAAGAACTCTGGATCGTCCACTAGTCCCAGTTCGTTCGCCACGCGCTCAGCGAGGGAGCGGGCGCGGAGCAGACCGTATTGAGTCTGGTAGAATTCCTGGTCGGCAACGCTGGCTTCGCGTTCCACGCCCTCGATATTCGTGACCCGATCGGCTTCGCGGGAAATCTCGACCGTCGATGTCGCGGTGAATTGCGGCGTCATCAACAAGGTGACGATGAGACCTAGCAGAACGCATACGGCAATAGCGCCCAAGATCACCCATCGCCAGCGACGCGCGATCCGCAGATACTGTTCGAGTAACGACGGTCCGTCAGCGTCCGCCGGCCGCGGGTTTCTAGCACCATGCGCGTCACTTACGGGCCCGAGGCGATCGGAAGGGGAAGAAAATGTGCTCATAAATCCAATCGGAACTATCTCTGCAGCAGGGCAATTACTGGCGAAGCGAGCAGAGGGGCCAAGCCTACAAAATCACGGAACAAACGGCGCTGTGGACTGTCGCCGACGACCACCAGATCGTTCGCATACAACGAGGGGTCATCATACAGGCCGCGGCGGATCGCACTTATATTGTAGAGGCCGGCGACGCGTTGGCCGTTGACCGTGCGCAGAATGACGACATCGTCTGCGTCGGCGAATTCAGTGAGCCCGCGCGCAGAGGCGATCGCGCGTAACAAGGTCATCTGATTCGTCACAGGATAGAGGCCGGGTTCCACCACCTGCCCATCGACCGTGACCACCTGACTGACGGAACTTACGATATTCACCGTGACGTCGGGGTTGCGCACATAGCGTCCCGCCAACTGCCTTTCGATGTCCAAGGCCAATTCCGCCGCCGTCTTGCCGCCGGCATCGATTGTGCCGATCAGCGGCATAGCGATACGCCCGCCTGCATCGACCTGCATCTCTCGACTGAGTTCGCCCACGCCGAACACGTTGACCAGGATCGTATCCAGAGGTCCGACTAGAGCGATGCGGTCTTCGGCTACCAGATCGTCACGATTGGGGACCGGCAGCGCGGCCTGCCCCGTGATTACGGTCAAACCTGGCGTTGACTGGATAGATGGCTGGCCACCGCACGCTGCCAGCATACACGCCGCTGCGGCCAAACCAATGAAGTTACGCATAGGAGATTATATCCACTCGAAAGATACATCGCGAGCGCTATAGAATGAGCGCGCATGAACGTAAAGTTTAGGGGGGGGGCGGGTTGCGGGTCTTAGAGGCTTGGTGAGATGACTGAGAGCCTACGTGCAGCCAAATCGCTGCAATCATGATCACGGCCATGATCATCGGCGTGCGTCCGGGATAATCCGGCACGCTGGCCAGCATGGTAAGGATCAAGGCGACAGTGCCGACACCTGCCAAACCGCGGCTGCCTTCGCCTCGGCGCCACGCCTTGAACGCTGTGACAGCGATCCACACGAACACCGCAGTCAGAAGTGCAACCCCCGCGATTCCACCGTCGAGAATGACCTCCAACCAATCATTATGCGCTCGATTGAAATATTGCGGTTGTAGCAGGGAGTCGGGCTCGCCGATGCGGTAGACCGGATCAAACGTGCCGAAGCCCGAGCCTACGGGAAAATAGCGAGTAAGTGCCTCTATGATGTAAGGGAAAGCTTGTGATCGCAAATCCTCGGCAGCGTTGAGCTCGAAGGCGCGATCGATGGAAACGGCGCGCCCCAAAGAAAAAGACAGGATTACGGCGCCGACCATTGCCAGAAAGACGAACGCAAGAACGGTTAAGGCCATCCAGCGCGGCAAAGCTCGCAATTCCTGCAACAACACAGAACGCGTCAGAAACAAGCCGGTCGCGATCGCGAGGATGGATAGCAGGAAGCCTGCCCGCGAGCCTGTCGCAAGCGCTATCAATAGGAAAAGTGGAAGCACCCCGATAGCGACAATCGGTTTCCATTTCTTGTCATGATCGCCGCGTAAACCCCAGACAAGAGCCAGCAAGCATCCGATCGCTACAAACAGTGCGAAATGGTTCCGGTTTGCGAAATTTCCGGATACCGCAGCGTCCTGATAATTGATCAGCGGGTTGTCGAAATTCGCGCCCGAAAACTGGAGCAGGCCCAGTAGGCAGCCAGCGAAGATAAGCGCCAACAGGAGTGCCGCGATTCGCCAATGTTGCTCGCGCGTCAATTGTGCACACAGTATGAGTACCAGAGTAGGCACGACCAGCGATCCCAGTGCATTGACAGTCGCGCTCGGCGAAATCGACAGGGGCCGCCAAGGTTGTGGCTGATCGCTAACTTCGGCGGCGCCTTTCAGCAGCTCGCGACCGGGTAGGGCGGTCCAGACCTCTGGTGGCAGCGGCACGAGCTGCAAGAAGACCAGCAGGGCCGCCAACCCAAGAAAAATTGCGACCGGCTTGACCCGACGCCATTCGAAGCGCGCCGAGAAAAGAACGAAAACGATCAGGAACGCCCAGGCGAAAAACCGCACCACAGCCTGTCCGGCCACATCGGCGCGCGATGCGCCGCCCGCGATCCAAAGGATCACCAGGAATACGCAGAGCAGCCAGAAGGACAGGCGCGCGCTTAAATCGGCAGGGGATGCGGGGCTGCGGGGCATGCGCGCCGTCTAACGAATAAATGTTTAGAGGCAAAGCCATGTCGTCGCATAGTTTATCACCGGTACGATTGGTTCGGTCGCCTTCAACTGACCACAGCGATCTGACTTCGGCGCCGATCGCAAGCCCTCTCGACTTCGCCGCCTGCGGGCATCATGCAAGGCGCAAGGGAGAGATAGATGGATTTCCGACTGACCGAGCAGCAGCGCGAGCTTCAGGATGCCGCGCGCGCTTTTGCGCGGAAGGAATTGCCTGATCTGGCGCGCGAAATGGATGAGAAGGATTTCTCCGTCCCCGCCGAAATGGTGCGGCGCTATGGCGAGATGGGGTTTCTCGGCGTGAATCTCCCCGAGCAATATGGCGGGCTGGGCCTCGGCCATCTTGAGGCGCTGCTGGTGCTGGAACAGTTCGCGCATGTCTCCAACGCGGTCGCGTTCCCTGTATTCGAGGCGCTGGTGGGGCCGGTGCGCACGATCGAGCGATTCGGATCAGAGGATCTGAAGCAACGCATCATTCCCGAAGTCGTCAGCGGCGAGGCGACCGTCGCCGTGTCCATGTCCGAACCCGATGCGGGCACCGCGCTGACCGACCTTGCGACCCGCGCCCGCGAAGACGGCGACCATTATTTGCTCGACGGGAGCAAGCGCTGGACCAGTGGGGCGGGCCACGCGCGCTATTACGTGGTCTATTGCCGCCTGTCCGATGCGCCCGGCGCCAAGGGGATCGGCGCGCTGCTGGTCGACAAGGAGATGCCGGGTGTCAGCTTCGGCAAGCGCGAGGAATTGATGGGCTTTCGCGGGATCGAAACGCGCGACATCGCTTTCGACGGCGTGCGCGTGCCCAGGGACAACCTGATCGTCGGCGCGGGCGGATTCGGGAAATTGATGAGCGCCTTCGGCCTCGAGCGCTGTGGGAATGCGACGCAATCGCTGGGTCTTGCCGCGGGCGCGCTGGAGCAAGCGACCGCCTACGTTCAGGAGCGCACGGCGTTCGGCAAGCCGATCGTCGATTTTCAGGCGGTACAGCTGCGGCTCGCCGACATGGCGATGCGGGTCGAGGCGGCGCGGCTCCTGATCTATCGCGCCGCGGCCAACGCCGCGCACGAGGAAAGCGGGCTGCCCAGCGTCTACGAAAGCAGCATCGCCAAATGCTTCGCGAACGAGATCGTGCGACAGGTGACCGCCGACGCAATGCAGGTGATGGGCGGATACGGCTATCACAAGGAATACGGGATGGAGCAGCGCGTGCGGGACGGTTTCGCCTGGGGCATAGCGGGCGGCACCACCGACGTTCAGAAGACCAATATCGCCGCCGCGATGGTGGGACGCCGCTTCGACCAGAGGCGCTGAAACGCATATTGCCCCGGCCGGGTGTATTAAATAGATAGAACGCCATGGACGCCGCTTCAGATCTGACTCCGCTCGACCCTGCCTATCGCACCGTGCTGCGGATCGTCGCGAGCATCTGGGCGGCGGTGTTCCTGATCGCGGCGAGCGTGGCGGAATTCGCGATCCCAGGCTGGCACGGCGTGGTTCTGATTCCGGTCCTGATCGTCAGCATATTGCTCATCCTGCGCGTGCCGCAGCGGCGCTGGTCGGCGCGGGGCTATAGCATGGCGGAAGAGCGGCTGAGAGTGGTGCGCGGGCTCCTCTTCCATTCAGACACGGTCGTTCCCTTCGGGCGCGTGCAGCATATCGACGTCGATCAGGGCCCGCTCGAACGCGCCTATGACATCGCAACGCTGACGGTCCACACGGCGGGCAGCCACAACGCCTCGGTCACGCTGCCGGGGCTGAAGCACCAAGACGCGCTCGCCCTGCGCGACACGATCCGTGCGGCGATCCGGCGCGACACGCAATGACGGCGGAGGCGACCAGGGAAGCGGGCGTGGAGGCAGGCGGGGCCAGCGCGCCGCCGACATCCGAGGACGCGCGGCGGACCGATGGATTGAGCTTCGCGGTGCGCGGCGTGACCATGCTCGGCCAGCTGGTCCTACCCCTCGGCTTCCTCGCCTTCTCGATCGCGAAGGACGACAGGGCGGGCGCGCTCGCCTATTTCGCGCCGATCGTCACCGCCATCATCGCGTTCAATTTCGCCATCGCCTATGCCAGCTGGCGACGCTTCACCTACACGGTGGGCGAAGCGGACATCCGGGTCGAGAGCGGCCTTTTGTCGCGCAGCGCGCGCGCCGTGCCCTACGAGCGGATCCAGGATGTCAGCCTGGAACAGAAATTCCTCCCCCGCCTGCTCGGCCTGACCGAGGTCAGGTTCGAGACCGGGGCGGGCGGCAAGGACGAGATCACTCTGCGCTATCTTTCGGAAAGCGAGGGAGAGCGCCTGCGCGAACTGGTGCGCAGCCAGAAGCTGGGCGAAACCGTGGGCGCCCTAACCCCGCGCGATACGCCGCACGAAACGCCGAGCGAACCGCCTGTCCTGTTCGCGATGGGGCCGAAGCGCGTGCTGACCTTCGGCCTGTTCGAGTTTTCACTGGCCGTCGTCGCGGTGGTTGCGGGCGCTGCGCAGCAATTCGATTTCCTGCTCGATTTCGACATCTGGGAATGGCGCGAATGGCAGCGCCTATTGGCTGGTCCCGGAGGCTGGCTGCTGGCTTTGGGCGTGGTCGGGCAGGTCATCGCAGGGGCGCTTGCGATCGCGTCCCTGCTGCTGCTGAGGCTTGTCACCGGCCTGGTGCGCACGGCCCTGCGCGAATGGGATTTCCGGCTGGAGCGGACCGACAAGGGGCTGCGGCGGCGGCGCGGATTGCTGACGCGCACCGATGTCGTCATGCCGATCCACCGGGTTCAGGCGCTGCGGATCGGAACCGGGATCGTGCGGCGGCTGTTCGGCTGGCACCGCTTGAGAGTGGTCAGCTTGGCGCAGGATACCGGCGGCGCGAATCACGATGCCGCCCCGTTCGCGCAGATGGGGGAAATCGCGCCGATCGTGCGCGAGACCGGTTTTCACCTGCCAGGCCGTGACGCGGAGTGGCAGCGCGGTTCGAAGCAGTATCGCATCGACAGGGTGATTATCGCGGCCCTGCTCCTGATCCCGCTGGCGGTGGGATGCGCCGTGTTCGTGAACCCGCCGCTGTGGATCGGCCCGCTATTGGGACTCGCCTGGATCGCACTAGTCGAAGCGTTCCACTTTTCGCACGATCGCCACGCGCTCGATCCCGATCAGCTCTATTCGCGGCAAGGCTGGCTTTCGCCGAAGCTGGCGATCGCGTCGCGGGTGAAGCTGCAATCGGTCGAGATCGCGCGCGGCCCGATTGCGCGGAGGCGCGGTTATGCGACGCTGCATCTGGGGCTGGCAGGCGGCCAGATGGCCATTCCCGGCCTACCCATAACTCGCGCCGAAACATTGCGGGAGGCGGTGCTCGCATCGATCGGGAAAAGGGATTTCAGCGACTTGCTGTGATCCGAGGTGCGATCCTCAAAGCGAGGCTTTCAGATCGCTCCATTCGGGATGGTCGCGAAAGGCCTGGGCGACATAGCTGCAGGCGGGCACGATCCTGAAGCCGTCCTTCTGCGCATCCGCGATCAGCGCCTTGACCAGCTCCTTCGCGATACCGCGCCCCCGCAATTGCGTCGGCGTGAAGGTGTGGTCGGCGACGCGCACATCCTCCCCCTGCGCTTCGCCGTCGCGATACCAGGTCAGCTCGGCTTCCGCTTCGCTGTCGGCGGCGCGGGCGACGTAGCGACCACGCAGCGTCTCGCCCTCGCCCAGATTTTCGCGGCTGATGGTGACGGCTTGATCGGCCATGGGGAAGTCTCCTTGAAGGGTGGCAGTCTCTCGCTTGCGCTCAACGCGCGTGGCTCTACAGGCGTTCCGATGCTGTTCCTGTCCGACAACGCCGCCTCCGTTCACCCCAAAGTGTGGGAGGCGATGCGCGCCGCCGATGGCCCCGATTCGCCCTATGACGGGGACGGGCATTCGCAGGCGCTGGACGCGAAATTCTCGGCTGCGTTCGGGCGTGACTGCACGGCCCTGTGGGTCGCCACGGGGACCGCCGCGAACTGCCTCGCGCTCGCCACCCTGTGCCAGCCGCATGGCGGCGTGGTCTGCCACGAGGAAGCGCATATCGAGGCGGACGAGGGCGGGGCGCCCGGCTTCTTCCTGCATGGGGCCAAGTTGCTGCTGGTGCCGGGCGAAAGCGCGAAGCTGACCCCCGAAGCCGTGCGCGCCGCGATCGATCCGATCCGCGACGATGTCCATCAGGTCCAGCCGCACGCGCTCTCGATTACGCAGGCGAGCGAATACGGCGTTTCGTATCGCCCTGACGAGGTGGCGGCGCTCTCTGCCCTCGCGAAGGAGCGCGGGCTGGGTTTCCATATGGACGGCGCCCGCTTTGCCAATGCGACCGCGTTTCTCGGCTGTTCGCCGGGCGAGGCGGCGGGGCCGGTCGATGCGCTGAGCTTCGGCTGCGTCAAGAACGGGGGGATGAGCGCGGAAGCGATCCTGTTCTTCGACGAATCGCTCGCCGATGTCGCGAAATACCGCCGCAAGCGCGCCGGGCACCTCCAGTCGAAGGGCCGCTTCCTCGCCGCCCAGCTCCACGCCATGCTAGACGGCGACCTCTGGCTCGAAAACGCGCGCGCCGCCAATGCGGCGGCTGCCGAGATCGCGACCAGCTGCGGTGAGCGGCTGATGCACCCCGTCGAGGCGAACGAGCTGTTCGTTCGCTTGTCGCCCGATGAGCGCGAGAGCCTGCGCGCGCGCGGTTTCGAGTTCTACGATTGGGGCGCGGATGCCGCGCGCTTCGTTACCGCCTGGAATACGCGCGAAGAGGATGCCCGCGCGCTGGCAGAGGCGATCGCCGCTTTATGAGCGCAGGCTCGGACGACAAAACGCTTTTCAGCCCACGCAATCTCGGCGCCTTCCTGCTCGTCAGCGTGATCTGGGGCGGGACCTGGCTGGTCATCAAGGACCAGCTCGGCACCGTGCCCGCGCAATGGTCGATCACCTATCGCTTCGTCGTCGCCAGCCTGGGAATGTTCGCGCTGGCGAAGCTGCGCGGCGAATCGCTGGCGCTGGCGAAGGGGGGGCAGCGCTGGGCGATGCTGCTGGGCATCACGCAGTTCACGCTCAATTTCACCTTCGTCTATAATGCGGAACACTTCATCACCTCCGGCCTCGTTGCGGTGATGTTCGCGCTGCTGGTGGTGCCGAACGCCTTGCTGGGGCGGTTCTTCCTCGGCCAGCGGATCACGCCCGCCTTCGTGCTGGGGTCGAGCATCGCGGCCGTCGGTGTCGCCTTGTTGTTCGCGCAGGAATACCGCGCCTCGCCCGCGACGCTGGGCGAGGTGCTGCTGGGCGCTGGGCTGGCGGTGGGCGGCATCCTGTCCGCCAGCGCCGCCAATATCGCGCAGGCGATGGAAGGGGCCAAGCGCCAGCCGCTCCTGACATTGCTCGCCTGGTCGATGCTGTGGGGCGTGGCGATCAACGCCGCGCTGGCGCTCGTCACGGTCGGCCCGCCCAGCTTCGATGCGCGCCCGTCCTACGTGCTCGGTATCGTCTATCTCGGCCTGCTCGGCTCGGTCGTCACCTTCCCCTTGTATTACGGGCTGGTGCGCAAGGTGGGAGCGGGGCAGGCGGCCTATACCAGCGTGATCGTGCCGGTCGTCGCGATGGTGCTGTCGACCCTGTTCGAAGGGTATCGCTGGGGCCTGTTGCCCGCTGCCGGGGCCTTGCTGGTGCTGGGCGGCATGGTGGTCGCGCTGAAAGGGCGTTCGGCGGTTCCGCCCAGGCGCGCGACGCCGGAACCTTAAAGCCCCCCCTTTAAAGCTCAGCTTCGAGGATCGCCTTCAGCCCTTCGCGATAGGTCGGATAGAGCGGCTCCCACCCCAGCACGCGCTTCGCCTTCCCGTTCGCGACCCTTCGGTTCTCCGCGTAGAAGCCGCGTGCCATCGGACTGAGATCGGCCTCGTCCAAGGTCTGCAAGGGCGGCGGTGCGGAGCCCGTCAGGCGGCAGGCTTCCTCGACCACCGCGTTCTGGCTCGTCGGAAGGTCGTCCGACAGATTATAGGCCCCTGATGGCGCGCTGCTGGCGATCGCCGCCATCACGCCTCTCACTATATCCTCGACATGGACGCGGCTGAAGACCTGGCCCGGCAGGTCGATGCGGTGCGCGCGGCCCTGATCCAGCCTTTCGAAAATGCTGCGCCCTGGTCCGTAAATGCCCGGCAGGCGGAAAACCCGCGCGCCCTTCTCCAACCAATGCGCATCGCATTGTGCCCGTGCGGTGCGGCAGCCTTCGCCGGTCGGGGAGCTTTCGTCCACCCAGGCGCCGCCCGCATCGCCATAGACGCCCGTCGAGGAGAGGTAGCCGAGCCACGTATCACCGAGCAGGTCGCCATAACGGTCCAGCACCGGATCGGTATCGTCGGCGGGCGGGACGGAGGACAGCACATATTGCGCCTGCGCCAATGCGCTCGCGACGGCCTCGCTGTCGTCGAAATCGACATCCCCCGCGCTGCCCGTGGCCGAAACCGTGAAACCTTCGGCGCTTGCCGCTTGCGCGATGCGCTTGGCCGTGTAGCCGAGACCGAAAATGAACAAACGCGCCATGGTCGCGTTCTACCTCCCGAAGCGCACAAGCCAAGGATATTGAGCCCATATGGACATCGCCCTCACGCCCGCCGACGCCGAAGGTAATCCCGAAATGGCGGATGCCGCCGTCCAGCCGCATTCGCCGCCGACGATCTTTCGCGAGGATTACGCGCCCTTTGCCTGGCTGGTGCCGACCACGCGCCTGGAATTCGTCCTTGGGCTTGAGAATACGCGCGTGACCGCCACGCTCGATGTCGAGCGCAACCCCGATGCCGACCCTTCCCCCACGATCCGCCTCAATGGCGACGGGCTGAAACTCATCTCGCTCGAATGCGACGGGGGCGAGTGCGAAGGGCATATGATGGATGGCGACGATCTCGTCGTCACTCTGCCGGGCGAGAAGCACACGCTGACCATCGTCACCGAATTGGATCCCGGCGCTAATTCGCAGCTGATGGGCCTCTATGCCTCGAACGGGATGCTCTGCACCCAGTGCGAGGCGGAAGGGTTCCGCCGCATCACCTTCTTCCCCGACCGCCCCGACGTGCTCAGCACCTATACCGTGCGGATCGACGCGCCCGAGGACCAGTTCCCGATCCTGCTCGCCAACGGCAACCGCACCGGATCGGGCAAGAGCGAGGATAGGATGCACTGGTCCGTCTGGCACGATCCCTGGCCCAAACCCTCCTATCTCTTCGCGCTCGTCGCGGGCGATCTGGTCGCGCGCAAGGACAGCTTCACGACGATGGGCGGGAAAGAGGTCGATCTGGCCATCTGGGTTCGCGACGGCGATCTCCAGCGGACCGAACACGCGATGGAATCGCTGAAACGTTCGATGGAATGGGACGAGAAAGTGTTCGGGCGCGAATACGATCTCGACGTCTTCAACATCGTCGCGGTGTCGGACTTCAACATGGGGGCGATGGAGAACAAGGGCCTCAACGTCTTCAACACCAAATACGTGCTCGCCGATGCGGACACGGCGACGGATGGCGATTTCGACGCGGTCGAGGGCGTGATCGCGCACGAATATTTCCACAATTGGTCGGGCAATCGCGTGACCTGCCGGGACTGGTTCCAATTGTCGCTGAAGGAGGGCTTCACCGTCCTGCGCGACCAATTGTTCAGCCAGGACATGGGCAGCGCGCCGGTCAAGCGGATCGAGGATGTGCGCATCCTGCGCAGCGTCCAGTTCCCCGAGGATTCGGGGCCGCTGGCGCATCCCATCCGGCCGGACAGCTATCGCGAGATCAGCAATTTCTACACCGCGACCGTCTATAACAAGGGCGCCGAAATTATCCGCATGATGCGCAGCATGGCGGGCGAAACGCGCTTTCGCGAAGGGACCGACCTCTATTTCGACCGCCACGATGGCGAGGCGGCGACCTGCGAGGATTTCGTCAAGGCGATGGAGGATGGCGCCGGCCTCGATCTCGCGCAATTCCGCCTGTGGTACAGCCAGGCGGGCACGCCGAAGGTGAGCGTCACGACCAGTCTCGAAGGATCGACTGCAATCGTCGACCTGTCCCAGGAAATCCCGGCGACGCCCGGTCAGGACGAGAAGCAGCCGATGCCGATCCCCCTGCGCATCGCCCTGTTCGATCGCGAAACCGGGACGCATCGCGGCGAGGAGCTGATCGTGCTCGACAAGGGGAAGGTCCGCTTCACCTTCGACGGGTTCGACACCGAACCGGTGCTCTCGATCAATCGCGGCTTCACCGCGCCGGTCGGGATCGAGCGCGATATCGCCCGCGCGGATCTCGCCTTCCTCGCCGCGAAGGATGACGATCCCTTCGCCCGCTACGAGGCGTTGCAGGACCTCGTCACCGGCCATCTGGTCGAAGCGGTCGGCGGCGGCCTGTCCGATTCGACGCGCGACGAAGCGCGCCGTGCGATCGCAGATGCTCTTGAAGCGATCCTCGCCGACGAGGCGCTCGACGACCAGATGCGCGGCGAATTGCTGATCCTGCCGAGCCAGACCTATCTCGCCGAACAGATGCTGGTCGCCGATCCGGGGCGCATCTTCGAGGAGCGCGAGGGGTTGAAGGCGTGGCTGGGCAAGGCGCTCGCCAGCAATTTCGATGCGCTTTACGAACGCGCCGCCGCCGCGCCCGGCGGCCGCGAGGCCGAAGCCGTCGGCGCGCGCAAGGTGAAGACGCTCGCTCTGTCCTATATAGCCGCGGCGGACCCGGATCGGGCGGAAACGCTGGCGACGCGGCAATACGATGCGGCCGACACCATGACCGACCGGCAGGGCGCGCTGATGGTGCTGAGCGGCCTCGAAGGCCTCGCGCGGACCGATCGGCTGGCGGCCTTCTACGAGCGCTATCGGGACAATCCGCTGGCGCTCGACAAATGGTTCGCGATCCAGGCATCCTCGCTGCACCCAAATGTGGTCGAGCAGGTCAAGGCGCTGGCCGAGCATCCCGACTTCACGCTGCGCAATCCCAACCGGGTGCGCTCGCTCTATATGGCGTTCGCAGGCACGGCTCAGGGATTCCATGCAAGCTCGGGCGAGGGCTATCGCATGATCGCGGACCTCATTCTCGCGCTCGACCCGATCAATCCGCAGACCGCCGCGCGCTTCGTGCCGCCGCTCGGCCGCTGGCAGCGGATGGAGCCGAACCGGGCGGCGCTGATGAAGGAGCAGCTCGAACGGATCGCCGCCGCGCCCAAGCTGTCGCGCGATACCTATGAACAGGTCACCCGTTCGCTTGGCTAAGTTGCTGACATCGGACCTCCTGAAGGGCATTCCGCACGGCTTCTCGACGCGCGAGGGCGGCACGGCGGCCGACCTCCTGCCGGACGCCCCGCTGATACTGGCGAAGCAGGTGCATTCGCCCGATGTCGCGGTGGTCGAAGCGCCGTGGGACGGCGATCCGCCCGAGGCGGATGGGCTCGTCGCTGCGAAATCCGGCCTCGTTCTCGGCATCGTCACCGCCGATTGCGCGCCGGTCCTTCTTGCCGACATGCAGGCGGGCGTAATCGGCGCGGCCCATGCGGGCTGGCGCGGGGCGCAGAGCGGGGTAATCGCCAACACCGTCGCGGCGATGGTCGATCTCGGCGCCGAACCCTCGCGCATCGTCGCGGCGGTCGGTCCCTGTGTCGCCCAGTCGAGCTACGAGGTCGATGCGCCCTTCCGCGCCCATTTCGATCCCGAGGACGCACGCTTCTTCGAGACCGGTCGCGAAGGTCACTGGCAGTTCGACCTGTCGGGCTATGTCGCCGAGCGCCTGCGCAAGGCGGGCGTGGAGCGCGTCGAGCTGCTCGGGCGCGACACCTATGGCGATGCGGAGACTTTCTTCAGCTTCCGCCGCGCCACCCATCGCGGCGAACCCACCGGGGGGAGGCAGATTTCGCTTATCGCCCGTGCCTGAGCCCGACTTAGCGTGTCTGAGCCTGCCGTAAGGGCAGGAGCCGACGCGTGCCTGCTTGCCGAAAATGGCGGTTGGCAAGGTGGGATAGAGCGTTTACAGGCCGCGCTAACCGGCATTACCGGGGGTGCGCCGCGCCCCTGAATGCGCGGCGTGAATTGACCTGTCATTGAAAAGGGGCCTGCCCCTCGCGGTCGATTGGCGCCGGATGCCGGTGGGGCAATCCAGTCCGGTATCCTCCGGGCGCGCGAAACGAGACGAGACAGGCAGGCAACGCTCTGATGGCAGATAATGCTGCAACCACCGCTGCGAACACCGATACGCAGGTCGAAACCGCGGCGGGCGAATTCCGCCGTCGCGACTTCATCAATGTCGCCGCCATCAGCGCCGCCGGCGTTGGCGGGGCCGCCGTTCTGCTGCCGCTGATCAGCCAGATGGCACCGTCCAAGGACGTGCTCGCCGAAAGCACCACCGAACTCGACGTCTCCGCGATCGAGCCGGGGCAGGCGATCAAGGCGGTGTTTCGCAAGCAGCCGCTGTTCGTGCGCCGCCTGACGCCTGAGGAAATCGCTGCAGCGGACGCCGTTCCGATCGGCGATCTGCGCGACCCGCAGACTCTCGCGGAGCGGACCAAGGAAGGCCATACCGACATGCTCATCACGATGGGTGTCTGCACCCATCTGGGCTGCGTACCGCTGGGTGCCGCGGAAGGCGAGAACAAGGGTGAGTTCGGCGGCTATTTCTGCCCCTGCCACGGCTCGCATTACGACACTGCGGCCCGCATTCGCAAAGGCCCGGCGCCGACCAATCTCGTCGTGCCGGATTACGAATTCACCACGGACACCACCGTGGTCGTCGGCTGAGAGACAGGATAGAAGATCATGAGCTTTCCCTGGGCGAAACAGTATCAGCCGACCAACGGCCTGACCAAATTCCTCGACGAGAAGCTGCCTGTGCCGCGTCTTGTCTACAATGCGGTCGGCGCGGGCTATCCGGTGCCGCGCAATCTCAGCTATTTCTGGAATTTCGGCGTTCTCGCCGGATTCTTCCTGATGCTCCAGATCGTGACCGGCGTTGTGCTGGCGATGCATTACGCTGCCAATGCCAGCGTCGCCTTCGCGACGACCGAGCACATCATGCGTGACGTCAACTGGGGCTGGCTGATGCGCTACGCGCACGCCAATGGCGCCAGCTTCTTCTTCATCGTGGTGTACATCCACATCTTCCGCGGTTTCTTCTACTCCTCGTACAAGGCCCCGCGCGAGATGATCTGGCTGCTGGGCGTCGTGATCTTCCTGCTGATGATGGCGACCGCCTTCATGGGCTATGTGCTTCCGTGGGGCCAGATGAGCTTCTGGGGCGCCAAGGTGATTACCGGCCTGTTCGGCGCGATTCCCCTCGTGGGCGAGCCGATCCAGGTGTGGCTGCTGGGCGGTTTCGCGCCCGACAATGCCGCCCTGAACCGCTTCTTCTCGCTGCACTTCCTTCTGCCCTTCGTGATCCTGGGCGTGGTGATCCTGCATATCTGGGCGCTGCACATTCCGGGATCGTCCAATCCGACCGGCGTCGAAGTGAAGAGCGAGAGCGACACCGTGCCCTTCCATCCGTATTACACGGCGAAGGACGGGTTCGGCCTGGGCGTCATCCTGCTGCTTTTCTTTGCGATGGTGTTCTTCCTGCCGAACTATCTGGGCCACCCCGATAACTATATCGAGGCGAACCCGCTTTCGACGCCGGCGCACATCGTCCCCGAATGGTATTTCTGGCCGTTCTACGCGATCCTGCGCGCCTTCACCTTCGACTTCATCCTGCCTGCCAAGCTGTGGGGCGTGCTGGGGATGTTCGCGGCGATCCTGATGTGGTTCTTCCTGCCCTGGCTCGACAAGTCGCCGGTGCGCAGCGGCCATTATCGCCCGCTGTTCCGCAAGTTCTTCTGGTTCGGCCTGATCCCGGCCATGGCGGTGCTGTTCTATTGCGGCGGCGCTCCGGCAGAAGAGCCCTACGTGATGCTCAGCCAGATCGCGACCGCCTATTACTTCCTGCACTTCCTGGTGATCATCCCGATCGTCAGCCAGGTCGAGAAGCCCGAACCGCTGCCCTATTCCATCACCGAAGCGGTGCTGGGTTCGGACAAGAAAGCCGTCCTCGGCGAAAACACCGAGCCCGCGGTTTGACGCGACGCAAAGCTACGAGAGAAGAGACTTTCGCATGATCCGCATCATCGCCATCCTCGTCGGCCTGGGTTTCGCCTTCGTCGCGCTCATCTCCTTCGTCGTCGGCGCCTATACCGCCGCGACCGAAGAAGCGCCGAGCACGCACCTGCCTTACGAGCACCCGCAAGACGTCAACTTCTCGTTCGACGGCCCGTTCGGCACCTGGGATTACGGCCAGCTCCAGCGCGGCTACAAGGTCTACAAGGAAGTCTGCTCGGCCTGCCACAGCCTGAAATTCGTCGCTCTGCGCAATCTCGGCGAACTCGGTTACACCGAAGCGCAGGTGAAGGCGGAAGCCGCGACCTGGACCGTGCCCGGCATCGATCCCAATACGGGTGAAGCCAGCACGCGCCCCGGCGAACCGACCGATTATTTCCCCAAGCCCTATCCCAACAATGTCGCGGCCGCGGCGGCGAACAACAATGCCATCCCGCCGGATCTCTCGCTGATCACCAAGGCGCGCGCCGACGGGACGAACTATGTCGCCTCGCTGCTCACCGGCTATCGCCCGCCGTCCGAGGAACTGCTCGCGGAGCATCCCGAGGCCGCGCCTGGTCCGGGCCTCTATCACAACGTCTACTTTCCGAACATGAACCTCGCCATGGCGCCGCCGCTGACCAGCAATGGGCAGGTGACCTATGACGACGGGACCGAAGCGACCATCGGCCAGATGGCGACCGACGTGGCTGCCTTCCTGACCTGGACGGCCGAGCCGACGCTGGTGAAGCGCAAGCAGACCGGCTGGCCGGTGCTGATCTTCGTCCTGTTCGCGACGATCCTCGCCTGGTTCTCCAAGACCCAGATCTGGGCGGCGGTTAAGCCGAAGAAGACCAAGGCCTGATCGACATCGCGAATATCGAACTATCCGGCCTCCCGCGCTTCACGGCGCGGGAGGCCCTCTGCTTTCAGGCGGTCGCGCAGTGACGCCCGCCGAGCTTCAGGCGCTGATCCGTACCGTGCCGGATTTCCCTGCGCCGGGAGTCCAGTTCCGCGACATCACGACGCTCATTGCCCATGGGGATGGCCTGAAGGCGAGTGTCGCCCATCTTGCCGCCCATGCGCGTGATGCCGGGGCGCAGGCGATCGCGGGCATGGAAGCGCGCGGCTTCATCTTCGGTGCGGCGGTGGCGATCGAACTCGGTGTCGGCTTCGTGCCGGTCCGCAAGCCGGGCAAGCTCCCGGTCGAGACCATCGGTATCGATTATGCGCTCGAATACGGGGTGGACCGGCTTGAAATGGACCCGAAGGCGGTCGCGCAGGGTCAGCGCGTGGTGCTGGTCGACGATCTGATCGCGACCGGCGGCACGGCCTGTGCCGCGGCAAAGCTGCTGCGGCAGGCGGGGGCAATCGTGGACCATGCGGCTTTCGTCATCGACCTGCCGGACCTCGGTGGCGCGAAAAGGCTTGCGGAGATCGGGGTCTCCGTCTCCGCGCTCATGGATTTCGCTGGCGAGTGATGCGCCCCTTAAACCACGCAAGAAACAGCATTTTTGTCTTGCAACATCTTGGCCAGTCGCGTCCATTATCGCGCGTGCAGGCACGAACAGGGGGCATCGCGGCCTAGGCCATGGAAGAACAAGCGATCGTGATCGCCCTTGTGGGCATATTGGGCATCGGGTCCCAATGGGTGGCCTGGCGCACAGGATGGCCGGCGATCGTGCTGATGCTGGCGGCGGGATTCCTGGCGGGGCCGGTGTTCGGCCTGTTCGATCCCGAACACGCCTTTGGCGAATTGCTCGAACCCATGATTGCGGTCGGCGTCGCGCTGATCCTGTTCGAAGGCGGGCTGAGCCTCGATTTCCGGGAGCTGCGCCATTCGGGCCAGGCGGTCTGGCGCCTCGCCACGGTGGGCGTGATCGTGGGCTGGTTCCTGGGTGCGCTCGCCGCGCATGAAATCGCGGGGCTGGTCTGGCCGGTCGCCGTCCTGTTTGGCGGCATATTGGTGGTGACGGGGCCCACCGTCGTCATCCCGCTGCTTCGCCAAAGCTCGGTCCAGCAGCGTCCGGCGACGATCCTGAAATGGGAAGCAATCGTCAATGATCCGACCGGCGCACTGTGCGCGGTGATCGCCTATGAATATTTCCGCAAGGTCGCGGAAAGCCCCGGCGCCTCGCTGATCGAGGTGGTCCCGCCACTGATCATCGCGGCGGTGCTGGCGGGCCTGATCGGCTATGTCGCGGCGGTCATCATCGCCTGGGCCTTCCCGCGCGGCGCGGTGCCGGAATATCTCAAGGTTCCGGTGATCCTGACCGCAGTGATCGCGGTGTTCGTGATTTCCAATCTGATCGAGCACGAGGCCGGCCTCGT
Source organism: Qipengyuania pelagi (assembly GCF_009827295.1). NCBI lineage: Bacteria > Pseudomonadati > Pseudomonadota > Alphaproteobacteria > Sphingomonadales > Erythrobacteraceae > Qipengyuania > Qipengyuania pelagi. The sequence continues at coordinate 168,473 of NZ_WTYD01000002.1, read as the reverse complement.
CGCCGTCACCGTGATGGGCATCGCGCTGGCGAATATGAACGTGTCGAGCCTTCGGAGCATTCATCCGTTCAAGGAAAATGTCGCGATCCTGCTCGTCTCGGGCATTTTCATCGTGCTGTCCGCCTCGCTCAAATGGGAGGACCTGTCCTATCTCAACTGGCGGTTCGGCGCGTTCCTGGTGGCGCTGCTGTTCCTGGTCCGCCCGCTGACGATTATCATCAGCCTTCTGGGCAGTTCGATTCCCTGGAACGAGCGCCTGTTCCTCGCCTGGATCGCCCCGCGCGGCATCGTGCTCGTGGCGATTTCCGGCCTGTTCGCGCTGCGCCTGACCGAATTGGGCTTCGGCGACGGAAATGTCCTGATCGGCTTGAGCTTCGCCGTCGTCGTGGCGACGATCGTGGCGCACGGCTTCACCATCGACATTGTTGCGCGGCTGCTCAAGGTGAAGGGGCAGACCCGCCCCGGCCTGCTGATCGTGGGCAGCACGCCGTGGACCATCGCGCTCGCCGAACAGATGCGCGATCTTAAGACGCCCGTCACCGTGGTCGATTCGAGCTGGCAACGCCTCGCCCTCGCGCGAAGAAAGGGCGTGCCCTATTATCACGGCGAAATCCTGAACGAGGCGACCGAGCACAATCTCGATCTGAGCCCGTTCCAGACCCTCGTCGCGGCGACCGATAACGAGGCCTACAACACCCTCGTCTGCAACGAGTTCGCGCATGAGGTCGGGCGCGATTCGGTCTATCAATTGGGCGAGGCGGGGGACGAGGACGATCGCCATGCCCTGCCGGAAGCGCTACGGGGCCGCGCGCTGTTCGAATCGGGCTGGGGCGTGACCGAGGTCAGCGAACGCCAGCAACAGGGCTGGGTCTTCCGCAAGACCAAGCTGTCGGAGGAATTCGATTTCGAAGCTGCGCGTGAGAAGCTGCCCGATGGCGCGCACATGCTCCTGTTGCTGCGGGATAACGGGCGGATGCGCTTCTTCACCCACGCCGCGCGGCCCGAACCGCGCGCGGGCGACATCATCATCAGCTTCTCGCCCCAGGCGCGCACCGCAGAGGACAGCGCGGCGAAGAAGGCCCTCAAGAAAGACAAAGAGAAAGGCGGGCCCAAGCCCGAACCAGCATGACCGATCCGTTACCGCGCGCTTCGACCGTCCGCCTGATGACCGGCCTCGGCCTCGCCCTTGCTCTTACGACGGCGCTGGCCGCCTGCGGTTCCGATGCCGAGCGCGCGCCTGCTCCCGAACCCAGCTCGACCGCAACCGGGGTGCAGAATTCGATCATACGTGACGATCTCGCCGATTCGGAGCCTCTGCCCCCGCCGCCGCTCGCGCCGCTGGATGGGCGCATCGGCTTCCCCGAAGGCGGGGCGGAGCTGTCCGAATCGGCGACCGCCGACCTCGATACCCTGTTGCAATCGCCCCAGATGGAGGCGGGCGGGCCGATCGTCCTGCGCGCCCATAGCGATGCGAGCGGTCCGGGCGATGCCAATGAGCGCGCGTCCCAAGCGCGCGGCGAGGCGGTGCGCGATTATCTGGTCGAAAACGGGATCGACAAGGACCGGATCACCATCATCGCCTTCGGAGAGCAGAACCCGATCGCGCCGAATGCGAAGCCCGATGGGACACCGAACGAACAGGGGCGTGCCGCCAACCGCCGGGTCGAAGTGCATGTCGCGCTTCCGGGCGCTTCGGAAGAAGCCGCGCCCGAAGAGATCGAGAAAGCCGAACCCACCGTGGCGGAAAATCTCTCTCGCGCGAGTGCCGATTAAGCGATCGCGTCGAGAATAGGCCCGGCCAGCTCCGGCCGGCAGATCAGCAGATCGGGCAGATAGGTGTCGCGAGCGTTATAGCGCAACGGGCTGCCGTCGAGGCGCGAGCAATGCAGGCCATGGCCCAGCGCCACCGCAACCGGCGCGCAGCTGTCCCATTCGTGCTGGCCGCCGGAATGGAGGTAGATTTCCGCCGCCCCGCGCACCACGGCCATTGCCTTCGCACCGGCAGAACCCATCGGCACGATCTCCGCATCGATCGCCGCCGCCGCCTTGTCGGCTTCGACTGGCGGACGGGATCGACTGACCACCATGCGGGGGCGGCCCGTTGTCGGATCGCGCAATAACGGCTGGTCTGACCGCAACACGCGCTGTCCTGCCATCCCCGGCAACGCCACCGCACCAAGGCTCGCCACGCCATCCACAGCGAGGCCGACATGAACCGCCCAGTCGGGTCGCCCCTCGCCATATTCGCGCGTCCCGTCCACCGGATCGACGATCCAGACACGGCGTTTGCCGAGCCGTTCGGGCGTGTCGCGCGTCTCCTCGCTCAGGATACCGTCATCGGGGCGCGCATCCCTGAGCGCCGCCATCAGCAGAGCATTGGCGCGCCTGTCGCCTTCGTCCCCTAGGGCGCGGCCGGAAAACTCGCCCTGTTCTCGCAGCGCCAGCAGCAATTCGCCCGCTTCGTAAGCGAGCCGTGCCGCAAGATCGTCATCGGTTTCCGGCTGCTGCTCGATATCGGTCATTTCAGCGGCATGATCCGCGACACGATGTAATCGGCCGCATCTTCGGGCGTCATGTCCACCGTGTTGACCCGGATTTCCGGCGCCTGGGGTTCCTCGTAAGGGCTGTCGATCCCGGTGAAATTCTTGAGATTGCCCGCGCGCGCCTTCTTGTAGAGGCCCTTCACGTCGCGCTGCTCCGCCACCTCCAGCGGCGTATCGACAAAGATTTCCACGAACTCGCCCTTGGGCAGCATGTCACGGATCATCTGCCGCTCCGCGCGGAAGGGGCTGATGAAGGCGGTGAGGACGATCAGACCCGCATCCGCCATCAGTTTCGCGACCTCGCCGATGCGGCGAATGTTCTCGATCCGGTCGGCCTCGGTAAAGCCCAGATCCTTGTTCAGCCCGTGGCGGATATTGTCCCCGTCGAGCAGGAAAGTGTGGCGATTCATCAGCGCCAGCTTCTTCTCGACCTCGTTGGCGATGGTGGATTTGCCCGAGCCGGACAGGCCGGTGAACCACAGCACGCGCGGGGTCTGGTTCTTGAGCGCGGCGTGATCCTCGCGCCCCACGCTGGTGGCCTGCCAGTGGACGTTCTGCGCCCTTCGCAGCGCGAAATGGAGCATCCCCGCCGCGACCGTCTGATTGCTCACCTTGTCGATCAGGACGAACCCGCCCAGCGTGGGGTTCACATTATAGGGTTCGAACACGATGCGCCGCTCGGTCGTCACTTCGGCGACGCCGATCGCATTGAGGCCGAGGCTGGTCGCGGCCAGCTTCGCCATGGTGTTGACGTTGATCTCGTATTTCGGCTCGGCGACGGTGGCGGTGACCGTCTGCGTGCCGAGCTTGAGCCAGTATCCGCGCCCCGGCTTCAGCGGCTGCGCATCCATCCACACGATCGTGGCTTCGAACTGGTCGGCGACCTCGGGCGGATCGTCCGCCGATGCGATCACGTCTCCGCGCGAACAATCGACCTCGTCCGTCAGCGTCAGTGTGATCGAATCGCCCGCCTGCGCCTCGGCCCGGTCCCCGTCGAAACCGGGGATCGCCTTGACCGTGGTGGTCGATCCCGAGGGGAGGATGCGCACTGCATCGCCCGGCGCGATCCGGCCGCTGGCGATCTGGCCCGCAAAGCCGCGAAAATCCTGGTGCGGGCGATTGACCCACTGGACCGGCAGCCGGAAGGGCGCATCCTGCCCCGCATCGCCGCGCACCGGGATCGCTTCGAGATGGCTGATTAGGGTCGGACCGTTCCACCACGCCATCGCGTCCGATCTGGTCGCGATATTGTCGCCGCTCACCGCCGCCAGCGGGATCGCGGTGATACGATCGATCCCAAGTTCTTCGGCAAAGGCGCGGTATTCGGCCTCGATTGCGTCGAACCGGTCCTGGCTGAAATCGACGAGGTCCATCTTGTTGACCGCCAGCACCATCTCGCGAATGCCCAGACGGTGGCACAGGAAGCTGTGGCGGCGCGTCTGGGTCAGCACGCCCTTGCGTGCATCGATCAGGATGACGGCGGCATCGGCGGTGGAAGCGCCGGTGACCATGTTGCGCGTATATTGTTCGTGGCCCGGACAATCGGCGACGATGAACTTGCGCGCCTCGGTCGCGAAGAAGCGATAGGCGACGTCGATCGTGATGCCCTGTTCGCGCTCCGCAGCGAGCCCGTCGACGAGGAGCGCGAAATCGAGCTCCGCCCCGCGCGTGCCCGATGCCTTGCTGTCCGCCTCCAGCGCTTCCAGCTGGTCGGCGAAGACCCGGCGGCTGTCATAGAGCAGGCGCCCGATCAGCGTCGATTTCCCGTCATCCACGCTGCCGCAGGTGATGAAGCGCAGCATGTCCTTGTCGCGATGGGACTCGAGATAGGCGCCGATATCCTCGTCGATGAGCGCGTCGGCGCGGTAGGAAGTGTCGTCCGATCCGTGCATCAGAAATACCCCTCCACCTTCTTGCGCTCCATCCCCGCACCCGAATCGTCCTTGTCGATCGCGCGGCCTTGGCGTTCGCTGGTGGTGGTCAGCAGCATTTCGCGCACCACGGCTTCGAGTGTGTCCGCCTCGCTCTCGACCGCGCCGGTGAGGGGATAGCAGCCGAGCGTGCGGAACCGGATCGAGCGCATCTGCGGCGTCTCTCCCTCGCGCAGGGGGAAGCGCTCGTCATCGACCATCAGCAGCATCCCGTCGCGCTCCACCGTGGGGCGGGGCTGCGCCAGATAGAGGGGCACGATCTCGATATTCTCGGCCATGATATATTGCCAGATGTCGAGCTCGGTCCAGTTCGACAGCGGAAAGGCACGCAGGCTCTCGCCCGGCGCCTTGCGCAGATTGTAGAGGTTCCAGAGTTCTGGCCGCTGGGCCTTGGGGTCCCATGCATGGCTGGCGCTGCGGAAGCTGACGACGCGTTCCTTGGCGCGGGATTTCTCCTCGTCGCGCCGTGCGCCGCCGAACGCCGCATCGAACCCGTAATGGTCGAGCGCCTGCTTCAGCCCTTGCGTCTTCCACATATCGGTGTGGAGAGGCCCGTGATCGAAAGGGTTGATACCCTGCTCCTTCGCCTCGGGGTTCTGCCAGACGAGCAGCTCCATCCCCGCATCCTTCGCCGCCTTTTCGCGCAGATCATACATCGTGCGGAATTTCCACGTCGTGTCGACATGGAGCAGCGGGAAAGGCGGCGGGGCGGGATGGAAGGCCTTGCGCGCGAGATGCAGCATCACCGCGCTGTCCTTGCCGACCGAATACAGCATGACGGGCTTGGCCGCCTCGGCGACGACTTCGCGCAGGATATGGATGCTTTCGGCCTCGAGCCGATCGAGATGGGTGCGGCTGGTCATGATCGAGGGGCGAGGTAGGAGCGGGCCCGGCGCGACGGAAGAAACATTTCGTGTCGCACGGACAAGCGCCCGGTGATCGGCCAACGCGGATCTGTCGGTGCAAACCGGTCGAAGCAGACCAGCCGTAGCAAACCGGTTGACGGCGCGGCGCCAGCGATGGCAAAGGCGGCTTCTGCCATCGCGCAAAGCGGGCGGGTATAGCTTAGTGGTAAAGCCCTAGCCTTCCAAGCTAGTTATGCGGGTTCGATTCCCGCTACCCGCTCCAAAATTTTCCTTAATCCCGCCTGATCGAAGCGCTCGCATAGGGATCGTAGGTCGCTTGGGGTAATGGCTGGCGTCGATCGCTTACATTGGGTGCTTGGTTCGGAATGGGTGCCTCCGTGCCGTTCTGCCAGAGCCCGGACAGGCCGCCCGCGATCATCGGCGCTCCCAGCAGGACGAAGCAGCCGAGCACGACGCGTGCTCCCATGCGGATGGGCATCCGGCCCGTCAGCGCGGCGAACCCGACCAGCGCCACCGCGATCACGCACAGACCGACAGCGAGGCTGCCCGTAGCGAGATCGGTCAGCCAGCTTACGGCATCGGCGAGGGAGCTGGTGGCGGGGGCTTCGAACACGGTCAGTCCGCCACCATGATCTGCTGGACCCGTCGTTTCCCGCCGCGCCGTTCGAGCTGGACGAAGACATCCACGCTCTGGAGGATGTAATGGCGCACATCCTCGCGCCGCAGGGGCGACCCTCCCTGAAGCACCAGCAGCACCAGCTGCTCGATGGCGCGATGGGGGCTGTCGGCGTGGATCGTGGTGATCGATCCGGGATGGCCGGTATTGATCGCGCGCAGGAAGGTGAAGGCTTCCTGGCCGCGCAATTCGCCGAGAATGATGCGATCGGGCCGCATCCGCAGGGCGGCGATCAACAGATCCTCCGCGCTCGCATCCGCTTCTCCCAGCTTTCCGCGCACGGCGATCAGGCCGACCGCGTTCGGATGCGCGACCCGCAGTTCCTCGGCATCCTCGATCAGGATCAGGCGCTCGGTCATGGGGATTTCGGCGAGGAGGGCGTTGAGGAAGGTGGTTTTGCCCGTGGAGGTGCCGCCCGAAACCAGGATGTTGCGGCGCGCCCGCACCGCGTCGCGCAGGACCGTCTCGGCCTCGTCTGCCGCGATCGTGCGATGCGTACGCCCGGCGAAGGGTTCGACTTCGGCGCCGCCGGTCAGCGCAGAAAACGCCCCGCTATCGGCCCAATCGGTCAGCGCCATGTCGGAGGCGATGTGGCGGCGGATCGCCAGCGCATGGCCGCCGCGGGTGGCGGGTGGGGCGACGATCTGGACACGCGATCCGTCGGGCAGCGTCGCGGAGAGAAGCGGATGGCTGCGATTGATCCCCTGCGCGCCGAACGCGGCGATCTGGCGCGCCAGCCGGGCGAGGTCGGGCTCGGCGAGGCCCGTCACCTCCTGTCGTTCGATCCTGCCGCCCAGGCTCTCGATCCAGATCTCGTTGGGGCGGTTGACGTAGATGTCGGTGACGTCGCTTCGCGCCAGCACCGGCGCCAGCGGCGCTAGGAAGCTGTCGAGATAGTAGCCGGTTTCAACCGTCACGAATCGACGCTCGAGAAATCGAGGTCGCGCGCGACGAAGACCGAGACACTTGTGCCATGGCGGACCTTAAGGACCGGCTTGATATCCTGCGGGCCGCTGCGCCCGGCGATGGTCTGGCTGCTTCTGGGAAGCGCCACCACGACGCCTCCGGTCGCTTCGCGGGTGGCGACGCCGACACCGATATCGAGCACCGACTGGAGGATCGCGCCGCCGAAGCGTTGCAGGAACTTCCCATCGACCTTCCCCTTCACGCCCGCGCGCCCGAGCGGATCGGAAGCTGGGGAATCGAGCGCGATCGTCACGCCATCAGGGCGGATCAGCCGGGTCCAGCGGATCAACGCCCGGTTCTGGCCCTGTTCGATCCCGCCTTCATACTCGCCATAGAGCCGCGATCCGCGATGGATCAGCACGCGCGATCCGTCGAACGCATGGATGTCGCGCTGGATGAGTGCGCGCACCGCGCCGGGCCGGGTGGAATCGAGCGCGGTTTCCAGCACGGCGGGCAGGACCGTGCCCTGCGGCACCGTGAAGGACGGATTGCGCAGGCGACCTGCCGAAATGCGATCGGCGGCCTCGCTGGCCGCATCCGCCGGAGCATCCGAGAGCGCGGGCGGGGATGTGGGTGAAGGCGGCACCTGACGAGGGACGAAGGCTTCGCGATAGGGTGCGGGATCGGCGGGGCGAGGGGGCAGCGGTGCAGGAGGCGGCGCCACGGTGCGCGGGGCCGGGGGCTGGACTGGTGGAGCGACCGGGCGGGCAGGGGATAACGGATCACGCGGTATCGCGCGGATATAGCGGGTTTCGTCCAGGTCGGCGTAGTCGTCGCGTATGACGAGAGGCGGCGGCGCGACGATGCGCGCATTCTCGCTACCCGCTGCGGTCACGCGCGGTGCCTGTGAAGCCTCGCGGCTGGCGCTCATCGCGGTGAACACCCCGATCCCACCGGCAAGCAGGATCGCCAAAAAGACCCACAATCCGATATTGCCCCCGCCCGATCGCTGGACCACCGGCATCGGGTCCTGCGGGTTGCTCGCGCCTGCGTTCATCGCGCAGCGTCCGCTTCCTCGGCGCGGCGCGCGGTCGCCTTGTCCTTGTCGATGCGGAAGACCAGCCGTTCATAGACCCGGTCGATTTCGAACGCGTCCCCGCGCATGTATCCGTTGACGACCTCCTCGTCGCCGGTGGGCCCGATCGCGAAAATCGCGGGCAGTGCCTGGCCGGGCGCGAAGAGGATGCGGGTGCGCGTGCCGTCGTCACCTATCGCCTGCGGCTGCACCGACCGGTCGCCACGCAGGCGATAGGTTCTCATTGGAGCGAAAGCGGGCTGAGCGTCGGTTTGAGACCGGGAAGGGCCGATCGGCTGTGCCACCGGCCCGGTCCCACTATCGAGCACCTGCACTAGCAGCGCGGCGTTAAGATTGTCCCCGGTCTGGAGCATGAACAGATAGTGCCGCCGGTCGGTCGTCACTGTGAGCGCGCTCTCCGCATCGGGAACGCGCGGGGTGACATGGAAGCTGTCGCGCTCGGGCGAGATGCGCAGATCCCACTGTTCGGGAAAGGCGAGGCTGTCGGCCACGATCCGTTCGCCCGGCTGGAGCACGACGGTCAGCCCGGTCATCGGCAGGGCGGTCAGGATAATGCGTTGCCCGTTCTGCCAGGTCACGGTCTGGAGGCGCGGATTGGTCGGGCCGGGATCGGGCAGGATCTGCGCCGTCGCGGGCAGGGCGAACAGCAGCGCGGCAGAAAGGATCGCGAGACGCATCATCGCTCCGTCCCGTTCCTTTCGACGGGCACGGCGACGACCGTGGGAGCCGCTTCGGGCAGAGTCTCGGCATCCTTGCGATAGCGCGTCACCTGGAAACCGAGCGGATTGGTCAGGCGATCTTCGGCGCTCATCTCGGCGCCGGAATACTGCCAGGTCAGCACTGCCGCCCAATATTGCGGAGCCTGATCGCGGCCCGCCGGATCGGTGCGGGTGGTGGTGAAGCGCACCAGCGACCGGTCGGCGGCGAGGGAGGACACACTCCTGATCTCGACCTTGATAACGGCCCGGCGCGGCAAATTCCCGAAGGGATTATCGGGCGAATTGGGCTGCATCATGCGAAGGTATCGCTCGCGCGCCTCGCCCGCCGACCAGAGCGCGACGCGGGTGTAGTCGCGGGCCAGGCTGTCGATATCGTAGCTTTCGCGGGCGATCACATATTGGACGAGGAAGGACCGCGTGAGGGCCGTATCGGCGCTGACCGTCTGCACATCGAGCGGGGCAAGCGCTTCGACATGGCCGGTCTGGCGATCGACCAGTAGCGTGTGGGGCTCGACCGTTTTCAAAGGCAGGAGGATGACCAGCGCGATCGCCAGCAGCAGCGCGATCGCGGCGGAGACGCTGGCGACGATCCAGGCGGTGCGGCGCGACCGCTCGATATCCTGCGTGACGCTGCGCGCCCAGCTGTCCTCGACGGCGACATCGCCGGTATGGAAATCGGTTTCGAATCTGGTCATCGGCTGCGATCCCGCTCGCTCGCCGCGCGCGATCCGCGATAGGCGCTGCGCCGCCAGCTATTGCCGAGGCGGTCCGAGGATGGGGAGACAGCGGTGGAAGCGGCGCTGGCAGGGGCGGCGAGCTGGCGGATGTCTGTTCGGCTCGACGAGCTGGTAGAGGTCTCACGCCTCAGAGTGGTTTCCATGCTGTGCGATATCCGTTCGGCGCGTGATGGCAGCGCCTGTGTTTCGCTGCTGGGGCCTGCCGGAGCCCGCATTGCTCCCGGCCCGCGCATTGCGATCACCGGCATTGCGGGCAGGGTCAGCCAACCGCGCTGCCAGGCGATCCGGCCCATCAGCCAGATCATCCCCAGCTTCACGAGGGCGAAGGCGAGCGTCATGGCGAGCAGTTCGGTCGGCGCAGACGGCGCGGCATATCCGAGCGTGCGAAGGCGCAGCGCGTCGGCCAGCCAGGGTTCGAGCACGGACAGCTCGACAGCGGTCGCGATCGTCACCGCCACCATGCCCGTCAGCGCGAGCACAAGGCATCTGATCCAGCCCGAAAAGACCCCGCGCGTCGCGTCGAACAAGAGCAAAGCCGCTGCAAGCGGAGCGAAAGCCAGCAGCAATCCGGCCGCGATGCGCAGCAGGGCAAGCGAGCCGATCAGCCCCGCGATCCAGACGACGCGCGCATAGCCGAAGCCGCCATCATCCTCGATCGCAACGCCGCCGAAGCGCGATCCGGGATCCTCGCTTTCGACGAATTGTCCGATCTGGCGACCCGTCCCAAGCTCGGTCAATCGCACCATGGCGCTATCGGCCTGTTGGAGCCGGTCGGTCAGCCCAGCGTTCTGCGGCGCGACCAGCGATCCGCCCATCGTCCCGGCGATTTCGGCAGGCGCGTCCAGCACCGCGTTGTGGATTACTGTGCGGAAGGCGGGCCAGGAAAAGGCGAGCGTTAGGACGATGCCGATTTTGAGCACGTCCAGCACCACGTCGCGCGCTGCGGGTGTCGGGCCGAACAGCAGGCGGATACCGAACAGCGCGACGAATAGCGTCAGCAATCCGGTGACGACCAGCGAGGCCGTCGAGCCGGGCTGGCCCAGTGCATCGTAGCCGTAGGCGCCGAGATAGCGCGACTGGCAGTCGATATGCTCGATCAAGCGAGAGACGAACCGGTCGCCGGTCAGGATTGCGGGACAAGCCATTCCCTTACGCCGCCCGGTCCAAAAGCGGCTGCATCCAGTCCGCCGGATCGGTGCCGTGCGTATCCGCGATCTCGTCGAACAGGCGTACCGTCGCCTCGCGGCCCGACAGGATCGTCAGCAATTCGCTTTCTCCCGTCAGGTCGAGCCGCGCGACCACGCTTTCCTTGCCGTGGCGGATCAGGAAACAATGCGAAGCGTCGGGCAGGGTGCGCACGAGATCGTATTCGTGGCGGCTGAGGCCGAAGCCGTTGATGTAATCCTCCGCCCGCGCCTTGGGGTTGATCATGAAGATCTGGGTCGCCGCCTGTTCGATGATGGCGCTCGCGATCCGGCTTTCGAGCGCGTCCTGCGCGCTCTGGGTCGCGAAGCCGACGATGCCGTTCCTTTTGCGGATGGTCTTTTCCCAATCCTTGATGCGCTTGACGAAGATGTCGTCGTCGAGCGCCTTCCACCCCTCGTCGATCACGATCACGGCGGGCGTCCCGTCGAGGCGCTGCTCCACCCGGTGGAAGAAATAGAACATCGCGGGCGTGCGCGTGGCGGGATCGTCGAGGATCGCGGTCATATCGAAGCCGACGGTTTCCTGCCCCAGATCGGTCGCATCGCGGGCATTGTCGAACAGCCAGGCCCGCTCGCCCGGACCCCACCACGGCTTGAGCCGTGCATAGAGGTCGCCGCCATGCGGGCGGTCGCCGCCGCGGAAGAGTTCGACGAAATGGCGCAGCCGCCTGCGTTCGATGGGCTGGAGAAAGCTGGTCTCCACCGCCTCGCGGATCTGTTCGGCCTCCTCGCCATTGACGCCGCTTGCGAGCAGGCCGAGCCATTCGTTGAGGAAGGCGCGGTTGGCGGGCGTGTCTTCGAGTTGAAGCGGATTGAGGCCCGATGGCTCGCCCGGACGCAGCCGGTCGTAGCTGCCGCCGATCGCGCGGATGAACAGTTCCGCACCGCGATCCTTGTCGAAGAAGATCGTTCTCGGCCGAAACCGCCTCGCCTGCGCGAGCAGGAAATTGAGCACCACCGTCTTGCCCGATCCCGATGGGCCGATGATCGTGAAATTGCCCAGATCGTGCTGGTGGAAATTGAAGAAATACGGCCCCGCCGCCGTCGTCTCGAACAAAGTCACCGCCTCGCCCCAATGGTTGCGCCGCGCCCGCCCGACCGGGAAATTATGGAGGCTCGCGAAGCCTGCGAAGTTCGTCGTGGAGACCAGGCCGCGCCGCGCGATATAGCGGAAATTCGCCGGAAACTGCGCCCAGAAGGCAGGCTCCAGCGCCATGTCCTCGCGCACGGCGGTGATTCCCAGGTCGGCGAGCAGCGCGATCACTTCGGCAACCTGACGGTTCAGCAGGCCGAGATCGTCGGCATGGATCGCGATGGTCGTGTGATGCTCGCCGAACCCTGCGCGCCCCGCCGCGACCTCGTCCTTGGCGAGGCCGAGCTCGTCGCGCAGCGACACCGCCTCGTCCTCCGCCGAGCGCATCCGGCGCAGCGCCAGATTCATCCGCCCCAGCGCCTCGCGCCGTTCGACGAAGGCGAAGCTCTGGCTCATCGTCATTTCGAACGGCAGCCGCGTCAGCTCGTCGAACATCCCCGGCATGGTGAGCGAAGGCCAGTCCTTGATCGAAACCAGCGCGCCGAAGCCCCGCTCCAGATGCCCCGCAGGCGCCAACTCCACCGTATCGCGCCCGAAGCTGATGCGCCGCGCGGGCAGGTGGTGGCCGATATCGCCATGCGGGACGACCATGGGCCGCATCGTGCCGTTGACGAGATATGACAGGAATTCGAGCGGTTCGGACCTTGTCCCGTCCGCGCTTTCATACGTGCCGAGCAGGCGCGGATCGTATGCGCCCAGCGCCGCCACCAGCGCGTCGCGCGCATTGTCGAGCGCCTGCTTCTCGCCCGCGATCAGCTCCGCATCGCGCTGCGACGTGCGGGCGAACCAGCCGCGCATCCGGTCCGCGATCCCAACCCGGCCCTGAAGGGGGCGGCGCACGACCGTCAGGAACAGCTCGTTGACGTAGAGCTGCTTGCCCGCCAGCCGCGCGCGCCAAATGTCGTCGAGCCGCTGGGAGAATTGATCCGGAAAGGACCCATCCAGCTCGGCATCGGCGCGGCGGCGGACGAGATGGTGGTAGATCGCGAAGCGCGACGTGCCGATTGCGCGCAGCATCGCATCGCGCAATTCGGCCCGGTAATCGAGCTCGTCCCCATCCGCCGTCTCGAACAGCAATCCGTCCAATCGCACAGTCTGCATCAGCAATCCGTCGCGCGTCTCGATCGTGTGCGCGTCGATATGGCGCGCATAGGGCAGATGCGCCCCCGCCGGCATCTCGCGCGCGGCCACCTTCGGATCGCGGGTCAGGGGCGGTAGGAATTGCATCGCCAGAGATCGTGGTTTTTCACGCGCGGACACGTGCGCATCCGCGTGATCCAGAGGTCGAAGAAGCGCGGCTCGTTGAGGCAGGCGAGCAGGCCCGCCCCATGCACCACGAGCGCCACCAGCAGCACCCACCAGGCGCGAAAGATCAAAAACAGCTCGACCGCGATCACGGCGTTGATGACGAAGAAGCTGTAGGTCACCCCCGCAAACATCTGCGGCCGCGTGAGCGCAGTGAACAGCGTATCGCGACGTATCTGCTCAGCCATGATGGTGCGACGACCCTCCCGTCAGGTGTGGGTGGAAGGTTCAAGGAAACGGGCGCGATTACAAGCGAGGGGCGGGCGCAGATGGGTCCGAATGCGATGTTTAGCGACGCTTCTCGTCCGAGCTATGTTCGTCTGTGTGGAGGTGGCGACACTAGCAACTTCGAACGAAACTACCGGATTATTAAGGTTGGAGGCTTGGACGCGGTGACGCAACATATGGTTCGCGCCGTTTAAGCCGGCGATCATATCCATCCTGCCATAAGCGAAGAAGACGTCGGCCAAGGGCCTATGCAGTGACAGCCCCCCATCGGATCGCAAGCCGAAGAGCTAGAGGCGGGAGTAGCTTGGATCGCATATCAAAACTCAAATCGGAAATGATCAGCTGCGTCCTTACCATCAAAAAACCACTTCGCTACCACCTTATCATCTTTCACAAAGCGCACTCCATCAATGGCTGGGACAAAAGGAGCCTCACTTAAAATAAAGTCTGTACATATTTCCACACCATCAATTTCCAACATCCTATAATCTCCTTCTTCCAATATGTAACTATTCTCACTATTTGATTTGAATATCTTCAATGAGTGCATCTCGCCGATTTCAGACATTTCAAAAGTAATTTCCAGCCTGTAAAATATGTGTTCTTTTAAAACAATACTTTGTACGTATTCTCCGGAACTAAGGCTATTTGGAATTAACAATGAGCTGGAATAAATAGAAAAACTCATTTCTCAACATCCATCGACAGGGTTAAAGTGTACATTCTCGTATTTCGCATCTTCCAACGCGCCTGCTTCGATATCTATGCTAAAATTTTCTCCGCTATTTTGACGCAGAGTGAAGCCCGCTGAACTTGTTAACAATGCATTTTTGGCTTTTCCTCCAGGAGTCACTATTCCTCCATTCCTTAGGTTGAGAGCGAGAAAGTGCGCAACCGCTGCGGATTTTCCTCCTGGGAGGCCACTCAACACCTTACCTTTTCCTTCTTTAGGCTTGTCGCCATAAGTTGGTCCGGACTTGGTTTCTCCCCCTTCTCTTTTTAACGAACAGACAAAACTGATTCCCTCAATCGCTGTAAGCTTTGAGAGGTTTGATGCGGTATCTGCAAGTGTCTGCACGAGGCTCGCGATCGGACCTGGTAGCGGAATGCCGGTGTTGTTAATGCATTGACTGTAAGTTTCTTTCCGAAATGAGACGGTGATTCTTCCATCATCGTCTAACGAACCCGTCGGAATCATAATAGTCCAAGAAATCTCGTTTTCGCACAAACCAAATGGATCCGTAAAGTTCACCGGATCCCCACCGACGTAATTGTACATGTTCATGCCATCGGCGTAGCCGATCGGGTCGGTCTGCATGAACCGGCCGAGGGTGGGCGAGTACATACGGGCTTTGTAATAGTAGAGGCCGAGCTCCGGCAACCAGGTCTGTCCCGTATAGCGGAACCGGCCCAGTCCCGCGCCGCCCGGAATGCCGTATTCGTCGTAGCTGTTGATGCCGAGCAGTGCGCCCGAGGCGTTCGAGACGGCGGTGACCGAGCCGCGCTCGTCGGTGTGGAGGTAGCGGCGATCGCCTGTGCCCGCGCCTTCGTACCAGACCAGTGGATTGTCGATGCCGGGTCCGTGGACGTAGCGGCGCATCATCTGGTTGGCGCCGTTATATTCGGCGATCATGTCCACCCCGTCATAGGCGAAGCGGGTGTCTGTCGACGGGCCGGTATAGCGATAGAGCCGCCCGATCGGATCGTAGACCAGCGATCCCGATCCTGTCGCATGCGAATAGCTCGTCAGGAAGTTCTCGCTCGAATAGCCAAACGCGTCGCTGCCCGAGCTCGTCAGATTGCCTCGCGCGTCATAGCCCGTTGGAAGCTGCATCTACCCGGCGCGAAAGATCAGAAACAGCTCGACCGCGATCACGGCGTTGATGACGAAGAAGCTGTAGGTCACCCCCACAAACATCTGCGGCCGCGTGAGCGCAGTGAACAGCGTATCCCGGCGTATCTGCTCGGCCATGATTGTCCGGCGACCCTCCCGTTAGGTGTGAGCGTTGGCTTCAGGAAAATGGGCGCGATTACAAGTGAGGGGCGGACGCAGATGGGTCCGAATGCGATGTTTAGCGAGGCCTTCTCACCGAGCCGCCCGATCTCGTCGTGAACCGGCTGGCCGGAGCTAATTAGATGCAGATAGCTCGTCAGGAAGTTCTGCTCGAATACCCGAAAGCGTCCCCGCGTTGGCTACTTTCCCGGCAGTAAGGTGTGGCCAAAAGCGATGCTTATCGTTCGCTCGCTTACAGATGCAAGCGGCAACATCAACATGGAAAGCCCATCAAGACCGCACAGTTATCAAAAACTCAAAATGAAGAAATCTTTGATGTTTATGATATGAAATGTTTAATGCGCTTCGAAATCTGCAATTCCGGGCTACGACCACTGTTTCTTCATGAAATTATAGGTTAATCCTAGAGAGAAAATTCCTCAATAATTTAAATGTGAAAACCATAATCCAAGATAGGAAAGCCATCCCAGAAACGATAAGGGCATCTCGCAGATTACTTTTATCAATATTTGAGAGATATTTAACAAAAAATAAAAATGCTACTATTGTTAATCCTATAGATGCCAACTTCATTGAATGAAGTATACCCGCGTATTGCGATGGATTTGTTGTCATTTTAGCATCCCGTTTCTCCTAAGATTGCAGTCCACGAATGCCTGCCGCCATTTCCAATATATCCTCCAAGTCCAGCCCGCGCACTTCCAGTCAAGCTTGGGTCGACAGGGCGGCCACCAGGACCAGTTGACGTCATGATCTCTCCTCCGCTACCCGCCGCCGCGCCCACTGCGAGCATGGTGTCTTCCGTATGACCACTTGCTAAGTGTGATCGAGACGCTCCAATCGTCCCATTGTATCCTACACCCCCATATAGGCCTAGCCCCATCATGCCCGCGATACTCGCCCGGGCAAAAATTTGCCCATTTGAATGTGCACCATGCGTAACACCAAATTCGACGTTACCAGTAAAGCCAACGCGTCCTAAAAATATAGTGAAACCGGTTCCTAAAGATATGAGGCCTACATTAAGAGCGCATGGCACATCTTCCTCTTCTTCGTCTGGCTCAATTGCGACAGTTAGGAATTCCCACCCATTGAACCGGTCGGGAAGGACGTAATCACCAAGACCTGGCTGCAACCTTACCCAAGCGTAAAATTCCTCACGAGAATAACATCCGTCGGCGACTGAGCATACGTCTTCCTCCTCCAATCGTTTGCCTTTGACAACAATTGTGTCCAGCCCTGTCGGATCGATCCTGTTCACCGGATCCCCGCCGACATAATTATACATGTTCATCCCATCGGCGTAGCCGATCGGGTCGGTTTGCATGAACCGGCCGAGGGTGGGCGAGTACATACGGGCTTTGTAATAGTATAGGCCGACCTCGGGCAACCAGGTCTGACCCGTATAGCGGAACCGACCAAGTCCCGCGCCGCCCGGGATGCCGTATTCGTCGTAGCTGTTGATGCCGAGCAGCGCGCCCGAGGCGTTCGAGACGGCGGTGACCGAGCCGCGCTCGTCGGTGTGGAGGTAGCGGCGATCGCCTGTGCCCGCGCCTTCGTACCAGACCAGCGGATTGTCCACGCCGGGCCCGTGGACGTAGCGGCGCAGCATCTGGTTGAAGCTGTTATATTCCGCGATCAGATCGACACCATCATAAGCGAAACGGTAGTCGGTTGAAGGACCGGTATAGCGATAGAGCCGCCCGACCGGATCGTAGACCAGCTGGCCCGAGCCGTTGGGATGCGAATAGCTCGTCAAAAAATTCTCGCAATGGAAAGTCCCAAATTAAAGCTAATCAGCGTTTCGCAGGAAGCAAATTGCCAGATAAATAAAATAAAAAAGGGGAGCGTAAAGAATTGTAATTGATATAACAAAAACTGCATAATCTTCAGGATATTCTGGACTTTTAATCCGGTATGACTCTAAAAATCCTGCGCCACCCCAAGCAGCACCGAATGCGGCCCAAAAAAGGCTAATAAATATCAAAGCAGACATTAAAAGAAGTTTTCTCACACTTTTTATCCTATTTTTTACTTCTCCAGAGCGCCTCATTTTGGGCATCTTCGTAAGCCTTGTTGCCAAAATACCTAACAGCTGCGTAATAAGTTATTGCTGCGCCTTTGCAGATGGGACTTTGTACCGTGCATTCAATAGCCATACCAACTAAAAATCGAGTGTCGCAATTTCTTTTACTTGCTCCAAGGGTGCCGTAGCAAATGTCGTGAGAAGAGCAGGATTTGAAGATGTCGGGTATCAAATCACCGGATCCAGTCCCGCAACCATTAGCTGCTAAGGGTGGAGGAGTACCATCCCATGAAGATGGATCAGGATCAATGCACCCAGCGGCGTTGCAGGGGAGTGCATTTGGCGGCGGAGGCGCCGACCCGCTGCTTCCGCCCAGACCGCTAGCGTATCTGCCAAATAACTCTCCATAACCCATAGGATCTGAAGTTCCACCGCCGGGCCTAACTTCGATAGTATTGCTCCATGTGCCGCCTTTCGCTTCACATTCTTCCTGAGCCGCCTCAACGGTTGCACCGTCTTTCGGAACATAGGTTTTCCCATTCATCTTGCATGTGAATAGCCCGAATGGATCCGAAAAATTCACCGGATCCCCACCCACATAATTGTACATATTCATCCCATCGGCGTAGCCGATCGGGTCGGTTTGCATGAACCGGCCGAGGGTGGGCGAGTACATACGGGCTTTGTAATAGTATAGGCCGACCTCGGGCAACCAGGTCTGACCCGTATAGCGGAACCGACCAAGTCCCGCGCCGCCCGGAATGCCGTATTCGTCGTAGCTGTTGATGCCGAGCAGTGCGCCCGAGGCGTTCGAGACGGCGGTGACCGAGCCGCGCTCGTCGGTGTGGAGGTAGCGGCGGTCGCCTGTGCCTCCCCCTTCGTACCAGACCAGCGGATTGTCGACGCCGGGCCCGTGGACGTAGCGGCGCATCATCTGGTTGGCGCCGTTATATTCGGCGATCATGTCCACCCCGTCATAGGCGAAGCGGGTGTCTGTCGACGGGCCGGTATAGCGATAGAGCCGCCCGATCGGATCGTAGACCAGCGATCCCGATCCTGTCGGATGCGAATAGCTCGTCAGGAAGTTCTCGCTCGAATAGCCAAACGCGTCGCTGCCCGAACTCGTCAGATTGCCGCGTGCGTCATAGCCCGTCGGGACCGATCCCACCTGCGTGTATTGGTTGAGCCCATTGGTCGTGTAGAAGCGATCGGCATTAGCCAGCTGGTCGAAATTGTAGCTGTCGTTCGACTGGGTCGTCTGCGCGATCTGGCTTGCCGGATTGTACGAAAAGCCGCGCGTGTTGTCGCCATTGCTGCCCGCCAGATCGGTGACGAGCGAGCCCAAGCGCCCGACCGGGTCGAATGCCACCGATTGCGTGGTGCCGTTGGCGAAAGTGATGAAGCTGGGATCGCCCGCGCTGTCGTAATTCCAGGTCGCGAGTGCGGTGCCACCATATTCGCGTAAGTAGCGGATCGATCCGTCGTCGAGATAATCGTAGGTGACGTAGAACCCGTCCGCCCAGGTCATCCGCGTCCTTCGTCCGGCGGCATCGTATTGGTAGCTGGTGGTCCCATAGGGCCCGGACTGCGACGTGTTGCGGCCGAGGGCATCGTGCCCGAAGCTCAGCGTCTGGCCGTTCAGCACGGCCTGGGTCAGCCGGCCCATCAGGTCGAAGGCGTAGCTCGCGTCCGATTCGCTGCCGGGCAGGTCCTTGGCGGTGAGGCGGTTCAGCGCATCGTAGCCGTAAGTGATCACCTGCCCGTCGCGCTGGCGGCGGCTGGTGACGTTGCCCGCATTGTCGTAGCCCAATTGCTCGTAATCGTTTGGATTGGATGCGTTCTTCGATCCCGCATAGGGGAACTGGGTCTGCGAGAGCCGGTCGAACGCGTCGTAGACATAGGTCGTGCGGTTGCTCTCCCCATCGGTCAGCGTCTGGGTAAGGCCGTTCAGCGTGAAGGTCGCGACGTAATCATTGCCGACCTCCGCCGTGCCGACGCCGCTTTCGACGCGCACGATCCGATCGTCGCCATCGTAGTGATAGCGGGTGATGCGGTCCGGGCCCTGACTGCCTTGGGTGGCGAGCGAGCAGGCGCCGGGCAGGCTGGCATAGGTCGCCGGGTTCATCCTGACTGCGACGCAATCGAGGCGGTTCTGCGCGTCGTAGCTGTATTGGGTGAGGCTGTAGATCTGGCCGCCCGAGACGAGCCGCTGCTGCACGCGGCGCCCGTTCGCGTCGATGATGTTCTCGACCCGTTGGCGCACGGTCATTCCGTCGAGATTGCCTTCCGCCGTGCCGGTGGTGGTGCCGACATCGGCATAGAGGACCTGTCCCGCACCGTCATAGGTGTAGCGGATGGCCTGACGCGGCATGGCGCCCGATCCGTCCGGGTCCGGCCCGATCGTGCCGCGGCGCCGGTCGCGCTGGTCGTAGAAATGGTAGCTGGTGTCGCCGCTGCCCGGCAAAGGCCCGTCGACGGTCAGGACATTGCCGCGCGCATCGTAAGTGAACTGGCTTGTCGATACGATCGCGCCATTGCCGCTCGCCACCGTGACGGAGACGGGATAGCGGCCCTTCGAATCGTACTGCAGCGTCGTCACCCGCTCATCTGCGGAGCCTGAGCAGCTGGCCGCCGAGCTGCATTCGCGCTGGCGGGTCAGCTTATGCTTGCCGTCGATCACCGTGTATTCGAAAGAGGTCGTCGGACGCTGGCCCGATGCGTCTGCAGGGCCGCGGACTTCGGTGAGCCTTGGCGTGCCATTGTAGTAATAATCGGTCTGCTTGCCGCGCGCATCGACCGTATAGGTCGGCTTGTTGCAGGCTACGGGATACGGCCCACAGTCCAGACCGAACCCTGCATAGGTGTTGATCTCGCCGCCCGTCTTGCCGACGATCTGCGTCCGGGTGACATTGCCACGCGCATCCCGATGATAATGCATGTAATTGCCTTCGGGATAGGTTGTGCGCTGGAGCAGCCCGCTCGGATAATAGGTGTTGGTCACGCTCGCGCCGCGCGCGTCGGTCACCGTGCCGGGGCGCCCGACGCTCGGATTGGTGACTACCTGTCCATCGCCGCCGCTTGCATCGCTCTTTGCAACCACCGTGTTGCCGCCCGACGAGCTCCAGCTGTAATTCGTGGTCGCTCCATCGTCGGTGACGGACGTCACCTTGTTCGTGCTATCGCGCGTGACGAAGAGGGTTTCGCTGCTGCGTCCCGGCTTCTGAATCGAGAGATTGGCGCCGTTGTTGGTGATTCGCCAATCGCCCGACTGGCTGTTGGCGATCACGAGGACGTTGCTGGCGGGCCGTTGATACGTAACCGTCTGCGATCCAGCGCTGCCGGGCCCGCTGGAGGTGTTGAAGAATTCGACCGTCTTGCGGTTGTAATAGCTTTGCGGAGGAAAGCCGCTGTGATCATTGGACTGATTGGTCTCGTACGTGAACAACATCGTGTAATCGGCGTTGCTGGTCACGGTGAAGAGTCGGAACGGTGTGTAGCAGTCTTCTGCGTTGCCCTCGAGACCTCCGCCAAACCCTTCGCCCGGAAGAACCGGCTGCCCGTTCTGGTAGCAATTGGTATATAAATCCCAGTTGAGCGAATAGACCACGCCGTTGGGGCGACGCACTTCGACCGGCAGGCCGCAGCTATCGCCGTCCGTGCTGCAACCCGGCCCGCCATATTGCGACGGTGTATTGGGATAGAACGACATGGATGAAGGGGAATTGTAGGTGATCTCCACTCCCTGGGGCGAGCGATAGGTCCAACTGCCACCGTAACCAGACAGAGTCCCGCCATTGGCTTTCGCCGAGACCCAACCGGAACCGGTATCGGTGAACTTCTCCGAAATCTTGCCCAGGCTGACCGTCGCCACTGTGCCGTTGTTCGACAGCTGGAGCGTGCCGGTCCAATTGTCCTGAAGGCCCGTATCGCCGTAATAGCGGACCATCGCGATGGCGCCGTCACCCGACCCGATGCTGCCTTCGAGGATGTCGAGATAATAGCGCCCATTGGTCAGATCGACGCCGTTCTCGTCGGTCGCGACCCACGGTTCGACCGGCGCGGCCAGCTTTTGCGCCGCGATCGGCGCCGACAGGCCCGCGCAAAGAATGGTCGATGCCAGCAGGCCGATCCTGGCGGCGCGCGCGTTCGAAAGTTTCATGAAATGATCCCCTGATTGAAGGCGATCGCAAAGGTGGGCCGCCCTTTGCGAGGCGCCCGGACCCGTGCTTGCGATCCTGTTTTGAGAGCTCAGCGGCCGGTGGTGCGGACCCGCTTGCGATTGTCGGCCTTGTCGTGCTCGTAATCCGTGGCGGCACCGTGGTTAGTTCCGCCCGAATGCTGGACTTTCACGAGCCGTCCCTTCGAATCGTAAGTATAGGCCGTCATCTGGGATGCGTGGCCCGGCGCGGCTATGGAAAGAAGCGACAAGGCTGATGTCGCGAAAATCAGTTTCATGCTGTTACCCTCCGATTGGTACAAGCATGAACTCGATTAGGATTTGGTCAAGTTATAGGAATTTAATATAGATCCAAAGCATGGATCATTTTCTGTATTATGATGTCAATATTACATTATTGTAATATTGATGACGGTTGTTCTAAGCGCCCGTTTTGTTGGGGCTTT
Organism: Qipengyuania pelagi; assembly: GCF_009827295.1. Lineage (NCBI taxonomy): Bacteria > Pseudomonadati > Pseudomonadota > Alphaproteobacteria > Sphingomonadales > Erythrobacteraceae > Qipengyuania > Qipengyuania pelagi. The sequence continues at coordinate 146,505 of NZ_WTYD01000002.1, read as the reverse complement.
TTCTGTCTCTGACAAATGCGTGGGAAAAATCCAGGTCTCGCCTGAGCGTTTTAGGTGAACCTTGTCGGTTATCCCTGATTGCCCACGCCACGCGAGGTGGATATGCAATTGCACGTGACGGAACTTATCGCGCCTGTAATCCTGTGCGGCGGTGGCGGAACACGGCTCTGGCCGCGCAGCCGGACCGCTCGGCCCAAGCCGTTTCTGCCGCTTATCGGGATCGAAACGCTTTTCCAGCAGGCGCTCTCGCGCACTCGGAATCGTTCCGTCTTCGGTGCGCCGGTGATCGTGACCGGGAGCGCGCATCTCGAGCATGTTGAGCGCCAGGCGGACTCGGCAGGGATATCGATCCTGGTCGAGCCGAGCGCGCGCAACACCGCCGCCGCTATCGCGCTGGCTGCGCACCGCCTCGCGCCCGACCGGGTGATGTTGGTATGTCCCAGCGATCACCACATCGCCGACGCCGCCGCCTTCGTCGCGGCAGCGCAGCAGGGCGCCTCGCTCGCCAGGGAAGGCTGGCTGGTTTCTTTCGGTATCCATGCCGATCGTCCCGAAACCGGTTTCGGCTATATCAGGCGCGGCGAACCTATCGCATCGACCGGCGGCTTTCGGATCGATCGCTTCGTGGAGAAGCCCGACCGGACCCGTGCGCAGGCCTTTCTCGACGAAGGCGGGTATGACTGGAATGGCGGCATCTTCGCCTTCACCGCCGGTCGTTTCCTCGCAGAGCTCGAAGCCCACCGGCCGGACATTGCGCAGGTCGTTGCGCGCGCGGTCGCGGAGGGAACTCAATCCGGTGATTTCTTCACCCCCGATGCCGAGCTGTTCGCCGCCGTGCCGAGCGAATCGATCGACTATGCGGTGATGGAAAAGACCGACCGAGCCGCCGTGGTGCCGGTGGATATGGGATGGTCCGATATTGGCAATTGGCAGGTGCTGCGCGACGCGCGCACGGGCGATGCGGATGGCAATCGAGTTTTGGGCCGGGCCGAACTGGTCGATTGCCGCAATGTCCTCGTTGAAACCGACGGGCCGCGTGTCTCCGTGATCGGGTTGGAGGATGTCTGCATCGTCGTCGACGGAGACGAGGTGCTGGTGACAACCGTGGACGGGGCGCAGAAGGTCGGGAAACTGGCGGGTGCGCAGAACCAAAGCGGGGCGGCATGAGCGCGCGGCTGACTACCCGAACGGTCGAAAAACCGTGGGGCGTGGATGATCTGCCCGAACCCTTCGTGACGCCGGAAGGCAAGCGCATCGGGGAGATCTGGTTCGAACCGCCTGCGGCGCTCAAGGATCTGCTCGTCAAATATCTCTTCGCCAGCGAGAACCTGTCCGTTCAGGTTCATCCCGACGACGCTCAGGCCCTGGCGGCGACCGGCAGACGTGAAGGCAAGGAAGAATGCTGGCTGATCACCGCGTGCGAACCGGGCGCGCGGATCGGTATCGGTTTCGAGGCGCCGCTCGACGCCGAAACGCTCAAATCCGCCGCTCTCGACGGATCGATCGAGGCGAGAATGGCGTGGTTCGATGTCGAGCCAGGCGATTTCTTCTACATTCCCGCCAACACGGTCCATGCGATCGGTGCGGGGTGCAGCCTGATCGAAATCCAGCAGAACAGCGACATCACCTATCGCCTGTACGATTACGGGCGACCGCGCGAACTGCATCTCGACGAGGCGGTTGCCGTCGCCAAGGGTGAACCGCATCCTGCGGGTTTGCGGCGCCGCGTGGCGGAAACGGGTGAGATTACGCTGGTGGAGGGCCCCTTGTTCCGGCTGGACCGGCTGGATGGCGCGGCCTCGCCTGAGGTGAAGGCGCGGTATGAGGGCGCCTTTCTCGTCATCCCGGTTTCAGGAAGCGCCACGATCGAGGGTGAAACGGTCGCCGCCGGGCAATGCGCGCTGGTTGGCGACTGGTCGTCGCTTTCGATCGGAGACGACGCCAAAATCCTGATTACGCAACCGGTTCTCTAGACCGCCAGATTGTCGATCAGCCGCGTACCGCCGATCCGCGCGGCGGCGAACAGGCGGGCATTGCCGTTATCGCTCTCAAGCGGAGCAAGACTGTCCGCATCGCGCAATTCGGCATAATCGACGCTTTCGAAGCCCGCCACGCGCAGCGTTTCCTTCAGATTGCTGAGAGCGCGCGCGGCATCGCCGCCATCTTCTATCAAACCCGCCGCGTCCTTCATCGCGCGGGGGAGGGCGGCGGCGCGGCGGCGATTTTCGGGCGAGAGATAGGCGTTGCGGCTGCTCATCGCGAGCCCGTCTTCTTCGCGCACGATCCCGACGCCGTGAATGGCCGAAACATGCGGAAAGGTCAGGTCGAGATCGCGCGCCATGCGCCGGATCACGGCGAGTTGCTGCCAGTCCTTCTCGCCGAACAGCGCCATGTCGGGCCGGACCTGGTTGAAGAGCTTCAGCACCACAGTCGCCACGCCGTCGAAATGGCCCGGCCGGTCCGCGCCGCACAGCCCTTCGCTGACGCCGCCGACCGAGACATTGGTCGCGTAACCTTCGGGATAGACTTCGCCCGGAGGCGGTGCCCACAACAGGGCCACGCCCTCTTCTGCGAGCAGCTGGCTGTCACGTTCAAGCTGGCGGGGATAGGCGTCGAGATCCTCGTTCGGTCCGAACTGGCGCGGATTGACGAAGATCGAGGCGACGACATGGTCGGCGCGCGCTCTCGCCTCGCGGATCAGTGTCAGATGCCCTTCGTGCAGCGCGCCCATCGTCGGCACCAGGGCGATCGAGTCACCGCCTTCTTCGCGCAGTCCGGCGATGGAGCTTCTCAACATTTCGAGCGTTGTCGCGGTTTGCACGGGGTCACCCTTCGGTTATGGCCGAAGCCGCCCTAGCCGGACCGGTCGGGGCGCGACAATACTCGACGCACGAACACGGAAAGCAGCGCCCATTTTGTCCCAGCAACGCGCCCATCGCATCGTCTTCGCCAACGAGAAGGGCGGGACCGGCAAATCGACCACGGCGGTCCATGTCGCAGTGGCGCTTTCCTATATGGGCAAGAAGGTCGCCGCGCTCGATCTCGATCCGCGCCAGCGCACCATGGATCGCTATATCGAGAACCGCGAGGCCATTCAGGAAAAGCGCGGGATCGAATTGCCCAGCCCGGTCTGCGAGGTGTTCCGCCACAAGACCGAACAGGCGCTGGCGCTCGCGATGGAGCGGATGGACGCGAACGCCGATTTCATCCTCATCGACACGCCCGGTCGCGACGATCCGCTGGCGCGCGCGGCGGCGGAACAGGCCGATACGCTGGTCACGCCGATGAATGACAGTTTCGTCGATTTCGACCTCATCGGCCAGGTCGATGCCGAAACGTTCAAGGTCAAGAAACTGTCCTTCTATGCCGAGCTGATCTGGGAAGCGCGCCTGAAACGCTCGCGCATGGGAATGGAACAGCAGCGGCGTGAGCTCGACTGGGTCGTGGTCAGGAACCGCATCGGCTATACCGAGGCGCGCAACATGGCGCGCCTGGAAAAGGCGCTGGCCGAAATGTCCAAGCGGGTAGGCTTCCGCATCGCCAAGGGCCTGTCGGAGCGCGTGATCTATCGCGAACTGTTCCCTTCGGGCCTGACCCTCTTGGACAAGGGGCATCTCGGCGATCTCGGCACCAGCCATCTGGTCGCGCGACAGGAATTGCGGGGCCTTATCGCCAGTCTTCGCCTTCCGGGTGTCGGCCTGCCGGATGCGGGCGCGCCGGAAAAGGGCGCCCCGGACAAACGCACGCAGGATCAGGCCGCATGATGCGCTGGCTGGTGATCGCGGCGCTGCTGGCGATCGCCTGTCGCTGGCTGTTCGGCAAATGGCCCTGGGATTATCTGCGCGGTGCGCCCTCGCAAGACAGGGAACTGGCCCGCGCCCGGCGTTTGCTGAGCGTACCCGCCGATGCCGATGCGCCGCGTATCCGAGAGGCCCATCGCCGCCTCGCCGCACAATTCCATCCCGATCGAGGAGGCAGTACGGCCCGCCTCGCCGAAATCAACGCCGCGCGCGACCTGTTGCTGAACCGGATCGACGCCGACCCTACGGAGCCACGCAAATGACCCACAACTTCGATTCCACCGTGCTGCGCGAATACGACATTCGCGGCATCATCGGCGAAACTCTCGGCGCGGACGATGCGCGCGCCATCGGGCGCGGTTTCGCAACGCTGTTGCGGCGTGCCGGCGGCCAGAAGGTCGCTGTGGGCTATGATGGCCGCGTCAGCTCACCCATGCTCGAACACGCATTGGTCGAGGGCTTGACGGCGAGCGGCTGCGATGTCGTGACGATCGGTCTCGGCGCGACGCCGATGCTCTATTACGCCGAAGCCTCAGGCGAAGACGTGGATGGCGGCATTCAGATAACCGGCAGCCACAATCCCGCCAATTACAACGGCTTCAAGATGGTGTTTCAGGGCCGTCCGTTTTTCGGCTCCGACATCCAGAAGCTGGGCGAAATGGCCGCCGCGGGCGATTGGGACGATGGGTCGGGCAGCGTCGAGAGCCGCGCCATCCTGGGCGAGTATGTCGAGCGCCTGCTGATGGGCCTCGGCGATGTCGACCGCGCCGCGCTTGCCGATCTGCGCGTGGGATGGGATGCGGGCAACGGCGCCGCCGGCCCCGCGCTGGAAATGCTCGCCGCGAAACTGCCGGGCGAGCATCATCTCCTCTACACCGATGTCGACGGCAATTTTCCCAATCATCATCCCGATCCTACGGTCGAGGAGAACCTGGCCGATCTGCGCGCGCTCGTCGCCGAGAAGAACCTCCATTTCGGAGTCGCTTTCGATGGCGACGGGGACCGGATCGGCGCGATCGACGGCGAGGGCCGGGTGATCTGGGGCGATCAGTTATTGATGATTTACGCAGAGGACACGCTCAAGACCCGTCCGGGCGCCACGGTGATCGCCGATGTGAAGGCGAGCCGCGCCCTGTTCGAGCGGATTTCCGAATGCGGGGGCAAGCCGCTGATGTGGAAGACCGGACATTCGCTCGTCAAATCCAAGATGAAGGAGACGGGATCTCCGCTGGCGGGCGAGATGAGCGGCCACGTCTTCTTCGCCGACGAGTATTACGGATATGACGATGCGCTCTATGCAGGCGTGCGCCTGATCGCGGCGAGCGCGCGCCTCGGCCGATCGGTGACCGAATTGCGCGGGGCCATGCCCGCCATGGTCAACACGCCCGAATTGCGCTTCCAGGTCGATGAAAGCCGCAAATTCGCCGCGATCCGCGAGGTGGAGGAGCGGCTGGCGAACAGCGATTCCGATGTCGACGGGACCGATGGAGTGCGGGTTACGACGCCTGACGGGTGGTGGTTGCTGCGCGCATCGAACACGCAGGACGTCCTCGTCGCCCGCGCGGAAAGCGACAGCGAGGAAGGGCTGGCCCGCCTGATGGCGCAGATCGACGAGCAATTGGCGCTGTCCGGGCTCGAACGCGGCGAGAGCGTGGGGCACTAGATTTAAGACGAGGGGGATTGTCATGAAGAATATCGGTGTGTCGCTCGTTCTGGGCGTCCTTTCCCTGGCCCTGTCGGCGCCTGCCATGGCGCAGGACATCGTGATGGGAGAGATCGAGGGCGAGGTCGCCATCGACGATGCGGAAGCCGACGGGGCGATGGACGAGGCTGCCGTGCTCGCGATGATGAGCGGGCTGTTCCAGGCCGAACCGCTCACTGCCGAACAGGAAGCGCGTCTCCCCGCCGCCACCGCCATCGTGGCGACGATGATGCCCGAGGGTTTCTATGGCGAAATCATGCGTGACATGATGGAAAAGACCATGCGCCCGATGATGGCCATGTTCTCCGAGCCCGATTTTCTCCTCGCCAGCAGGCTCACGCTCGACGAAGCGGCGCTCGCGGACTTGAGCGATGCGGAGAAGCAGGAGCTTCTGACCATGCTCGATCCGGCGTGGGACCAGCGGGCCGACACCATGGTGGATGCGCTGGTCTCGAATATGGGCGGCGCGTTCGCGGCGGTGGAGCCTCCCGTCCGCGCGGGACTGGCCAAGGCCTATGCTGTCCGGTTCGACGAAGCGCAGCTCGCCGATATCTCCGCCTTTTTCGCCACCCCGACCGGGGGCGAATTCGCGCGTCAATCGATGGCACTGTTCGCGGACCCACAGGTCATGGGCGCCACGATGGAGGCTATGCCGGAAATGATCGGCTCGTTCACCGAGATGGAAACCGCGATGGAAGCCGCGCTGGAAAGCCTGCCGGCGGAGCGGGACTATGCCGACCTGTCCATGGCGCAGCGGGCGCGGATGGCCGATCTGCTGGGCGTGGAACCGGACGCGCTGGACGATATGGTGATCCCGCATGGAGAGGGCGAAGAGCCCGAAGCGGAGTAGTATCGACCTTCAAATTGGCGCCGGGAGGTGGCGGGGCGGAACACCGCGCCCCATCCGGCGCTATCTCTGGGTGAGCACGCCCCCGATACCGCCTGAAATCGAAGCCTGGTTCGCTGGCCGCGACTGGCGCGTGCGGCGCCATCAGGCCGAAATGCTCGCGGCGAGCGATGCGGGACGCCACGCTCTGCTCGTCGCGGATACGGGCGCGGGCAAGACGCTGGCGGGGTTCCTGCCGACGCTGGCCGCCTTCTGCCCTTCGCGGTTGGAGGGGGAGGCACCGCCCGAGGGGCTCCACACGCTCTATGTCTCCCCCCTCAAGGCGCTCGCCCATGACGTCCAGCGCAATCTGATCGCCCCGATCGAGGAAATGGGGCTGCCGATCAGGGTCGAGACGCGCAGCGGGGATACGCCCTCCGACCGCAAGAAACGCCAGCGCACCCGGCCGCCGCACGTCCTCCTGACCACGCCGGAAAGTCTCTCGCTCCTGCTGAGCTATCCCGACAGTTTCGACATGTTCGCGGGGCTGAAGCGCGTGGTGATCGACGAGGTCCATGCCTTTGCCACCGGCAAGCGCGGCGATCTGCTGGCTCTGGCCCTGTCCCGCCTGCAGGCGATCGCGCCCGCCATGCAGCGCGCGGCTCTGTCTGCCACGCTGGCGAACCCGGAAGGGTTTCGCGAATGGCTCGCGCCGCTCGAAACCGGCGATGCGAGCGAGCTCGAGGCGGTCGCGATGGTCGAAGGGGAGGTGGGTGCGCCCGCCGAGGTCGAAATCCTCCTGCCCGTCGAGGAGCGCGTGCCCTGGGGCGGCCATGCCGCGACCTGGGCGATCCCGCAGCTTTACGAAGCGATCAAGGCCAATCGCACCACGCTGATCTTCACCAACACGCGTTTCCTCGCCGAATATATCTTCCAGCATTTGTGGGATGCGAACGAGGCGACCTTGCCGATCGGCATCCATCACGGCTCGCTCGGCAAGGAAGCGCGCCGCAAGGTCGAAGGGGCGATGGCGCGGGGCGAATTGCGCGCGCTCGTCGCGACCGCAAGCCTCGATCTGGGGGTCGATTGGGGGGATATCGATCTGGTCGTGCAGATGGGGGCGCCCAAAGGCTCCTCGCGCCTGTTGCAAAGGATCGGGCGTGCAAACCACCGTCTCGACCAGCGCAGCCGCGCCCTGCTGGTGCCGGGCAACCGCTTCGAATTCCTCGAAGCGACCGCGGCGAAGGAAGCGGTCGACGAAGGGCAGAGAGATGGAGAGGAATTTCGCCCCGGCGGTCTCGACGTGCTGGCGCAGCACGTGATGGCCTGTGCCTGCGCCGCGCCGTTCGACGAGGCGGCGCTGCTCGCCGAGATCCGCTCCAGCCTCTCCTATGCCTGGGTGGACGAGGAGGCATGGGGCCGCGTGCTCGAATTCGTCGCGACGGGCGGCTATTCGCTGCGCGCCTACGACAAGTTCAAGCGCATCGTGCGCGACAGAGAAGGTATCTGGCGGCTCGCCCATCCCGAACAGGCTGCGCGCCATCGCCTGAATGCGGGCATCATCATCGATTCCGAAATGCTCGACGTGCGCATCAGCGCAGGGGGCAATCGCGGCGGTCGCTCGCTGGGTAAGGTTGAGGAACGCTTCGCCGCCTCGCTCTCTCCCGGCGACACCTTCGCCTTTGCGGGCATGAGCCTCGAGGTGGTGAAGCTTCAGGATATGGAGATCCTCGTCCGGGCGTCGAAATCCTCCGCCATGATCCCGTCCTATGGCGGGCAGCGCCTGCCGCTGACCACCCACCTCGCCAACCGGGTGCGCGAAATGCTGGTCGATCGGGCCGGATGGGCGCGCTTTCCCGACGATGTGCGCGAATGGCTGGAAGTGCAGGACTGGCGCAGCCGGATGCCTGGACCGGACCAATTGCTGGTCGAGAGCTTCCCGAGGGCGGGGCGGGAATACACGGTCTATTACACCTTCGAAGGCTGGAACGCGAACCAGAGCCTGGGAATGCTGATCACGCGGCGGATGGAGGATCGCGGCCTCATGCCCGGCGGCTTCGTCGCCAATGATTATTCGCTGGCGGTGTGGGGGCTGAAGCCGGTGAAGGACCCGCTGCCCCTGCTGTCGCCCGATATCCTGCAGGACGAATTCATCGAATGGGTGCAGAATTCGCACCTCTTGCGACGCGCTTTTCGTGAGGTCGCGGTGATCGGCGGCCTTGTCGAGCGGCAGCATCCCGGCAAGCGCAAGACGGGCAAGCAAGTGACCTTTTCGACCGATCTGATCTACGACGTGCTGCGCAAATACGAGCCGGACCATGTCCTGCTGGAAGCGGCCTGGGCGGATGCGCGCACACGGATGACCGATGTCGGTCGGTTGGGCGATCTGCTCGATCGGGCGGGCGAGCAATTGGTCCATGTCGAACTCGATCGCGTCAGCCCGCTGGCCGTGCCGGTCATGGTGATGATCGGGCGCGAGGCCACGCCGCAGGGTGCGGTGGACGACGAATTGCTGTTCGAGGCGGAAAGCCTGGCGGGCGAAGCGATGCGGGTGGAGAATTTCGAATAAGCGGTGTGCATCCGGCGTGAGGTGCCAGGGCCGATTGGATGGCTGCTGTAATCGCTAATTGGGGTGATCGGTGTGGATCGGTGGGGCGGACACGCCTGCGACCATGACGCTGCGGATCGGGGAACCCTATTAGTGGGTCAGCGCCCGGTCGGTGGGTCAGGTGAGGTGAACGGTTGCCGATCCCCGCAGTCCGTCCACGTCAGAACTGGCGATAGCGCTCGTTCCCGACGAAGCCGAACTTGGTGACGCCGCTCGCCTTGATCGTCGCGAGCGTACGGGAGGATGCGGCGTAGCTGGCATTGGCCGCCGGTTCGAACTGGAGCTCGGGCTCTACCGGAAGATCGCGGGACACGCTCAGCAATGTGGTGAGCTGGCGCTGATCGATCGCTTCGCCGTTCCAGTAGAGCTGATCGCCCCCGTCGATGACGATCTTGTTCCGCGTCGGCTCGAGGTCCGGGAGCGGACAGGTCTCGCAGGCAGTCGGGAGGTCGAGATCAACCGAATGGGTCGCGGCGGGGATCACCATTATGAACATGATCAGCAGCACCAGCAGGACATCGATCAGGGGCGTCGTGTTCATCTCGCCCATCGGCTGGGCGTCGGATGCGGAACGCGTCATGGCCATGCAGTTTCTCCCCGGTCTTTCGCCATGAGATAACATAACGCGAGGCAAGGAGCAAACGATGTCCGAAGTGGTCGTCTTTGGGCTGCACTCTGTGCCGTTTGCGACTTGGCTGGACGCAGTTGCGCAGTCTGTCCCATCGCAGCCTGATGACGGGCAACAAAAAAGGCGGCCGAAGCCGCCTTTTCCGTGAGTTCTTGCGAAGCGCGATGCTTACTGCGCGCCGACGCTTCCGAAGGTGCGATAGCGCTCGTTGCCGACGAAGCCGAACTTGGTCACGCCGCTCGCCTTGATGACGTTGAGGACGCGGGCCGACAATTCGTAGCTTGCGAGGGCCTCGGGCTCGAACTGCAATTCGGGCTCGGGCACGATCTCGCGCGTGAGGTTGAGATTGCGAACCAGCTCCGCCTCGCTGAGCGTGTCGCCGTTCCACAGGATCTCGTCCGTCTGGGTCAGCACGATCTTGTTCTTGATCGGGTCGATCTGATCCTCGGGCGGAGGGTTCGGATTGGGCTGCGGCAAATCGATATTCACCGCGTGGGTGGCGACCGGAATGGTGATGATGAACATGATGAGGAGCACGAGCAGGACGTCGATCAACGGCGTCATGTTCATCTCGATCATCGGGGCGCCATCGTCCTTACCGCCTGACATTGCCATGATGGGTTACTCCTGAAACTCTTTGAAACGCGAAACCTGGGTCGGACGGGCGGATCAGCCGTTCGGGTCGACCGGGTTCGAGATGAAGCCGACTGTGGGATAGCCCGCCGCCTGCACGTTGTAGATCGCACCTGCGACGCACGACCACGGCGCATTCACGTCACCGCGGATGTGCACCTGCGGGATGAGGTCCGGGTCCTGGCGGATCTGTTCCGCACCGCCCGCGCGCTGGACGATGGCGTCGAGGCGTTCGAACGCCTGATCGTACAGTTCCTGCGAGGTCACGGGGGTGATGTTGTTGAAATAGACGCGGCACTGCCCGTCGCGCGACGCACCGGCATAGCCGGGCTCACCGGCGCTGAGGCCAGCCGCATCGGTCGTGCTCACCGTGAGAAGCAGGTTCTCGACCTTGTCTTCGGATTCGACCGATTCGAAGATCGGGATGCGAAGCTTCTCGATCGTCTGGATCGCGACCGGAACCGCGATCAGGAAGATGATCAGAAGCACCAGCATCACGTCCACGAGGGGGGTGGTGTTGATGTCCGACATCGGGGTCTCGACACCGCCGCCTACTGCAACCGCCATGGTTTATCCTATCCGTTGCGTTGTTTCATGGGTTCAGGAGAACCCTTAAAGGGCCCGGCCCAAAGGACCGGAACGGGCCGATGCGATCCTGACGATACGCACCGGCCCGTCAGACCGGATTACTTCCGGGTGGTCGTGGTCGTCGTGGTCGTGCCGGTCGTCGCGGGCTTGGCAGCCGTCGCCGTCGTGGCCGACTTCGCCGCAGCCTGCGTCGAGGTGGCGGTCATCACCGCCGGACGCACCGCGCCGTTCGAGCTGATGTTGGCCAGCAGATCGGTCGAGAAGCCCGAAAGACGCTCCGCGATGCGCTTGTTGCGGCTCTGGAGCCAGTTGTAGGCAAGCACGGCGGGAACCGCGACCAGCAGGCCGATGGCGGTCATGATGAGCGCTTCACCGACCGGGCCGGCGACCTTGTCGATCGAGGCCGAACCGGCGAGGCCGATGTTGATGAGCGCGCGGTAGATACCGATAACCGTACCCAACAGGCCGACGAACGGCGCGGTCGCGCCGACGGTGGCGAGGAAGGGCAGGCCGCCTGCGAGACGCGCGTTGATCGACGCTTCCGATCGCGCGAGCGAGCCGTGCAGCCAGTCATGCGCTTCGAGGTTGTCGCCCATCTTGGTGTGGGTTTCGCGAGCCTTCACGGCATCGTCGACCAGCTGGCGCCATGCGCTGTTCGAATCGAGCTTCTTGGCGCCTTCGTCGAGCGTGTTGGCGCGCCAGAACTGCGAACGCACGGTGTCGTACTGGCTCATGATCTTGCGCTGTTCGAACAGCTTGGTGAACAGGATGTAGAACGAGCCGACCGACATGATGACCAGCACGGTGAAGATCGACCAGGCGATGATGCCGCCCTGTTCCATGGCTTCCATGAAGCCGAACTGGTTCTGGGGGGCAGCTTCGCCCGCAACGGCAAGAAGGTTAGTAATCATAGCGAGTTATCCTCTTGAAAATCGTTATTGCTGTAGCGACGCTGCATCAATCGGGCAGGACGTAGCGAATGGATTGTGTGGTCGTCGCGGAAATCGGATTCCCGGCGGCGTTCAAGGCGGGATTGTACCGTGCGTAACGCTGCATCCCGCGGCACGCGGCATCGTCCAGCGAACTCGAACCCGAGCTTCCCGTAACCGAACATGATTCCACCCGGCCATTGGCGCCTACGGTGATCCGCATGGTCACGGTTCCCGCTTCATCACGCCGCAGGGCGGCAGAGGGATAGTCCCCCTGGATCTGCGCTGCCCAGCGACCGGCGTTCTGCGGCGACACGCCACGTGCCTGCGAAGGCGGGGGCGGGGGCGGCGGAGGCGCGGGCGGCGGAGCCGGCGGCGCGATCGGCGCGGGCGGCGGAATCCGGATCGCCGGCGGTGCGGGCGGAGGAATCGTCGTCTGCGTGCGGATGTCCGGCGGACGGGTCGACACGTTCACCGGCGGCGGCGGGGCCACTGGCGGCGGCGGCGCGGTATCCGGCTGCGGCTCGGGGGGCGGGGGCTCCTCCTCCGGCTCAGGCGGGGGCGGGGGCTCTTCCACATCGATCGTGGTTACGCGTTCGAGCACCTTGGTAGCAGCCTCGTAGGCGAGGCCGGTGACGAGCGCATAGCCTAGGGCAATGTGGATGAGGGCAACAATAATAATCGCGATTACGCGATTGCCGCTCATCTGTTGGTCAGCATAAGCCATTCGGTCGCATCACTCCATCGTCCGTACCGGGTGAACCCGGCGGCCATTCACCCGAGACGCGCAAGCGCGACCCGGATGGTCGTATGGTCTTCCGCCGACATCCTTCCCTGCAAACCCCCAAACGACGAGAGCCGCTCGAGGTTTCCGAAAAGGTCCGCTGCGGACCCGCCGGGGTCATTTTCTAACTTTATCCCCGGACCGCCGGTTCCTGTAGCCATGGTGGCGGTAGGGGGCAATCGCTTTATCCGTTAACGCCTAATTCACCGCATTTCGCCTTGTGTTAGGCTCAAAATGTGCGCCTTTCTAAGTGGGCCGCGCTCTCAATGGTCGTTATCCCGGCCCAAGCATTGGAACACTCATGACTTTCCTCCCCATCCGCCTTCGTCGCACAATGCTCGCCGGTTGTTGCGCGATGCTATGCGCCATTCCGGTTTCGGCACAGCCCACGACAGGCCAGACGCCGGCGGCCGAAATGGCGGGAGCGAGCGGGCCGACCTATGCCGATCTCGTGGAACTGGCCGAAGGCACGCCGCTCGTTATGAAGGCGCGAGTCAAGGACCAGGCGGTTCTGAAGCCCGAACGCGCGCCGAATCTCGCGCCGGGCTTCGCGCGCCTCTATGTCGAGGCGCAGACCCAGGCCCTTCTGGCAGGGAATGTTCCGGTGGGCGAATCGCTGCGTTATCTCGTCGATGTTCCGCTCGATGCGAAGGGCAAGGTGCCCAAGTTCAAGAAGCAGGATGTCCTTCTCTTCGCCCGGCCCGTGCCGGGGCGGCCCAATGAATTGCAGCTGGTCGATCCCCGCGCGCAGCTGGCATGGACGCCCGATCTCGAATCGCGCCTGCGTCCGGTGCTCCAGCAGCTTGCCGGTGCGGATCGCCCGCCGCAGGTGACGGGGGTGCGGGACGCGCTTTCGATCGCCGGGACGCTTGTCGGCGAATCGGAAACCCAGCTGTTCCTCGATACCGAGAATGACGGGCCGGTTTCGATCACCGTCGTGCGCCGTCCGGGGATGGAGCCGCGCTGGGGTGTGTCGTGGACCGAGATCGTCGACCAGGCGGCGCGCCCGCCGCGTGCGGGGACGCTGGAATGGTATCGCCTCGCCTGCGCGCTGCCGCGCACTCTGCCCGCCGAAGCCAATCTGTCGCGCGATGCCCAGAGCCGGGCGCGGGCCGCAGAGGATTACGCTTGGGTCATCAGTCGCCTCGGCCCCTGCGAGCGTCGGCGCGATTCGAACCGCAGCTAGGGCCGGGACAAGACAAACTGGCTCCCATGCCTTGGCGCGCTCGGCTAGGCGCCGCGCCATGGCCCATCCGTTCTCCCACCGTTTCCGCGTGCGCTATGCCGAGGTCGATCCCCAGGCGGTCGTCTTCAATTCGCGCTATCTCGAATATGCCGATGTCGTCGTGTCGGAATTCTTCCGCGCCCGCCGGGCCGAGGGAATGCCCGATCTCGAATTCCATATCCGCAAGGCGGAGGTCGATTATCTGCGCCCGATTCGGCTCGAAGAGCTGATCGAGGGCCGATTGCGGGTCGAGAGGATCGGCAATTCGAGCATGGCGATGCGGATCGAATTGCACGGAACGGCACAAGGGGAAGGCGCGGACGATCTGCGCGCCGTGATCGCGCTCGTCCAGGTCCATGTCGATCTCGACAGCGGGGAGGCTTTGCGCATTCCCGACAGCTTGCGGCAGGCCTTCGCGCCTTTCCTTGGCGAGTCAGCGAAGGAGAAGGTCGATGCTTGATTCGGAGGCGAAACCGCTGCGCATCGCGCTTGCCGGGCTGGGCACGGTGGGGGCGGGCGTTCTGCGCCTGCTGGAAACCAATCGCGCCGTCGTCGAAGCGCGCGCGGGCAGGCCGTTCGAGGTCGTCGCCGTCAGCGCGCGTGACCGCCATCGCGATCGCGGCGTGGACCTTTCCCCCTATGCCTGGTGCGACGACATGACCGCCCTAGCCGAGCGCGACGATGTCGACGTGGTGGTCGAGCTGGTCGGCGGATCGGACGGACCCGCGCTTGCACTGGCGCGCCGCACGCTGGATGCTGGCAAGTCGCTGGTCACCGCCAACAAGGCCATGGTTGCGCATCACGGGATGGCTCTGGCCGAGGCGTCAGCGATCGGTGGCGGCGCGCTCAAGTTCGAAGCGGCGGTCGCGGGCGGTATCCCGGTGGTGAAAGGATTGCGCGAGGGGGCCGCGGCGAACGCGATCGAGCGCGTCTCGGGCATTCTCAACGGCACCTGCAATTTCATCCTGACGAATATGGAAAAGAGCGGCGCGGATTTCGACGCCGTCCTGTCGGAGGCGCAGGCCAAGGGCTATGCCGAGGCCGATCCTGCCTTCGACATCGAAGGCGTGGACGCGGCCCACAAGCTCGCCATCCTCGCCGCGATCGGATTCGGCGCGCGCATCGATTTCGATTCGGTCTCGGTGACGGGGATTACCGAAGTGCGCGCCGCCGATATCGCGCGCGCCCGCACGCTAGGCTTCGTTATCCGCCTGGTCGGGATCGCCGATTGCGATCTGGCGGAGGATGGCACGCCGCGCCTGCTCCAGCGCGTCAGGCCCTGTCTCGTCCCCCGGCACCATCCGCTCGCCCATGTCGACGGGCCGACCAATGCGGTCGTCGCGGAAGGAAATTTCTCCGGTCGCCTGCTGTTTCAGGGCGCGGGCGCGGGCGACGGGCCGACGGCGAGCGCGGTCGTCTCCGATCTCATCGATATCGCGCGCGGCGATATCGGCGCGCCGTTCTCGGTCCCGGTGTCGGACCTCGTGACGATGGCTCCCGCCGATCCCGGCCACCGCGTGGGGCGCGATTACATCCGCTTCACCGTGCGCGACCGGCCCGGCGTCCTCGCCGAGATCACCGCCGCGACGCGCGACGCCAATGTCTCGATCGAAAGCCTGATCCAGCAGGGCCGCGACGAGGACGGGGGCGAAGTGCTGGTGGCCATGGTCACCCATGAAGGGCAGGAACGCTGCGTCGCCAAGGCGCTCAACCTGCTCGAAGGGTCGGACAGCCTTACCGCGGCGCCGCTGGTGCTTCCGATCCTGCGGGACTGACGGCGGCCTCCCCCTCGTCGGCGAAATCCGGCGGGGGCGGCAGGTCGAGCGTTTCGGCGTTCTGCGCTGGCGAGGGCGGCGGGGCCGGCAGGCGCGGACCATCGCGCCCCAGGGGAGGCAGGCCGCGCGCGATCCGGTCCGCATCCGATCCCGGCGGCGCATCGGGGAGGGCGGCGAAGTCGACCACGATCGCGGGCGGCGGCGGGCATTTCTGCAAACCCGGAATGCACAGGCTCCCCACGGTCGGCGCTCCGCGAAAGATGCCCGGTCCGGCGACATCCACCGGATCGGCCCCGCGCGTTTCGGCGGCATAGCGTTCTTCCCAGGCCTTCTTGTCGAATCCGTAGGCGGCGGTATCGTCCGGCGACCGGCGGCAGACGACGATCTCGCCCGAGATCAGCGTCGCCTCATCGGTCTCGCTGCAATTCTCAAGCTCGCCTTCCGCATTCTCGCTGGCGATCTCGCGGCTCTGGGTGAGAAGATCGATCCGTTCGGGCGGACTAGCCTGCGTAGGCGGCGCGATCGGTTGAGCCTGCTGGGCGGAAAGGGCGGCGGGCGCGGCAAGAAGCAGGCAGGCGATCGAAGACAGCGGCACCCTTCGCCCGATCCGGCCGGATCGGGACGGTATGCACACCAGCCTTGGCCTCGATTGTCTCGACAAGCCCATCCTCCCTGTCTACTCCGCGGCGCAGAGACCGCTTTGGGGACTGAACCGGCCATGAATTCGAAGACCGACACCGCTCGCAATCCGCTCGACCGCATCCTCGTGCTCGAAATGGTCCGTGTGACCGAGGCTGCGGCTGTCGCTGCGTCGAAACTGATCGGGCGGGGCGATGAGAAGGCCGCCGATGCCGCCGCGGTCGAAGCCATGCGTCAGGCCTTCGACGAGCTCTACATGGATGGCACCGTCGTGATCGGCGAAGGCGAGCGGGACGAGGCACCGATGCTTTACATTGGCGAAAAGGTCGGCGGCGCACCGGGCAAGGGGCCGAAGATCGACATCGCGCTCGACCCGCTGGAAGGCACCACGATCACGGCCAAGGCCGGTCCGAACTCCCTCGCCGTGCTGGCGGCGGCGGGCGAAGGCGACCTCCTGAACGCGCCGGACGTCTATATGGACAAATTGGCCGTCGGCCCCGGCTATCCCGACGGAATCATCGACCTCGCCAAGTCGCCGACCGAGAACGTGAAGGCGGTGGCGGAAGCCAAGGGCGTCGCGCCGGGCGACATCATCGTCTGCGTGCTCGACCGGCCGCGCCATGCCGATCTGATCGCCGAATTGCGCGCTTTGGGCTGCGGCGTCGTGCTGATCGGCGACGGGGACGTCGCTGGCGTGATCGCGGTGACCGACGAGGACACCACGATCGACATGTATATGGGCCAGGGCGGCGCGCCCGAGGGCGTGCTGGCGGCAGCGGCGCTGCGCTGCGTGGGCGGACAGTTCAACGGGCGCCTCGTCTTCCGCAACGAGGATGAAAAGGCCCGCGCGGCCAAGTGGGGCATCGACGATCTCGACCGCATCTATACGCGCGACGATCTGGTGAAGGGCGACTGCATCTTTGCCGCCACCGGCGTGACCAGCGGGTCGCTGCTCGAAGGCGTGAAATACCGCCGCGACGGCAAGATGACGACCGAGAGCGTGGTGATGCGCGCCAGCTCGGGCACCGTGCGCTGGATCAAGGGCGAGCATCAGGCGAAATAGGCATGGGTGAGCGCCGGTTTTGCCGCTATCGCGACGGTTCTCGCACGATCTTCTAAAGGGCCTGCGCTGGATCAAGGGCGAGCATCAGGCGAAGTAAGCCCCATGCAGGCGGATTGGGGGCAAAACCCGCCTCCATGTTGCAATACGATGTCGCTCGGCTAGGCGGGCTGCGAACCGCGCTACGTAAGGATTCGCTCCCACATGAAGATCATGGCCGCCAATTCGAACCTGCCGCTCGCCCGCGCGATTGCGGCCTATCTCGAAATGCCTTTGGTGGACGCGGGCGTGCGCCGCTTCGCCGACGAGGAGATCTTCGTCGAGATCCACGAGAACGTGCGCGGCGAGGACGTGTTCGTGGTCCAGTCGACCAGCTTTCCGGCCAACGACAATCTGATGGAATTGCTGATCTGCATCGACGCGCTGAAGCGCGCCTCGGCGCGGCGGATCACGGCGGTCGTCCCCTATTTCGGCTATGCGCGCCAGGACCGCAAACCCGGCCCGCGCACGCCGATCTCGGCCAAGCTGGTCGCGAATCTCATCACCCATGCGGGCGCCGACCGGGTGCTGGCTGTCGATCTCCACGCCGGGCAGATCCAGGGCTTCTTCGACATTCCGACCGACAATCTCTACGCCGCGCCCGTGATGGCCGCCGATATCCAGGCGCGGTACGGCGATCAGGATCTGATGGTCGTCAGCCCCGATGTCGGCGGCGTGGTGCGTGCCCGCGCGCTTGCCAAGCGGCTCGACAACGCCCCCCTCGCCATCGTCGACAAACGGCGCGACCGGCCGGGCGAATCGGAGGTCATGAACATCATCGGCGAGGTGCAGGGGCGCCACTGCATCCTGATCGACGATATCGTCGATTCGGGCGGGACACTCTGTAATGCGGCCCAGGCCCTGCTCGATCAGGGCGCCAGCAGCGTGGCCGCCTACATCACCCACGGCGTCCTGTCGGGCAGCGCGGTGGCGCGCGTCGACAAATCGGCGCTGAAGGAGCTCGTGATCACCGATTCGATCCGCGCGACCGACGATGCGATGGATTCGGACCGCATCCGCATCCTCACCATCGCGCCGTTGATCGGCGAGGCGGTGCGCCGGATCGCGGACGAAAGTTCGGTCAGCTCGCTCTTCGACTGATCGCGTAACCGGGCGCGTCGTCGGGAGCTTTGGGGCCACGGCTACAATTCGGCCAGCGGATCGCGCCAGGGCGCGGGCTGGTCGGGATCGAGCCGCTGCAAGGCTTCGATCCGGCGCGACTGGCGGATTTCGAGATTGAGCAGCAGGAGCGGATTGGCCTCTTCGCGCAACTGGCGCGGGGTCCGGTCGAAGAAGTGGCGGATCTCGCGGATCTGGTGCGACTGGTCGTAATAGCGCAGCTTCATCTCGGCCTCCTCTTCGTTCTGCGCGACGCCCAGCAGCGCTGCCGCGAGATCGAGCGCGCGGGCGCGCCGCATCACCTGTTTCGGCGTCAGGCCGTAAGCCTTGCGGACCACCCGCTCCACCGTGCGGGTTGACACGTCGTTCGCCTCGGCGAAGTCCTGCAGAGTGAAATCCGGCTGCGCGAGCGTGCAGGCTTCGAATGCGAGCGCGATGCGATCGGGACCGGCAGGCTCCACCGCCGCGAGATATCGGCGAAATTCGCGCGCAAAGGTGTTGTACCAGGCTTGCGGGCTGGCGGTGAAATCGAACAGCGACGCGAAATGGCCGCGACCGGTCAGCTGGTCGTAATCGAGCACCCGGTCGATCATTTCGCTCTGTGCCGGGGCGCTCAGCGCTTGCGCGCCGCCGACGCCGAGATAGATGCTGATGACCTTGAACGGCCCGTCGACCGTGATCGACATGACCGCGCTCTGCGGCCCGAAATACAGCGTCATCCCGCGCTCTCCCGGTGCGAAGACGCGCGGGCCATCGGCGGTCTGGGCCGACCAGGTGCCGCCGTGAAGCACTCTGATCGCGGCGTGGTCGCTCAATATGCCGCCCTCGAGGACGCCGCCTGTCGGCATGTCCGCATGGGTGGCGGCGAACCAGCTCAGCCACGGTTTCAGATCGGCGTCGGGAGCGACGTTCAGCGCGAGCGCATTGCCGTCGCGCGCACGCCCGGTCCGACCGACGAGTGGCGCGGATGCGGTCTCGTCGAGCTTGTCGCCCTCCCTTTCCTCCGCCGCACGTCGCGTGGCCACTGCAACCCCCGTTAGATTTCGCCCGAATTAAACCAGTTATATCAGGGCACCATGTAAAAGCGTGCGACCGCGTCAAGTCCTTACGTGTATCAGTGTACTGCGACAGCGTTCAGGGACGCGAAAAAGTTCCGGGCGACCGCGCAGCGCTGCGGCGTGACCGATGGCGCGCCATGCGGTTCGAGGCTTGTCACTGCCGTGTCCGCTGCTAGGCGCGAGACATGGTTTTATCGCAGAACGCCGCTCCGACCGCAGACGATCTCGCCCTTGCGCACCGCCTGGCCGATGCGGCGGGAGAGGCGATCCGGCCCCTGTTCCGGGGCGATTGGGAAAGCGAGCGCAAGGCCGACAAGTCCCCCGTGACCGAGGCCGATCGCGCCGCCGAGGCCGCGATCCGCGCGATCCTGGAAAAGGAACGGCCCGAGGACGGGATATTGGGCGAGGAATACGGCCTGACCCGCGAGAATTCCGGGCGGCGCTGGGTTCTCGATCCGATCGACGGGACCATCAGCTTCATGGCCGGACGGCCGATCTTCGGCACGCTGATCGCACTGATGCAGGACGGCTGGCCCGTGCTCGGCGTGATCGACCAGCCGGTCGCGCGCGAACGCTGGGCAGGGATGCTCGGCCAAGGGACGACCTTCAACGGCAAACCGGTGACGACGCGCACCTGCCCCACGCTCGACGGTGCCGTGCTCGCCACCAGCAGCCCGCATTATTTCGGGCGCGAGGAGGCGGACGGATATATGAAGCTCGCGGGCGCGGTCGGCGGCAATGCGCGGCAGGCGACCATCGTCTATGGCGGCGATTGCTACAATTACGGCCTGCTCGCGAGCGGCCATCTCGACATCGTATGCGAGGCGGGCATGGCGATCCACGACTATGCCGCACTGGTCCCGGTGGTCGAAGGGGCGGGCGGCACCATGTCCGACTGGCAGGGCAATCCCCTCGACGCCGACAGCGACGGGACCGTCCTCGCCCTCGGCGATCCGGCGCGGCTGGACGATGTCCTGGAAGCTATGGGCGATCCCGCGGTCTCGCACTCGCACGGGCACTGACCAGCACGGCGGTCGTTGGCCGGGCATGGACACTCTTCTCGTTACCGGAGCGGGCAACGGCATAGGCCGGGCCACGCTGATGCATTTCCACGGGGCCGGCTGGCGCGTGATCGGTCTCGACCTTGATGACGCCGCGCTGGAAGAACTGCGCGAGGCTTTGCCTGAGGAAACGGCGCTGCTGATCGCCTGCGATGTCGGGAAGGAGGATGCCGTCGCCACTGCGTTCGAGACAATCGGGGACTGGCTCGGCGAGGACGCGCTCCACTGCCTCGTCAACAATAGCGGGATCGCCGACCCGTATTGCGGGCCGCTGGAAGATCTCGCGCTGGAGAAGTGGCAGGGCTGGATCGACGCCTCGCTGACCGCCGCCTTCCTCGTCAGCCGGTCCGCGATTCCCTTGCTCAGGCGGGCCGCCGAGACGGGCGACAGCGCCAGCATCGCCAACATATCCTCGACCCGCGCGGTGATGAGCGAGCCGGAAAGCTTTGCCTATGCCGCGGCGAAGGGCGGGATCGATGCGCTGACCCATGCGATGGCGGTCACGCTCGGCCCGAATATCCGCGTCAACGCGATCCGCCCCGGCTGGATCGAGACCGGACCGTGGCAGAAGAGCGCGGAACGCACGCATCCCGACCACCGCGCGGTCGACCGCGAACAGCATCCCGTGGGCCGGATCGGAGAGCCGCAGGACATCGCGCGCGCGGTCGAATATCTCCACACGGCGGGCTTCGTCACCGGGCAGCATCTGAACGTCGATGGTGGCATGACGGTCAAGATGATCTACGAACATTGAGAGAGCGGGCATCGAGATGAGTGGCAGGCTGAAGGGCAGGCGTGCGCTGGTGACCGGCGCGGCGCGCGGGATCGGCTTCGCGATCGCGCAACGGCTGGCGGACGAGGGCGCCGAGGTTTTCCTGAACGGGCGCGACCGCGATGCGCTGGAGGATGCGGCGGTGCGGATCGGCGGGGCGGCGCAGGCGCTCCCCTTCGACGTGGCCGACGATGCCGCCACCGCCGCCGTATTCGAGAGGCTGGGGAGGGACGGGCTGGACATCCTCGTCAACAATGTCGGCCAGCGCGACCGCCGCCCGCTCGCCGAACTGACCCGCGCGGACATGGCCGCCCTGCTGGACGTCAACCTCGTCGCGCCCTTCGACCTCGCCCGCCGCGCTGCCCTTGTCATGCGCCCGAGAAACTATGGCCGGATCGTCAACATCACGTCGATCGCCGCCGACATCGCGCGCGGAGACGTGCTTTATACGGCGAGCAAGGGCGGGCTCGACGCGCTGACCCGCGCGCTGGCAGCCGAACTGGGCGGCAGCGGGATCACCGTCAATTCGGTCGCGCCGGGCTATTTCGCCACCGAGGCGAACGCGGAGATGGTCGCGGACGACGATGTCGCCGCGCATCTCCAGCGCCGCACGTCGCTCGGCCGCTGGGGCCAGCCGGAAGAGGTCGCGGGCGCGGTCGCCTATCTCGTCTCGGACGAGGCGGGCTATATCACCGGCCATTCGCTCGCGGTCGATGGGGGCTATCTGAGCCATTTCTGATTTGGCACTTCCGACTTGCGTTTGGGCCGTAAAACGCTATGTCGCGCGCCTTCACTGACACGTGATTCATCTGCCTGCCTGGCGACAAGGGCTGCCAGGGCCGGTTCGGACGTGTCTCTGCCATAGGAGATGAAAATGCCCAAGCTGAAGACCAAGAGCGGTGTGAAGAAACGCTTCAAATTCACCGCCACCGGCAAGGTCAAGCATGGTGTCGCGGGCAAGCGCCACCGTTTGATGAGCCACAATGCGAAGTATATCCGCCAGCGTCGCGGCACCGAAGTTATGGCCGACTGCGATGTCGGTCACATCAAGCAGTGGGCGCCCTACGGCCTCAAGTGACGCATTGGCTGCGCGGCCTCGTCGCTGCGCGCCTCTCAAGATCATAAGGATATACTGATATGCCTCGCATCAAACGCGGCGTCACCACGCGCCAGAAGCACAAGCGGCTCCTAGACCAGGCCAAGGGCTATCGCGGTCGCCGCAAGAACACCATCCGCGTCGCGCGCCAGGCGGTCGAAAAGGCCGGCCAGTACGCCTATCGCGACCGCAAGGTTAAGAAGCGCACCTTCCGCGCCCTGTGGATCCAGCGCATCAACGCCGCCGTCCGCGCCGAAGGCCTGACCTATTCGCAGTTCATGCACGGTGTGAAGCTCGCCGGGATCGAACTCGATCGCAAGGTCATGGCCGATCTCGCCATGAACGAGGCGGGCGCGTTTAGCAGCATCATCAAGCAGGCGAAGGACGCGCTTCCCGCCTGATTGCGTGATTGAATTAAGAGGAAGCGCCATTCCCGCATCTGCGGGGGTGGCGCTTTTTCGTTGTCCCTCCTAATCGAGCGCCACGATGAGCACCGAACACGAACAACAGGTCACCGACACGCTGGAGCGGCTGCATCGCGCCGACAGCGTCGATCAGGTCGAAGCGATCCGCGTCGAGGCGCTGGGCAAGCAGGGCTGGATCAGCCAGCTGATGAAGACTCTGGGCAAGATGAGCCCCGAGGAGCGGCAGCAGGAAGCGCCCCGTATTCAGGGCCTGCGCTCACGCGTCGCCGACGCTGTCGAGGATCGCAAGGCGCTGCTGGAGGCGGCGGCGCTGGAAGCGCGATTGGCGTCCGAAACCTTGGACCTGACGCTGCCCGCACCCGCCACGCCCAAGGGCAGCGTCCACCCCGTCAGCCAGGTCATGGACGAGCTGGCGGAGATTTTCGCCGATCTCGGCTTCTCGGTCGCCACCGGACCCGAGATCGAGGACGACTGGCACAATTTCACCGCGCTCAACATGGCCGAAACACACCCCGCGCGCGCCATGCACGACACATTCTATTTTCCGGATACGGATTCCGAGGGGCGGCGGATGTTGCTCAGGACGCATACGAGTCCGGTCCAGATCCGCTCGATGGTCGCAAACGGCGCGCCGATCCGCATCATTGCGCCGGGCCGCGTCTATCGCAGCGACAGCGATGCCACGCACACGCCGATGTTCCACCAGATCGAAGGCCTCGTCATCGATCGCGACATCCATCTCGGCCATCTGAAATGGACGCTGGAGACCTTCCTCAAGGCCTTCTTCGAGCGCGACGACATCGTGCTGCGCCTGCGCCCGTCCTATTTCCCTTTCACCGAACCCAGTGTCGAGGTCGATGTGGGCTGGCAGGACGTGAATGGCAGGCGGATTCTGGGCGGCGACGGCGATGCGCCGGGCCATGGCTGGATGGAATTGCTGGGCAGCGGCATGGTCAATGCCCGCGTGATCGAATTTGCCGGGCTCGACCCTAAGGAATGGCAGGGATTCGCCTTTGGCGCCGGCATCGATCGCCTCGCCATGCTGAAATACGCGATGGACGATCTGCGCGCCTTCTTCGACGGCGATAATCGCTGGCTGACGCATTACGGCTTCTCGCCCTTCGACCAGCCGACCCTGTCCGCCGGTGTAGGAGCACGGGCATGAAATTCTCGCTCGAATGGCTGAAATATTTCCTCGAAACCGATGCGTCGGTTCAGGACATTGCCGCCACGCTCAATCGTATCGGCCACGAGGTCGAAGGGATCGAGGACCCGGCGGAAAAGCTCGCCGGTTTCCGCGTGGCCGAAGTGCTGACCGCCGGCCCGCACCCCGACGCCGACAAACTGCAGGTGCTGAGCGTTTCCACCGGCGGTGCGGAGCCCTTGCAGGTCGTGTGCGGCGCGCCGAATGCGCGTGCGGGCATGAAGGGCGTGCTCGGCCTGCCCGGTGCGGTCGTGCCCGCGAACGGGATGGAATTGCGCAAGAGCGCAATCCGCGGCGTCGAATCGAACGGGATGATGTGCTCGGTGCGCGAACTCGAACTGGGCGAGGAGCATGACGGGATCATCGAATTGCCCGATGATGCCCCGGTCGGCGCGGCGTTCGCCGATTACAGCGACGTTTCGCCCGTGTTCGACGTGGCGATCACGCCCAACCGGCCCGATTGCATGGGCGTGCTCGGCATCGCGCGCGATCTCGCGGCGGCGGGGCTGGGGACATTGAAATCGGTCACGGCTGAACGGGTCGAAGGCGAAGGCGTCGCGCCCGATATCCGTATCGAGGACGAGCAGGGTTGTCCGGCCTTCTACGCCCGCACCATTACGGGCGTGACCAACGGCCCGAGCCCGGCCTGGATGCAGCGCCGCCTCAAAGCCGCGGGCCAGCGGCCGATCAGCGCGCTGGTCGATTGCACCAATTACCTGATGCTCGCCTTCGGGCGTCCGGCGCATGTCTACGATCTCGCCAAGCTGTCCGGCCCGGTCGTCGCCCGCAAGGCGCGCGAGGGCGAGACGGTCGAGGCGCTGAACGAGAAGACCTATACGCTCGATTCCAGCATGACCGTGATCGCCGACGACACGCAGGTCCACGATATCGGCGGGATCATGGGTGGGGAGCATTCGGGTGCGACCGACGCGACCACCGACGTCCTCCTCGAAATCGCCTATTTCGATCCCGAGGCGATCGGCGTGACGGGCCGCAAGCTCGGCATTGCAAGCGATGCGCGCACACGATTCGAGCGCGGCGTCGATCCGGCCTTCCTCGATGAGGGGCTGGATATCCTGACCAGCCTCATCCTCAAGACCTGCGGCGGGACGCCCGGCGCGGTGACGCGGGCGGGTCAGCCGCCGGTCGAGCCGAAGCGGGTCGGTTTCGATCCGAAGCTGACCGCGACGCTCGGCGGTGTCGAGGTCAATCCGGTTGAGCAGGCCCGAATTTTGAACTCGCTCGGATTCTTGATCGATGGGCTGCCAGACGAACAAGTAGGTCAGCAGGTGGCGGCTCAGAAAGCCGATAGTGGCAAAACATGGCAGGTCACCTGCCCGCCGCGCCGCCACGATATCGAAGGGCCTGCCGATCTGGTCGAGGAAGTCGTGCGCATATACGGCCTCGACAAGGTCTCAAGCGTCGCTCTTCCGCGCGCGGAAGGCGTGGCCAAGGCAACCGCGTCTCCGCTCCAGCTGACCGAGCGCAAAGTGCGCCGGGCGGCGGCGGCGCGCGGGCTGAACGAGGCGGTGACCTGGAGCTTCCTGCCGGTGCGGGAAGCGGAGCATTTCGTCGACGGCGCGGATCTCTGGGTGCTCGACAACCCGATCAGCGAGGATCTGAAGGCGATGCGCCCCTCGCTGCTGCCGGGCCTGTTGATGGCGGCACGGCGCAATGCGGATCGCGGCGCCGACACCTTGCGCCTGTTCGAGATCGGCAGGCGCTATTTCCGTGGGCCAAACGGTGCGAGTGACGAGAAACCGACTCTGGGTGTCGTGTTGGCGGGCGAGAAGACGCAGCGCGGCTGGAGCGACGGCAAGGCACAAGGCTTCGATGCCTATGACGCCAAGGCGGAGGCTCTGGCCCTGCTCGAAGCGGCGGGCGCGCCGGTCGACAATCTGATGGTATTCGGGGAAGCCGGGGCGCAATTCCATCCCGGCCAGTCCGCCACCCTGCGCCTCGGGCCCAAGAACGTGCTCGCCCGCTTCGGTGCGCTGCATCCGGCAACGGTGAAGGCCTTCGACCTCGATGGGCCGGTGGTCGCAGTCGAAATCTATCTCGACGCGATCCCGGCGAAGAAGAATGCCGGGTTCGCCCGCGCAGCCTATGCGCCGCCCGCCCTGCAGGCGATCACGCGCGATTTCGCTTTCCTCGTCCCCGCCGATCTCGCAGCGGGCGATCTGGTCAAGGCGGTGCGAGGCGCGGACAAGCAGGCGATCGTCGATGCGCGCGTCTTCGACGTGTTCGCTGGCGCGGGCGTGCCCGAAGGCAAGAAATCGCTCGCTATCGAAGTCACGCTTCAACCGGACGAGAAGAGCTTCACCGAGGCCGAGATCAAGGCATTGTCCGACAAGATCGTCGCCGCTGCGAACAAGCAGGGCGCGGAGTTGAGAGGCTGATATGACCAGGACCGCATTCGTTACCGGAGCCACCGCCGGGATCGGGGAGGCGACCGTGCGCGCATTGGTCGCGGGCGGCTGGCGCTGCGTCGCGACCGGACGCCGCAAGGAACGGCTGGGCGCGCTGGTCGACGAGCTGGGCGCGGACAAGGTTCATCCGGCGGTGTTCGATGTGCGCGACGAGGATGCGATGGATCAGGCCATCGCCGCGCTTCCCGGCGCCTTTGCCGATATCGACCTGCTGGTGAACAATGCCGGGCTCGCCCAGGGGCTGAAACCCGCGCAGGAGGCCGATCTGGGCGATTGGCAGACCATGATCGACACCAATGTGACGGCGATGGTCAGGCTGACGAGGAAGCTCCTGCCCAAGCTGATCGAGCGCAGGGGCGCGATCATCGCGCTGGGCTCGGTCGCGGGGAATTACGTCTATCCCGGCGGCAATGTCTATGCCGGGTCCAAGGCCTTCGCCAACCACTTCACCCTTGCCCTGCGCGCAGACCTCCACGGCACCGGCGTGCGCGTGACGAGTATCGAGCCGGGCATGGTCGAGACCGAATTCACCCTCGTGCGCACGGGAAGCCAGCAGGCGTCCGACGATCTCTATCGCGGATCGAACCCGATGACGGGCGAGGATATCGCGATGATGATCAAATGGGTGGCCGAACTGCCGCCGCATCTCAATATCAATCGATTGGAACCGATGCCGGTCAATCAGGATTTCGCGGGCTTCCGGGTGGCGCGGGAGGATTAGCCTTCCGTCATCCCCGCGCATGCGGGGATCCAGAGCCTCAAGCGCCATGCCAGCTGGATTCCCGCCTGCGCGGGAATGACGATGACAGAGTACGATCATGACCCCTACCGCCCACAATTCGCGCCGCACCTTCGCCATCATCTCGCACCCCGACGCGGGCAAGACGACGCTGACCGAAAAACTGCTGCTGACCGGCGGGGCGATCCACCTCGCGGGCGAGGTCAAGGCGCGCGGGGCGGCGCGGCGGGCGCGGTCCGACTGGATGAAGATCGAACAGCAGCGCGGGATTTCCGTGACCAGCTCGGTCATGACATTCGAGCGTGACGGGATCACCTTCAACCTACTCGACACGCCGGGGCACGAGGATTTCTCGGAAGATACCTATCGCACACTGACAGCGGTCGATTCCGCCATCATGGTGATCGACGCGGCCAAGGGTATCGAGCCGCAGACGAGGAAGCTGTTCGAGGTCTGTCGCCTACGCAGCGTGCCGATCATCACCTTCGTCAACAAGGTCGATCGCGAGGGGCGTCCGGTCTTCGAACTGCTCGACGAGATCGCGGATATGCTGGCGCTCGATGTGAGCCCCCAGGCCTATCCGGTGGGGATGGGCGGCGAATTCCAGGGCGTGCTCGATTTTGCGACCGGCCGGGTCGCGCGGCCCGAGGGCCCGTCGAAGGAATTCAAGGGCAAGCGCGAGGCCGATGTCGAACTGCCCGAGAAAGTGGCGGAGAATGTCGAGCTGGCGCAGATCGGCTATCCCGAATTCGATCTCGACGCCTATCGCAACGGCGATCTGACGCCGGTCTATTTCGGATCGGCGCTGAAGAATTTCGGCGTCACCGAACTGATCGAGGCGATCGCGGAATTCGCGCCGCCGCCGCGTCCACAGCCCGCAGGCGAGGATACGGTCGGGCCGGAGCGCGATGAAGTCACCGGCTTCATCTTCAAGGTCCAGGCCAATATGGACCCCAATCACCGCGACCGGATCGCCTTCATGCGGCAGGTTTCGGGCACGTTCAAACGCGGCATGAAGCTGACGCCGAGCGGCCTCGGCAAGCCGATCGCGATCCATTCGCCGATCCTGTTCTTCGCGCAGGACCGCGAGCTGGCCGATACGGCGGAGGCGGGCGACATCATCGGCATCCCCAACCACGGCACCCTGCGCGTCGGCGACACGTTGAGCGAGACCAACAAGGTCCGTTTCACCGGCCTGCCCAATTTCGCGCCGGAAATCCTGCGCCGCGTCCAGCTGCGCGATCCGACCAAGACCAAGCAGCTGAGGAAGGCGCTCGACGATCTTTCGGAAGAGGGCGTGATCCAGGTCTTCTATCCCGAGATCGGCGCGCAGTGGATCGTCGGCGTGGTCGGCCAGTTGCAATTGGACGTGCTCGTCTCGCGCCTGTCGGCGGAATACAAGGTGGAGGCTGCGCTCGAAGCCGCGCCCTTCGCCACCGCGCGCTGGGTGTCGGGCGATGCCAAGGCCCTCGACCAGTTCGAAAGCTTCAACCGCGCCAATCTCGCCAAGGATCGCGACGGGGACCTCGTCTTCATGGCCAAGAGCCCGTGGGATGTCGGCTATCAGGAAGAGAAGAACCCGGAGCTGAAATTCTCGGCGACGAAGGAGCGATAGGACCTTTCGTCATTCCCGCGCAGGCGGGAATCGAGCAAGGCTTGGCGGTCTATGGGCTTGGGTCCCCCGCCTGCGCGGGGATGACGAACGGATTGGAGGCGGATAGATAGCACGGATGACTCTCACCGGACCCACTTCGCAGACCTTCGTCTCGCAGCGCCTGCGCCTCAATTACCTCGACTGGGGCGATCCCGAAAAACCGCTGCTGATGCTCGTCCATGGTGGGCGCGATCATGCGCGCAGCTGGGACTGGGTGGCGGAAGAACTGCGCGAGGACTGGCACGTCGTCGCCTTCGACCATCGCGGCCACGGCGATTCGGACTGGGTGAGCGATGGGAATTATCAGGTTCAGGACATGGTCTACGACCTTGCCCAGCTCGTCCATCAACTGGGCGACCGTGAGGTCACCATCGTCAGCCACTCGATGGGCGGCAATGTCGCGCTGCGCTATGCCGGGACCTTTCCCGACAAGGTCCGCAAGATCGTCGCCATCGAAGGGCTCGGCCCCAGCCCCAAGCGGCAGGAGGAAATGCGCGCCGATCCCTATCCGCAGCGCATGGCCGAATGGATCGAGAAGAAGCGCGCCGCCGCCGCGCGAAGCCCACGCAAATACGAAACGATCGAGGCGGCGTTTGCGCGCATGATCGAGGAGAACAGCTACCTCACCGAGGCGCAGGCCCGCCATCTGACGCTGCACGGAGTCACCCGCAACGAGGACGGCACCTATAGCTGGAAGTTCGATCCGCATCTGAATGTCTGGCATGTCGAGGATGTCGCGGACGAATTCCTCCACCAGACCTGGGCCGCGATCAGCGCGCCCACCCTGCTGCTCTATGGGGCGGACAGTTGGGCCTCCAACCCGGAAGGCGACGGGCGGCTGGAGCATTTCGCGAATGCGCGGGTGATCGAGTTCGAGAATGCGGGCCACTGGCTCCATCACGACCAGTTCGATCGCTTCATGAAAACCTTGCGCGACTTCCTCTGAGCGCGTGAAGCTCACTTTCGCCAGCTACAACATCCACAAGGCCGTCGGCGTCGATCGCAGGCGCGACCCCGACCGGATCATATCCGTGCTGCGCGAAATCGATGCCGATGTCATCGCCTTGCAGGAAGCGGATCTGCGCCTCGGCGAGCGGGCGAGCGTGCTGCCCAAGGCGCTGCTCGACGATACCCCCTGGCGCGTGGTTCCTTTGGCGAAGCGACCGCGCAGCATCGGCTGGCACGGCAATGCCATCTTGGTGCGGCGCGATATGGATATCGAGAGCGGCGAGGCGCTGGACCTGCCGACGATCGAGCCGCGCGGCGCGGCAAGTGCGGTGCTGCGGCACGACGGTGCGATCTTTCGCATCATCGGCACGCATCTCGACCTGTCGGGTCTGCGCCGCCGCGCCCAGGTCCGCGCGCTGCTGAAATTCGTGAGCGAATGCGAGGGCGACTGCCCCACCGTGATCGCGGGCGATTTCAACCAATGGGGCCGCAGCACCGGCGCGATGCGCGAATTCGGCGATGGTTGGACGCTCGTCACGCCCGGAGCGAGCTTCCCCAGCCGCAAGCCGATCGCCCGGCTCGACCGGCTGGTCGCCTCCGCCCATTTCCGCGTGATCGCAAGCGGCGCGCATCATACCGCCCTGTCCGCGATCGCATCGGACCATCTGCCTGTCACGGTGGCGCTAGAGCTGCCTTAAATTTAGGCACGAGCTTATTCGTTAAACAAAGGTTATCGAAACGCGCAGGCGCAGTGCGTTGTTATTGCGCGGTTTCAGGGTTTGGCACACGTTTTGCTGCACTTGCGAGAGCCGGGAACGGGCCCGGCCTTTGACAAGGGGGATGCGCGACGTGAAATACATCATCGCCGTCATCAAGCCGTTCAAGCTCGACGAGGTGCGCGAAGCGCTCGGCGCGATCGGTGTTGCTGGCATGACCGTTTCGGAAGTGAAGGGTTTCGGGCGCCAGAAGGGCCAGACCGAAATCTATCGCGGCGCCGAATATTCGACCAACATGCTGCCCAAGGTGAAGCTGGAGATCGCCGCGAGCGACGATCTGGCGCCCCAGGTCGTCGAAACGATCCAGCAGACCGCCAGCACCGAAGCCATCGGGGATGGCAAGATCTTCGTGCTCGACCTCGCCGCCGCGACGCGCATCCGCACCGGCGAAACGGGAGACACCGCGCTATGACCTGCGTCACGAACATGGGAGTCACCATGATCCGCACACCTTTCGTCCGCGCCGCTTCGATCGGCACTGCTCTTCTGGCCGGGGCATCCTCGGCCATCGCGACGGCGCAGGAAGCCGTTCAGGAAGCGGTTGACGGCGTCACCGGATCGCCCATCGCCGGCGCGACCGCGGAAGCCGCCGCAGCCGTGCCCAATCCCGGTAACAATGCCTGGATGATGACATCCACCATTCTGGTCCTGCTGATGATCCTGCCGGGCCTCGCGCTGTTCTATGGCGGCCTGACGCGGTCCAAGAACATGCTCTCCACCCTGACGCAGGTGGGCGCGACTGCCGCGCTCGCGATGCTGATCTGGGTGATGTGGGGCTATTCGACCGCTTTCGGACCCGAAGGCAACGCCTTCTTCAGCTGGGGCAACGCCTTCCTGACCGGCACCAATGCCGACAGCACGGCGGCGACCTTCAGCGACGAGGTCATCAGCGAATACGTCTTCATCAGCTTCCAGATGACCTTCGCGGCCATCACCGCAGCCCTCATCCTGGGCGCCACGGCGGAGCGGATGAAGTTTTCCGCCATGATGGTGTTCGTGCCGATCTGGCTGACCATCGTCTATTTCCCGATCGCGCACATGGTGTGGGCGACCGGCGGTCTCCTGTTCGATGCGGGCGCGCTCGATTTCGCGGGCGGCACCGTGGTCCACATCAATGCCGGTGTCTCCGGCCTGGTGCTGGCCATGATGCTCGGCAAGCGTCGCGGCTATCCCGCCGAACCGATGCCGCCGCACAGCCTCGTGATGACCATGATCGGCACGGGCCTTCTCTGGGTGGGCTGGTTCGGCTTCAACGCCGGGTCGGAACTCGAGGCCGACGGTGTCGCCGGTCTGGCCATGATCAACACCTTCGTCGCCACCGCGGCAGGTGCGCTGACCTGGATGGTGATCGAGAAGCTGGCCGGCCACAAGGGCAGCGCGCTGGGCTTCTGTTCGGGTGTGATCGCGGGCCTCGTCGCCGTGACGCCCGCAGCGGGCAATAGCGGCCCGTTCGGCGCGATCCTGCTCGGCATCGTTGCCTCGGCGGTCTGCTACTTCTTCGTCGCCAAGGTGAAGACCAAGTTCGGCTACGACGACAGCCTCGATGCTTTCGGCATTCACGGCATCGGCGGCGTGGTCGGCGCGATCGGCACCGGCATCGTGGTCCAGCCCTTCATCGGCGGACCCGGCGATGGCGAAGTCGGCACGCTGGCGCAGGTTCTGATCCAGCTCGAAGGCGTGGTCGTCACCATCGTCTGGGCGGCGGTCGGCACCTTCATCGCCGGCATGATCGCCAAGCTCGTCACCGGCCTGCGCGTCTCGGAAGAGGACGAGGTCAACGGCCTCGACATCGCCGAGCACGGAGAGCGGGCCTACAACTGAGTATCACCGAATTGGCGGGGCGTGGGGTTTCTCTCTCCTCTCTCTCCTACCTCTCTCCCCGCCAACCCTTGTTCCTCCTGCGAACATGAGACTGAGGGCCGAGGCGATGCCTCGGCCCTTTTTTTGTTTGGTTTTGTGTTGCGAACCCGCCTCCGCGGGTTCGTCCTCGGTGCTGTTCCCTTCGCTTCGCTACGGGGCACCTGCGGGCGCGCGGTCGCGCTTGCAGTCCGCTGGTCGCGGACCGGACCATTCCCAGCTTTAAGCCTTAGTCGCGGAGTACGGACCCGCCAAGTCCGCAAGGGCGACTGCCCGCCCGCAGCGCCGATAGGCGCGAGGATATCGCGAGCGCGGACGCGCTTGCGCAAAACAAAAACTCTCGGACCCGCCGGGTCCGCAAGGCCGACTGGCCGCCCGCAGCGCCGTCAGGCGCGAGGATATCGCGAGCGCGGACGCGCTTGCGCAAAACAAAACCTCTACGCTCGTTCCCTGGTGCCCGCGCTCTCGGCTTGGCCACCCGACATCGAGAGCGACCCTCCCAACCTCGTCATCCCCGCGTAGGCGGGGATCCAGCTAGCGCGGCTGATGCAGGCCTGGACCCCCGCCTGCGCGGGGGTGACGGGTTTTATGAGACCATGCGCACCACCACGCAGGACCCTGAATTCATCCCAGCGCGTACTTCACGAAATCCGCGCATCTTTCGCCGATCATGATGCTGGGCGCATTGGTGTTGCCGCTGACGAGCCTTGGCATCACGCTCGCATCGGCGACCCACAGCCCCTCGATACCGCGAACCTTCAGCTTGGGATCGACCACGCTGTCCGCATCCGACCCCATGCGGCAGGTGCCGACCGGGTGATAGACCGTGTCGGCGCGGTTGCGGATGAGGTCGTCGAGCGCCGCATCGTCGTCGAGATCGACCGGATAGCGGTCCTTCGGTTCGAACGCCTGCATCGCGGGCGCATCGACGATCCGGTGCGACAGGCGCACGCCCTTTCTCAGCACGGCGAGATCGCGGTCGTCGTCGAGGAAATTCGGATCGATCACGGGCGCATCGCCCGCGCGCCTGCTGGCGAGCCGCACGCTCCCCCGGCTTTCGGGGCGCAGGACGCAGGCATGGAGCGAGAAGCCGTGCCCCTTCACCTTGGTCCGCCCGTGATCCTCCAGCATGGCGGGAACGAAGTGCCACTGGATGTCGGGCGCGGGCGCATCGTGCATCACAGTCCAGAATCCGCCTGCCTCGGCATAGGGGGTGGTCATGATCCCGGTACGATGGCGGCGATGCTCGATCAGCGCCTTGGCCATCCGCATCGTGCCCTTCAGGCTGTCGCCGAAAAACCCGTCATCATGGCTTTCCCAGCTCGAGACGTAGTCGATGTGGTCCTGAAGGTCCGACCCGACCGCATCGCAGGCGCGCTGCACCGTAATCCCATGCTCGTTAAGGTGATCCCCCGGCCCGATGCCCGACAGCATCAGGATCTGCGGCGAATTGAAGGCGCCCGCGCTCATCACCACACCCCCGCGGGCGCGCACGGTGCGCTGGCGGTCGCCAGCCGAATAGGTCACGCCGGTAACGCGCCCATCGTCGATTTCCACCTTCTGGACGGTGACCCCGATCCGCACGTCGAGATTGCGCGATTTGCGCAGCGGTTCGACATAGCCGCGCGAGGCCGACCAGCGCTCGCCATCCTTCTGGGTCACCTGATAGAGCCCGAAACCTTCCTGCTTCGCGCCGTTGAAGTCGCGATTCTGCGGCAATTGGAGCTGCGTCGCGGCCTCGACGAAGGCATGGCTGCCGGGATTGACCGCGCTCTGGTCACTCACCCACAGGGGGCCGGATGCGCCGTGATACTCGTCGGCCCCGCGCACATTGTGTTCGGCGCGCTTGAAATAGGGGAGCACGTCATCATAGCTCCACCCGTCGCACCCCAGCGCGGCCCAATTGTCGTAATCGTAGCGGTTGCCGCGGATATAGATCATGGCGTTGATCGCCGACGATCCGCCCAGCCCCTTGCCGCGCGGCTGATAGCCTCGCCGTCCGTTCAGCCCCTTCTGGGGCACGGTTTCGTAGCGATAATTGATCTTCGGCCCGGTGAAGGCGAGCATGGCGGGGGTCTTTACCCCGAACGTGTCGTTGCGCCCGCCCGCCTCAAGCAGGCAGACGCTGTACCCAGCCTCGGCCAAACGGCCCGCGACCGCGCAACCGCCGCTGCCGCCGCCGACCACGATGACGTCGAATTCGTCCATTTTCTCTCTCCCTCGAGGAGAGAGGTTAGGTAGGCTTTCCCGTCTCGGCAATCGCGTTTTCGACTGCAACCTTGTTTGCGGCAACCTTATTGGCGGCTGGCGATCGCGCGATCCAGTCCGCGCGGATCTGGTCCGAGGTCTGGCGGCTGCCGTCATGGCTCCAGCCCGGTTCGCGCAGGAGATAGGACAGCTTATGCCGCCACGGCGCGCGGCGAACATCCTCGGCGATGCCGATCCATTCGTGGAACACAGCCCAGATCAGATTGAAGCTGCCGAGCTGTTTGACGATCCCGTAGCGGATTTTTTCGTCGTCGCGTTCGGCCTCGAACGTGCCGAACAGCCGGTCCCAGATGATGAAGACGCCCGCATAATTGCGGTCGAGATAGCGGGGGTTGGTGGCGTGGTGGACGCGGTGGTGGCTGGGCGTGTTCATCACCGCTTCGAACCAGCGCGGCATCCTGTGGATCGCTTCGGTGTGAATCCAGAACTGGTAGATGAGGTTGAAGCCCGCGCAGATCGCGATCATCCCCGGGTGGAAACCGATCAGCACCAGCGGCAGCTTGAACGCGAAGCCCAGCGTCAGGAACCCGGTCCAGGTCTGGCGCAGCGCGGTCGACAGATTGTAGTGCTGGCTGGAATGGTGGTTGACGTGGCTCGCCCAGAACCAGCGCACCCTATGGCCGAAGCGATGGACCCAGTAATAGGCAAGATCGTCGAGCACGAAGCACAGGGCGAAGGCCCACCAGCTCCACCCGATATCGAACAGGCGGAACTGCCATGCCCACAGGAACAGGGCGAGGAAGAGGCCGCCGGTCAGCAACCCGGCCACCGTGCTGCCCAATCCGAAGGCGAGGCTGGTGAGCGTGTCGCGCGGCTCGTAAGCCTCGCGCCTTTTGCGCCAGGCCCAGATCATCTCGATCAGAACCAGCGCGACGAAGCCGGGCACGGCGAGTTCGGTGGGCGAGAAATCCGGCATGACCGCGCGATCATAGGCGCGCGATCGCATCTCTCCAAGCTTCGGGCTGATCGATAGCCAGCCGCACCACGCCATAGCGCCGCTCGCCGCTGTCGACGATCAGCGCGCCGTCCTCGATCCGCGCGCTCGCCATGTCGCCGAGCAGGCGTCCGGCGAAATGCGATCCGTGCTGGCGCAGGAGGAGGATGCGACCCTCATCATCGCGAAGGAGAGCAGCTTCGCCACCCCGATCTCTGGCCACCGCGATCGGCACGAATCCGTCCAGCGCCTCGGCGCCTGCCTCGCGGGCCGCATCGTCGCTATCAAGCCTGCGCCGTGGGCCCAGCTTCAGTGACCAGGCAATGCCCGCCAGCAGCAATATCGCACCGAGCGAGCCCGCAAACTGCAGGAGATCGGGCGGAATGTCCGTCATTCGCCGCCTTCAGGATCCGGCGCGCGCGGCAAGCTGCTCCATCGCCGGGCGGACCGGGGAGACATCGTAGCCGGCCTGCGCCGCGTCGCCTGCAATCCCGTCGAGGTCGCGGCCCTTATGCGCCTGGGCAAGCGACCAGAGCAAGGTCGAGCGTGTGCCGGTGCGGCAGAAGCCCAGCACCGGGCCGGTCGCCTGGTCGAGCACGGCGGACAGCTTCTCGACATCATCCAGCCCGAAGCCGTTCGGTCCGATCGGGATCGCGGTATAGGCAAGGCCCGCCTCTTCCGCGGCCTTGCGGATCGTGTCGCCCGCCGGTTGATCGGCCGCTTCGCCATCGGGGCGGTTGTTGACCACCGCGACGATACCCGCCGCCTTCGCGCGGGCGATATCGGAAGGTTCGATCTGGCCGGCGGCGAAGAAACCATCGGCGATCGGTTTGAATTCACTCATGCTGCGTTCTCCCTAGCGGCATTGGTCATGGCGGCGCGCTTTTTCCTGCGGCGGTTACGCTGGACGATGTTGAGGATTTCGACCCCGACCGAGAAGCCCATCGCGGCGTAGATATAGCCCTTGGGCACGTGGAATCCGAACCCGTCCGCGATCAGCACGACGCCGATCATCACGAGGAAGGCGAGCGCGAGCATCACCAGCGTCGGGTTCTTCTCGATGAAGCGCGCCAGGGGATCGGCGGCGATCATCATGATCGCGACGGTGATGACGACGGCGGCAACCATGATCGGAATATCGTCGGTCATGCCCACGGCAGTCAGGATCGAATCGACCGAGAAGACCAGATCGATCGCCACGATCTGCGCGATCACGGTGCCGAAGCTGGCCTTTACCGCATCGCCCACCGTGGGCGTCTTGTCCGGCGTCTTGTCGAGCAGATCGCCCGAATCGTCTTCCGGCTCCATCGAATGGTGGATTTCCTTGGTCGCCTTCCACAGCAGGAACAGGCCACCGACCAGAAGGATCAGGTCGCGGCCCGAAAAGGCGGTATCGAAGCTCGGCTCGCCATAATCGTTGGGTGCGCCCTGGATGCCGAGATCGAAAAGGGGCGTCTGCAACGTCACCAGCCAGCCGATCAGCATCAGCATCCCGATCCGCATGACCAGGGCCAGAGACAGGCCGATTCGACGTGCGCGCTGCTGTTGATGCTCGGGCAGTTTATTCGACAGGATCGCGATGAAGATCAGATTGTCGATCCCGAGTACGACCTCGAGCGCGATGAGCGTCAGCAGAGCGAGCCAGGCCGCCGGGTCCGACAAGAGCGAGAGAATGTCCATGAATTGCAAATGCCTGCCCTGATGCGGTGATGCAATCGCCAAACGCGCAGGCTTATCAAGCTTCCCAAAGTTAGCGCGACGCTTGCCGATACTATCCCGAAAGTGCGCGATTTCGTTCATCTGCGCTAAATCGTTCGCGTCCCGTTCGATTTGCCGCTATGGGGGAATCGATAATGGGGCGGATTTGCCTTTTCGGGCATCGCCGCCCCGCGCCGGTTCGCATTCGCGGCCCTCGATCCGGCGCACTCACGACGGGGCGGCGCAAAGGTATGTTTTGAATTATGGGTTACGATAAAGGCCGTCGACGGGGACGGGACAAGCGCGACGGAATCGGCGAAGATTACGATCCCTTCGGCGGCCCTCCGGGGGGCGGTTTCGGCGGTGACGATCGCGGCGGTTACGGCGGCGGCGGTTACAGCGGCGGCGGTGGCGGCGGCTATCGCGGCGGCGGCGGTGGCGGCGGTTACCGTGGCGGAGGCGGCTTCGGCGGTGACGATCGTGGCGGCTTCGGCAGCGGCGGCGGCGGTGGTTTCCGCGGCGGTGGCGGTGGCGGCGGTGGAAACCGTATGCCCGCACAGGTCGTCGGCACCGGCAAGGGAACGGTCAAGTTCTTCAACGCCCAGAAGGGTTTCGGCTTCATCCAGCAGGATGGCGGCGGCGAAGATATCTTCGTCCACATCAGTGCCGTCGAACGCGCCGGCCTCGAAGGCCTGGGCGAAGGCCAGGAACTGGAATTCAATCTCGTCGATCGCGGTGGCAAAGTGTCGGCGCAGGATCTTCAGATCGTGGGTGACGTGGTGCCCGCTGGCAATGCCGGTGGCCCGCCCAAGCGCGAAGTGACGGGTGAGAAGGCGACCGGGACGGTCAAGTTCTTCAACGCGATGAAGGGCTTCGGCTTCCTGACGCGCGACGATGGCCAGCCCGACGCGTTCGTGCACATCAGCGCGGTCGAGCGTTCCGGCCTCGCCGGGATCAATGAAGGCGAGCGTTACACCTTCGATCTCGAAGTCGACCGACGCGGCAAGTACTCGGCGGTCAATCTGGTCCCCGCTTCCGACTGAGAAGCGGACCGGGCTGGTCCCGCTCCCGGTTTGACCGGGCAGGCGTGAGACCATAGAACGCCGAGCAAACGAGAATGGCGGTTCCTCTCGGGGGCCGCCATTTCTCGTTCGGGAGCCTATCGAACCAATCGAATTTTACCGGAGAACCCCATGTCGATTTCGCCGCTGATGCCCGTCTATCCCCGCTGTGGCGTGCGCCCCGTTCGCGGTGAGAACTGTCATCTGATCGACGAGGACGGCACGCGCTATCTCGATTTCGCCAGCGGCATCGCGGTCAATCTCCTTGGCCATTCGCATCCCGCCCTGATCGGCGCGATCCAGCGTCAGGCGGAAACGCTGATGCACGTTTCCAATCTCTATGGCAGTCCGCAGGGCGAGAAGCTGGCGCAGAGCCTGGTGGATGCGACCTTTGCCGATACGGTCTTCTTCACCAATTCGGGGGCCGAGGCGGTGGAATGCGCGATCAAGACCGCGCGCGCCTATCACCAGCACGCGGATGGCGATGCCAACCGCACCGAGCTGATCACCTTCACCAACGCCTTCCACGGCCGCACCATGGCGACGATCAGCGCCTCCAATCAGGAAAAGATGCACAAGGGCTTCCAGCCCCTTCTGCCCGGCTTCGTCTATTGCGAGTTCGACGATCTCGAGGCCGCCAAGGCGCTGATCGGGCCGAAGACGGCGGGCTTTCTGGTCGAACCCATCCAAGGAGAGGGCGGCATCCGCCCGGCCAGCCAGGAATTCATGAGCGGCCTGCGCGCCCTCTGCGACGAGCACGATCTGATGCTGGTGCTGGACGAGGTCCAGTGCGGCGTCGCGCGCACCGGCAAGATGTATGCCCATGAGCATTACGGGATCGAGCCGGACGTGATGGCCAGCGCCAAGGGCATTGGCGGCGGCTTCCCGCTCGGCGCCTGTCTCGCCACCGAGAAAGCGGCGCGTGGCATGGGATTCGGCACGCATGGATCGACCTATGGCGGCAATCCGCTGGCGATGGCGGCTGGCCAGGCCGTGATGGACACGGTCGCCAATGACGAATTTCTCGCCGAGGTTACGGCCAAGGGCGAACGGCTGCGGGCACGGCTCGAACAATTCATCGGCAATTATCCCGACCTGTTCGATTGCGTGCGCGGCATGGGGCTGATGCTGGGCATCCGCATGAAGGTGGAAAGCCGGCCCTTCTTCGTCCACCTGCGCGACAATCATAAGCTCCTGACTGTCGCGGCGGGCGATCAGACCCTGCGCGTCCTGCCCCCGCTGGTGGCGGACGAGGCCGAATTCGACGAATTCCTCGACAAGCTTTCCGCCGGCGCGGCGAGCTACGATCCGGCGGTGGCTGCATGACGGGCGGCGCACTCGACCTCGCGCCCTCCGTGCGCAATTTCCTCGACCTGTCGGATGCGGGCGGAGATGTGATTGCCGCGATGATCGGCGATGCGGTGGACCGCAAGGCGGCGCGCAAGGGCTGGCCGAAGGGGAAGCCCGACGCGGATGCGCCGCTGGCGGGTCATGTGCTGGGGATGATCTTCGAGAAAGCCTCCACCCGCACCCGCGTCAGCTTCGATATCGGGATGCGGCAATTGGGCGGCAGCGCGCTGATCCTCGACGCGGGCACCAGCCAACTGGGCCGGGGCGAGAGCATCGCCGACACTGCGCGTGTCCTCAGCCGGATGGTGGATGCGATCATGATCCGCACCGACGATCATGCGAAGGCGGAAGAGCTAGCCCACCACGCCCACGTGCCCGTCATCAACGGCCTGACCGATCGTTCGCATCCCTGCCAGATCGTCGCCGACCTGCTGACGCTGGTCGAACACGGAAAGGCTCTGCCAGGCCTCGAGATCGCCTGGTTCGGCGATGGGAACAACGTGCTCCATTCGATTCTCGAAGCGGCGGGGCTGATGAAGTTCAACGTCCGCGTGGCGACGCCTCAGGGCTATGAGCCGGAAGCGGAGTTCGTGGATATGGCGCGCGCGGGCGGAGCCACGATCACGCTGACGCAGGATGCTCGCGCGGCGGCCGAGGGCGCGGACGTACTCGTCACCGACACCTGGGTGTCGATGGGCCAGACCCATGCCGAGGACAAGCTCAAGGCCATGGAGCCCTTCAGGATCGATGCGCCGCTGATGGGCGTGGCGAAATCCGATGCCCTGTTCCTGCACTGCCTTCCCGCCCATGTCGGCGACGAGGTGAGCGAAGAGGTCTTCGAAGGATCGCAATCCGTGGTCTTCGACGAGGCGGAGAACCGCATCCACGCGCAGAAATCCATTTTGCGCTGGTGTTTCGGCCAGATCTGAAGCGGGTTTGCGTGATGGCCTTTCCAGCGGAGGGATCGGTCACCATATGGGGTGGATGACGGACAAGACCCCCGCTCCCACGCATTCCCCCGAACCCGCTGACAAACCCGCGCTGCCCGAGATTTTTGCCGGTCAGGTGCTGGGCTTCATGATTCCGTCGCAACACGCGCGCGGTCGTGCCGTGCGGCTGGATGCCGTGTTGGACGAGATTCTCTCGGCGCACGATTATCCGCCGCCGATCACGCATCTGCTGGCAGAAGCGCTGGTGCTGATCGCGCTGATCGGATCGCTGCTGAAGGAGGAGGGCGCGCAAGTCACCATGCAGGCCCAGACCGATGCCGGTCCGGTGAGCCTCCTCGCCTGCGATTACAAGGACGGTGATCTGCGCGGCTATGTCGATTTCGACGCCGATCGCCTGACCGAACTGGGTGCGAACCCGTCGCTATATGCGCTGTTCGGGAAAGGCTATCTCGCGTTGACCTTCGACCTGCCGGGCGAGCGGGGCCGGTATCAGGGCATCGTGCCGCTGGAAGGCGATAGTCTCGCGGATGCCTGCCAGAGCTATTTCATCCAGTCTGAGCAGGTCCCCACGCTGATCCGCGTCGCGATCGCGTCGGGAACGGATGGATGCACGGCTGCGGGGCTGCTGGTACAGCACCTGCCCGATGGCGAGGAAGGGCGCGAACGCCTTCATGTCCGGCTGGACCACCCGGAATGGGAACACGTCGCGGTGATGGCCGGATCGATCAAGCACGAGGAACTGCTCGACCCGGCGCTGTCGATGGATGCGATCGTGTGGCGGCTGTTCCACGAAGAGGACGAGGTGCGCGTGACCCGCGGCCCCGTGCTGGCGCGCGGATGCCGCTGCACGGCCGAGCATTACGAGAAACTGCTGGCGCGCTTTCCCGAAAGCGATCGTCAGGAGATGCGCAACGAGGACGGGATCATTCTCGTCGATTGCGCATTCTGTTCGCGGAGCTTCCCGATCGCGGCCTGACGGCCTGTCGAAGCGAGACGCTTTTTCATCGATCGAGAGGACAATCGACGCGATTTCGCCTACAAGAGTGGGGTGGTCGCGGATCGGAGAATGGCCATGGCCAAACCTTTGCGCATTCTTGGCACTTGCGGCGCGCTGATGCTCGGCATCGTGACCGGGGCAATGACGTTCGCGCCTGCAACGGCGCAGTCTTCGCTCGGCATGTTGTCGAAGCTCGATCGCGGATTATGGGAAGTCACGACCCGCGGCGGCAGGTCGGTGCGCTCGATCTGCGTGCGCGACGGAAGCGAGCTGGTCCAGCTTCGCCATCGCGGCGCAGCCTGCAATCGCTTCGTCGTCGAAGATGCTGCGAACGAGATCACCGTCCAATATACCTGCCGTGGCGACGGATATGGCCGCACGAACATCCGGCGCGAAACGAATGCACTGGCGCAGATCGACAGCCAGGGCATCGAAGGCGGCAGGCCGTTTCAGTTCGCGGCCGAGGCGCGCCGCGTCGGTGCCTGCCGCTGAGACTTGTGGCCGCAGTCCCACCGGCGTAGCGCCGCCTGCATGACCGATATGCCAGACAATCCGAAAGCCGCCGTGATCCTGCTCTCGGGCGGGCTCGATTCGATGGTCGTCGCCGCCCTGGCGCGCGAGCAGGGTTACGCGGTGCACGCGCTCAGTGTGGATTACGGACAAAGGCACCGTCGCGAGCTTCAGTCCGCGCGCGATATCGGCAGGCGTTTGGGCGTGACCCGTCACGTCGAACTGCCGCTCGATCTGCGCCAATTCGGCGGTTCGGCGCTGACCGACGATATCGCCGTGCCGAAATCGGGGGTGGAGGACGATGCGATCCCCGTGACTTATGTGCCCGCGCGCAATCTCGTTTTCCTGGCCCTGACCACTGCTTTCGCGGAGGCGAGCGGCGCGGGCGACATCTTCATCGGGGTGAATGCGCTCGATTATTCCGGTTACCCGGATTGCCGCCCCGAATTCATCGCCAGCTTCGCCGAGACGGCACGTTTGGGAACGAAGCAGGGCGTCGAGGGCAGACCCTTCACGATCCACGCGCCGCTGCAATTCATGACCAAGGCCGATATCGCGCGCGAGTGCCACAGGCTCGGCCTCGATCCCGCCTGGAGCTGGTCGTGCTACGATCCCGCGCCCGAAGGAATCGCCTGCGGCGTATGTGATTCCTGCCGTTTGCGGCGAAAAGGCTTTGCCGAGGCGGGCCTAACCGATACCACTCCTTACAAACAGGACATGACGGGATAGGGAGAGAAGGCTTGAGCGAGATCGAAGAGGTCGTGCAGCCGGAAAAGGCGCCAGTCGATCCGAACGCCAAGGTGCCTTCGTATAGCTGGTATGCGCTGGGCGTGCTGGTGCTGGTCTATGTGCTGAATTTCATCGACCGGCAGATCCTCTCGATCCTCGCAAACGACATCAAGGCCGATCTGGGCGTCGCGGACGATTATCTCGGCTTCCTCTACGGCACCGCCTTCGCCGTCTTCTATGCCCTGTTCGGTATTCCGCTCGGCAAGCTGGCCGACAGCTGGAAGCGTGTTCGTCTGATGGCTGTTGGCCTGACCTTGTGGTCGGCGATGACGGCGCTGTCCGGCTTCGCCAAGAACGCGGGCACCCTGACGGCGGCGCGGATCGGCGTGGGCGTGGGCGAGGCGACCGCCAGCCCTTCGGCCTATTCGCTGATTTCGGACTGGTTCCCGGCCCGCCTGCGTGCGACCGCCCTCGCGATCTATTCCTCCGGCCTCTATATCGGCGGCGGCATCTCCATCTGGATCGGCGCGCTGGTGGTGGAGAACTGGAACGCGGCCTATCCCGATGGCGGGCCTCTCGGCCTCGCCGGATGGCAGGCGGCCTTTCTCTCGGTAGGTATTCCAGGCCTGTTGCTGGCCTTGTGGGTTATGACCCTTCGCGAACCCGTCCGTGGCGCGATCGATGGGATGCCGACACCTGAAAATCCGCACCCCTTCAAAGG
The DNA here is from genome assembly GCF_009827295.1 of Qipengyuania pelagi. Classification (NCBI taxonomy): domain Bacteria; kingdom Pseudomonadati; phylum Pseudomonadota; class Alphaproteobacteria; order Sphingomonadales; family Erythrobacteraceae; genus Qipengyuania; species Qipengyuania pelagi. The sequence goes on along the minus strand of NZ_WTYD01000002.1, from coordinate 102,913 downwards.
GTTCGTGGAAGAACTTTTGCAGGTGATTCCGCCCTTCACCCTGCTGGGCGCCGCACGGCGCGGGATGGGCGCTCTGGCCATCAACGTGGTCGCGGCGATCGGTTTCGGGGCACTGGCCATGGGTCTCTCACGGCTGACGGCGGGCGCGACCTCGTCGCTCGTTCCCGGCGTTGCCGACCAGTGGCTGTTTCTCGGCGTCGGCTATTACGCGGTCTTCAGCTGGGCCGTGGCGCTGCGTTCGCGCGACCTGCCGACCTTCCGCCTGACCTGGGGCTCGCCCGCCTTCATGACAGTGGTGCTGGGATACGGCACGGTCGCTTTCATGTCCTATGCCGCGTCCTATTGGGGTGCCCCCTATGCAGAACGGAATCTGGGTGCGGCAAAGACCGAGCTGGGGTGGCTGTTGGGAATGCCCGCCGCACTCGCCGGTTTCCTTGGCGTGATCCTGGGCGGGCGGATGGCCGATTTCCTGCTCGAACGCTTCCCCAATGGGCGCGTCATGGTGATCCTCTTCGGCCTGGTCGTTTCGATCCCGCCGGTGGTGGTCGCCTATACGACCGATAGCCTGCCCGTATTCTACATCGCGAGCTTCCTGGCGCAGATGATCTCCGCTTCGGCGTTGGGTGCCGCGGCTGCGAGCAGTCAGGCGCTGGTTCTGCCGCGTATGCGCGGCATGGCGACGGCGATCTTCTTCCTGTCGACCACGCTTATCGGGCTGGGTATCGGACCCTTCCTGGCGGGTTATGTCTCGGCGGTGAGCGAAGGCGGATTGAGCACGGGGATGCTGACGACCCTCTCGGTCGCGCCCATCGGCCTCGTCATGCTGCTGCTGGCGCTCAAACTGGTGCCGGCGGCGGGGTCGAGCGTAGTGGAACGGGCACGCGAAGCAGGCGAGGCGGTCTGAGACCACTTCGCCCGCTCACTTCTTTAAACTGGCTGATTGCAGCGATCAGCTGCGGACAAGTACGCCACAGGCCACGCGCGATCCCGCATCGCCCGCTGGATCGGACCGGTAATCGTCAGGTCCGGCGTGGATCATGACCGCCGTGCCATCGGTATCGAAAATCTGCGCCAGCGCGTCAGCGCGCACATTCGGGATTTCGACCGTGGCGGTCACCGTTCCATCGCTGCCGACCTGAAGATTGGTCAGATCGCCGAGATGAGGCCCTTGCGCCGACAGGCGTCCGTGGCTGCGGTCGCCGGGATTGAGGTGGCCGCCTGCGCTGGTGAAGTCCGGCGCGTCGCATCGGCCGGTCGTGTGCAGGTGGAAACCATGGGCACCGGGCGTGAGCCCGCGAGCCTGCACCATGATCGAATAGCCATCGCCCGAGCGCATCAGCATCGCCGTTCCGGCGGGGCTTCCATTGGCAAAGGCAAGACTGGCCGTTCCGATCGTATCTCCAGCCATGCCTTGGGTATCGGACATGGTGGTGCAGGCAGCGGTTCCGGCCAGCAAGACAAGGCTTCCGGCAAATGCGGCGAGGGGGCGTATCGTCATGGTGGGGTGCTCCGTGGCGAGTGAGGAAAAAGCGCGCTTTGCGCCAGCTTACCTGGGAGCAACGAAAAAGGGGCCGGATTGCTCCGGCCCCTCAATCATTTCAACGCTAGGCGTTGGACTTACATGCCCGAACCCGGACCGTAGGTGATTTCCACACGACGGTTCTGCAGTTCGCGGACGCCGTCGGCGGTCGGAACGCGCAGGTTCGTTTCACCGAAGCCTTCGCTGGTGATACGGCCACCCGGGACGCCACGTGCCGTCAGATAATCGCGGACCGAAGCGTTACGACGCTCGGACAGGCCGACGTTGTACTGGGCCGAGCCCGAAGTGTCGGTGTAGCCGGCGAGCATGACCGAAGCCATGCCGCAATTGGCGTAGGCCGAAACCGCGTTGTCGAGGATCGTCGCTGCTTCCGGCGTGATGTCCGACTTGTCCCAGTTGAAGAAGACGATGTACGGACCCGACTCACAGGTCGGCTGCGGGGGAGGCGGCGGCGGCGGGGGCGGCGGCGGCGGCGGCGGCGGCGGCGGCGGGGGAGGCGGCGGCGGAGCCACGACTGCCGGAGCGCCGAAGTTGTAGGTCAGCGTGCCCATCAGCGAGTGCGAACGGACATCTTCCTGGAACGAACGACCCAGAGCGTCCGTCAGCAGGACGTTCTCGGCGGTGAACATGCGATACTTCAAACCGACGTCGATGTTCTCGGTCAGCGGAGCGCGGATACCCGCGAGGATCTGCCAAGCGAAATCGGTATCGGAATCGTCGATGCCCGAAGGGTCACGCTGGACGACACGCGCGTCGAGGCCGGTGCGAGCAACGCCAACACCACCGCCGACAAAGCCCTGAAGACCGTCATCCGGACCGAAATCCGCAAGACCGTTCACCATGAACGCAAGCGAATCGATCTGGCCGCTGGCGGGATAGACACCCGGAGCGGCACGAACGTTCGAGGCGAGGAAGCCAGTGGTTCCGACGCGGACCTGATCGATATTAGCTTCAGCATAGCGTGCTTCGGCTTCGATACGGACCGGGCCGAAATCGTAACCAACGAAGCCGCCAGCGTCGAAACCAACATCGTAGTCAATGCTGGTGACGTCACCAGTTTGGCCGATATCGAAATCCGTGTCTTCGACGATCATCGGACCTGCTTCCACGCCGACGTACCAAGCGCCGTCACGTGCAAGGGCAGGCGATGCCAAGGCCGTAGAGGCCATCGCCATTCCTATGACGAGTTTCCGCATTATAAAAATCCCCTTATTGCGAATTTAAGCCACCGAGTGGCAGGTTATCTAACTTTTCCCCTCACGGGTGGCAAGCCGGACTTAGGCGGGAACTGTTGCAAGATAGTCGCTAAACCGCGCCAGTCCTTTACAATTCGGTCGAAATGTCCGTCTCGGTAGCTGCAAACGGGTCCTGCCTAATCAAGTTCCCTCAATTCGCCGGAAGAATGCCGAGACTGCGAAGACAGAGCAAAAGTGTTGCAATAGCGCCACGGGCTTCGGTATCGATGTTCGCCCCACCGGCGGGGTCGGGGACCGATTGCGGATCGCTCCAGCCGTCGCGCCAGAGCCTCATCGCGGCCTGTTCCCTGTCATAGATTCGCATTCCCTCGAAAGGCGACTGGAACACCCAGTGAGTCTCCTGAGAGATCGCGAGGCGATCCTCCTGCCCGCTCCACTCGCCGCTGGCTGGTCCCACCACCAGATACGTGTCGCCAGCCGAATGGCTGGTCGGAGGGGCTGTGCGACGTGCCAGGACCACCGGCTGAGCCACCGCATCCAGGCGCGCGAGGGCCTCGTTCACGAACACCTCCTTCTGGGCCTGGCCCGGATAGAGCAGGGGAAGTGAATGGCGCGGGGTGCGCGCATCGAGCGCGATCGGATCGGTCATCAGGTAATTCCTCGATTATGCGGATCAGGGGAGGGTTTTCAACGCGAGTGGGCGTGATCGGGCGAGAGTGCCCACCTGCCGGACCCATATCGTTCCGCCCGGCAAGGCTGCGGCAAGATCGGCCCGTTCGGACCCGGTGATCGTGAGCGAGGGTGTCGAGGTCTGCCACAGGGCGACCGGTGCATCGACCGGCCCCACGCCGACCTCGTAGAGTTCGCTCGCCTCGACGAGGGGAATTTCGGTTCCCTCGCTCCAGCGCCAGGCGCCGCGAGCCCGGCGCGTCCAAGCGAGGTCCAGCCCGCCATCGGACATGGGTGTGACGCGAGGATGGACGGGCGAGGGCGGAGCCGCAGCCGTGCCGCGTGCGCGGATCGGCGCATAGACGGGATCGTCCTCCGCACTGCCGATCGCCGCGAGCCGGGTGATGGAAGCGACCTGCTCCGGTTCCAGCGAGATTATGCGCTCGTCGAGCAGCGCCATCGGCGTTCCTGCATCGTGACCGAGGCGCGCGGCATGTTCGGTTCCAAGGCGCCCGCGCAGCAACCCGTTTAGAGCCCAGCGTCGGGGCCCGGTCTGTCGCGCGTCCAGGAATTGGACGATCTCTTCGCCCAGTATCAGCCGGTTCCGCCCCAATGCGACTGCCGCCATCGCGGCCGGGGCGAGCAGCATATCATCGCTGGCCAGTTCGAGTTCCAGCGGCGTCCCTGTCTCGACCATCAAGGATGGCGACCCGCTTAATGGCTCCACCAGAGTGCCGACCACTGCGGGCGGACCGGCACCGGGGCCGAGCGGTACGAGTGTCCCGGCGCTATCGGCGTAGAGCGCGGCGCCCGCCCACCGGCCTTCGCTCGCGCTGAGAGCCACGTGGACGCTGCCGGTGTCCGGCGATCCGTGGCCGTCCCAGGGCAATTCGAAGGCGTCGAGCAGCGTCATGCTCGCGGACCGGTCGAGGGGTGCCCAAGGCAGGCCATGGCTGGCGGGTGCGGACAGGTCGCTTTGCGGGTGAGCCAAGCGATGCAGCTCGATCTCGACGCCCTTTTCCCGCCACTCCCAGGCCATCACCGCCCAGATACCGGAGCGCCCCGGAACGCGCAGGCGGGCGCCGGGAAACACCGACGGGTCGAGTTCCGCCAGCCGGACGAAATGGCGCGAGCGGGCTTCTGCCTCGCGGCGCTGAATCGCACGGGCGAGCTGACGGGCACCTTCGGCATGGCTGGCCACGGGCAGGTCGATTACGTCCTGGCCGGTCCGTTCGGGTCGAGCCACGGCGCGCTGGACACCGGGAAGATAATCGCGCTCGACATCGTAATAGCGCACGCCTGCAAAGCTGGCTGGAGGCGGCGCGACGCTTTCGCTGCGCGTGCCTCCTTGCGCTCCGAAATCGCCCTCGTCCCAGCTCGCCGCGGGCCCGAGGACAGCCGCCGTTTGAGCCGAGGGCGGCGCGGCGATGCGCAATCCGTCCGCCGCTGCGATCGGGACCATCGGGATGACGGTATCGAGAAAGGCGAGCGTCTGGATCGGCGCCTCGCCGGTCTGGGTGAAACCTTCGACCTGCGGCAGCACGAGCGCGGGATCCGCTGAAATCCCGGCGGCGTGCGCCAACGCGCCGACCGCCGCCGATCCCGTTCCGCTGAACACCTCGTAGCTCAGCGCGGGAATGCGATTGCCGAAATCGGCGAGCTGGAGATCCTCAAACACCAGATAGGCAATGCCGCGAAAGGCGGGACACTGCGCACCGAGCGCCGCCTGCATCAGGGGATCCGGCAGCTGGTCGCCATGGCCGAGATGGACGCGCAGGCGCCCGCCGGTCTTCAGATCGCCCGCCGCGCCGCGCAGCAGGTTCCCGTCCGCCCAGATGCGCCCGACCGCGTCGATCGGATGGCAGGCGAGCGCGACGGCGAAGCTGGTGGAATAGGAATAGGTCGTCGTCCTGGGCTTGCCCTTGCCCCCGGTCGTTTCGCCATGCTCCTTGAGGTCGGTCGCCCAGATGATTGTGCCCGCCGTCCGCATCCGCCCGATATGGCGCGGGATCGGCTGGCCGTAGCTCGATGTGGTGACCTTCAGCTCGTCGAGCCGAGGGCCCTCGCCCCTGGGGCTGCCGATGATCGCGCCGTCGATCTGCCGTCCGGCCAGCGCGCCGAGCGCGCCGCCCAGCGGGCCGCCGACCAGCGTGCCGACGGCGCCGAGGACCAGGGTTGCCATCGTGATCTACTCCAGTGGAAGCTGCCAGGCGCGCAGGATCGGCGAGCCGGAGCCGGGTTCGGTGAGAAGGGGTTGCAGGACGACCCGGCGCAGACCGGCATGGGCATGGACGATCGTGTCGGGTCCGACCGCGATCGCGAGGTGATGCTGGGCGGGCCCGGGCCTCAAAAGAAGGACGTCACCCCGCTGAGCCCTGCCCTCGCAAGGCGTCAGTCCGGCTTGCGCCGCGAAGGGAAGGAAGGGGGCGATGTCGGCATTGCGCAGGGCATATCCTGTCGGTGCCGAAACGATTGCGCCGCTGCGGGCGAGCGCCGCCGCCACCAGACCCACGCAGTCGAGCCCGTATCGGCTATCGCGACCGAAGAGGCGGAAGGGCACTCCGACAAGGGTTTCCGCCGCCTCGGCAAAGCGTTCTCGCCGGTTCATCGCGGCATCGGATAGTGCGTCAGCAGATCATTGCCCGGCAGATGCGGCTCGCCCTGGAAATTGACGGCGTTGGCGAAGCGGGCGGCGCAGGTCGCGATGGTGTGATCGCATCCCTCGCGCAGGATCGCGCGATGGCCGGGCACCGTGCCGGGATCGATTGCGCGGTCGAGCACCAACCCATCCCCGTCTACGGCGATCACGGTCGCCGAAAGGCCGGTCTGCGGTCCGTCGACCCATCGCACTTCTCCCTCGGCGAAGCGGGTGGGGTCCGCAACCGCGAAGCTGACGCGGTCCGCATCGCGGTCGATCGCGGTGGCGATGGCGCGGTGGGTGAAACGCGCGGGCGACAGAGTGCAGCCGCGATCGCAGAAGCGGGCGCGGCATCCCGGACTGGTGCGCGGGATGGTGTCGCGCGCCAGAACGGCTTTCGCCGAACGCAGGCGAGCGGTGAAACTGCCGCTCTCGCGCCCGACGCTTTCGATCGTGCCGCGATAGAGGATCTCGGCCGCCCCCGTTTCCCAATCGATCGCGCCCACTGCCACGCGCGCCCCGTCATAGCGACCGCTGGCCAGATCGCTTTCCGTGATCATACCATGCGACAGCGCGCCTTCGATCTCGGCGGCATCGTCGGAGAAATCGACCGTGCGGCGGATCGCGGACGGGACCATGCCTGGCCCGGCCCGATGGAGCAGGCCGTCCGCCCAGATATCCCGGTCATGCGTGGTGAAAGCGAGCGCGACGCCATCGCGGCGGTGCACCCGCCAGAATGTCGCCACGGTATCGAGCGGGCGATCGAAGAAAATGCGGGTCATGCAAAGGTTTCCTCCCGCAATTCGACCAACGGGATCGACGGCGCTTCCCCGGCAGCGAAATTGAGGCCGGATACGTCGATCCGATCCTCCGCGAAGCGCACCGGCACGTCGAACAGGAAGCCCGCCCGGACGATTGCACCCACCAAAGGTGCGGTGTCGAGAAGGATCATGCCGTTTTGGCCCAGCGTCCAATCGCTCGTCGGAACCCCATCGACGCTGACGAGGATCGAACCGGCGACCGGGCGCGTGATGCGGCGGACCTGCTCGTCATAGGTCTTGATCAGCGCGAATTCGGACGCGAGGCCGTCGCCCGTGGCGATGATTTGATCGAAGGCGGTGGGTGTGCCCGTCATCGCGCGCGAGCTGAAATCGAACGGATCGCGCAGGCGGAACCCGCGCGCCGGGCCGTGGCGGGCACGGAAGAAGGCGATCAGCGTGCCGAGTTCCTCTTCCGAGCGGATTCCCGGCCCGACATCGAAGCGCAGCCGCGCATCGGACCACAGGGCATTGCGGCGCTCGTGCCCCGACGCGGTGAGGGCGACCGAGGTCGAGAATTCCGGGCTGACCGAAGCGTCCCGGCCCAGCGCGAGCGGGTAGGCGACATCGTCGAATGGCGTCATGGGGTTCTCCTCATTGTCCTCGGGTCGCGGCAGCTGCGTGTATCCGTCGCGCGCGACCTGCGGCAGCGCCCAGACATAGCGGCGGGGAACGCCGCGCTCGCGCGCCTCGTCGAGGCCCCGGTCGATCCGCCGCCAGTAGAGATCAGCATTCTCGGCCAGCAGGACGAAGCCCGACAGGTAATCCTGGTTCTCCAGCGGATAGCCGAGCCGCGCCTGCACCAGAGCATAACCCGCTCGCCGCGCGGCGGTGGCGCCATCGGTCAGCCAGTCGTAATCTTCCAGTTGTAGCCGGTCGAAGGCAGGATGGGCCCAGCCGACGGGCAGGTTCACCCGCTTCAATTCGGGCATTTCGGGATCGAGAACGGTCGGCGTGAAGGCGAGCAGCAGGATTTCCGCCTCCCCTTGCGGATCGCGGACAGCAATCCGCGTTCGAGCACGTCGCCCGCACGGGCGAAGCCATCGAGCAATTGCCCGTCGAAGCTCGCCCGCATCCGCGCGACATCGCTGGCGAACCCGGCGGTGTCGGCGCGAATTTCGACCAATAGCGGGGCCAACTCGTCATCCATGGCGATCCCTTTCGATCATGGCCGCGATCTCTTCGCGGTCGGGCGGGGCGGCAACGCCGGGTTGGGCGTCGATGCAGGCGGCGAGTTCCGCGGGCGTCGCGGCCCAGAACACTGGCGGCGTCCATCCCAGTGCCCGCGCTGCGAGCCCGGAGAGGCGCAGCGCCGTCTCGGAAAAGCGCGTCACCCGGTGCCCTTCAGGATCTGGCTGAAGAGGACGCGCAGCGGCGCCGTGCAGCGGGCAAGGCCGAGCGCCAGCACCGCTTCGCCGACCTGTTCGCGCGGCACGGCGCGATCGGCGAGGCAGTGCCAGAACAGCGCCGCGATCTCGGCGAGCTTGAGCTGGCCCTCGCCCGCGCGTTCGACCAGTGCGAACAGCGGGCCGAGTTCCTCTTCGGCCCGCACCAGCGCGTCGAAACTCGGGCGCAGGAGGCAGGCGCGACCTAGAACGGGTATCGAAGCCTCGCCGCGTAGTTGGTTCGCGCTACCGCCTTCGGCTGCTTGAGCGCGGGTCACGACGGCACCACCGCACCGCTGCTTTCCAGCTGCATCGCATAGGTTCGCTCGCCGTTGAAATCGCCCGAATAATCGAGCCGCTGGACGAGGAATTGCCCGCGCATCTTCGCGCCGTCCTCGAAGCTCAATTCGTACTGGTCGAGCGTTCCGGCAAGGGCATGGGTGCGCACCCGCGCCTCGGCATCCGAGCCGAGGAAGATTCCGCTCGCCGAAACCGAGACCGAGCGCGTGCCCGCCCCCGACAGCAATTCGCGCCAGCCGCCCGAGCCCTTGTGCGTAACGACCACGGTGTCGCCATTGACGCTCATCTGTGTCGTGCGCAGCCCTGCGACGGTTTCATAGGCGGGCGTGGGCGCGCCATCGCCGATCTTGAGAAGGAAGGCGGCGCCTTTCTGTGCGGTCATGAGTAGGTCTCGCGGTCGAGATCGACGCGCAGGCTCGCGCTGCTGAACCACGGCTCCAACCCCTGGACGAGGCCGTCGAGCACGCGCTTCGCCAGCGGCAGCAAAGTCAGGCGCCACAGCGCGCGATTGGCCTCGCGGTAATTGGAATAGGTGTTGTCGCCGGGAAGCCCGAGCAGCATAGGCGGCACACCGAAGGCGAGCGCGATGTCGCGCGCCGCGCCCGCCTTCAGGGCCGCGAAATCCATATCCGCCGGGCTCAGCGACATGCTCTGCCAGCTCAGGCCCCCTTCGAGCAGCATCGGCCGCCCGGCATTGCCCGCGCCCTGAAAGGCCTGCGCGAGTTCGGCCTTAAGCCGTTCGAACTGATCGGCTGTGAGGCCCGCGCCATCGCCGGTGTCATAGACGAGCGCGCCCGAAGGCCGCGCGGCGTTCATCAGCAGCGCGCGGTTCCACTCGCTCGCCGCATTGTGCACCGCGACCGCGCCGTGCGCGGCGGCGAGGCAGCCCGCGCCGTAATGATCGTCGGCGGGGTGGAAGCCCTTCAGATGAACGATTTCGGGCCACCCGTCAGCATCGGCCAGGGCGAGGTCGATCGCCTGTTCGCCGACGCGGTAGCGATAGAGCGCGGGCCAGCCATCCGCGCCCGCCACCACCTCGACCCGCTCGGGCCTCAACGGATGGAGATCGATCGGATCGCCCGCCGCATCCTTCACCACCTGGAGATAGGCATTGCCATGCAGAAGCAGCTGCGCGGCGACCGTCTCCAGCAGGGGCTGCGACCCGCAGGCGCATTGGACGAGGCGTTCGAGCGCGGGCGTGTCGCAGGACAGCGGCGCGCCGCCGATCCCCTCCGCCACGATCCTGACGCTGCGCTGCGCCACCGGATTGGCAAGATAGGCCTCGCGGATGGCGGTGGGGTAGTCGAAGCCGGGGCGGGAGGGGGAGGTGTCGAACACCGTGCTCCAGGGCGCGACGAAGCTCCCTGAGACAGGCACGCGAACATCGCCCCCGCCCTTGAAGGCGGAGACGAGGGTGGTGAGGAAGGACATGGAATCGACCTTTCGGATTATGGCCCCGCGCCCGACGATCGCGACGCGGACCGCAAGAGATCAGGGTATGCTCAGCTTTTGCTCATGACCCCGCCCGGGCGGCGGCGCAGGGAACGCCGACCATTTTTCGCGAGGCCGCATGATTGAATTTCGATTGCCATCCAGCGAGCCTTTTCGGTCGCAGAGCATCCTCGCACTGAGGCTCCTGGCCGTATGCGTCGCAATCGCGCTCTTCGCTGGGTTCGTGTCGTCTTGGAGCAGCGGGAACGAGTTTCTGCTTTTCCTGATCGCGGTCCCGATCGTGCTGTTGATCGTTGTTGTCGGCTGCGGCGTTTTGATCTTCGAAGCAGTGAGCCGGTGCCGCAAATACGACACCCGCCTCCTCATGGGTTTCGGGCTCGCCCTCGGGCCCGCCATGGCCGTGACCGCTATCGTCTCGTTTCTTCCGGCGGCTTGGGCAGCCGGATGGCTTGGCGATCTCTCCCGCCTCGCGCTGGAACATAACCGATATGAAGCGATCGTCGCGGAATACAGCGCTTCCCCACGCTCGGAGTGGTTTGCCGAACGGTACGGGATAACTTTCAGCGTCGACCCCGGACCGCCGGTACGCGTCGCATTCAATCCGGGCGGGTTCCTCGATAACTGGTCCGGCATCGTTCATGATCCGAGCGGCGAGGTCATGCTGGCCGACGGTTTCGACGAGCAGGGGCGGTTTCATGCTCCCGATCGCATCACCAAGATTTTCGGCGGCGATCTGGTGAGCTGCCGCTGGCTCTGGGGCGACTATTACACCTGCTCCTTCACATGACGCATCGCACCCGCGGCTCACCTCCGCCCTTCTTCAACGCCAGCTCCGTCAGCGCCCAGACCAGTGCGTCGGCGCGGTCGGGGGAGCGGCCGGGGCCTTCGTAGGCGCCGCCTGCCAATAGCCCGCACATCTGGTCCTCCAGTTTCGCGAACAGGCCGACATGGCGCACGCGGCCCCGTTCGTAGAGCGCGGCGACGGGTTCGGCGCGGGCGGCCTTGCCCCGGCTCGCATGGACCAGCGTGATCGGCAGCGAGACATCCGCCGCGCGCAGGACGCTTTCGACCATCGCGCCGCCCTGATTGGCTTCGGCGATCACGCGGTCGGCGCTCCAGTGTTCGGCGGCGCGGGCGACCGCGCGGGCCCAGCGTTCGGGGCTGGCGCGTTCCACCGACATGTCGGCGAGCACGCGGGCGATCCCGTCACTGCCCATCGCGCAGACAACGATCCCGCAGGCATCGCCCTTTGCCGAGGCGGGTGGATCGACGCCGATCACGATGCGGGTGAGCGCCGCCGAAGGCGCGCTTTCGCGGCAGGTCTCGATCAGCGCGCGGTTCCACAACGCGCCTTCGCTGGCCTCGACCATCTCGCCGTCCAGTTCCTGCCGCCCAAAACCGCTTTGCGAAAACTGTTCGATCATGCTGGCGAAATAGTCGGCGGGCAGGATCTCGCGATTGTCGACCGTCTTCCCGCGCGCCACCACCACCTTGCCGCGCTTGGCATCGGCGAGCAGCAGGCGCATCAGCGGCGCGTTGCGCGGGGTCGTGGTGGCGAGGACGCGCGGTGTCTTGCCGAGGCGCATGGTCAATTGGAGATTGTTCCAGCTCGTCATGGCGCGCTCGCTCGCATTATCCCATTTGGCGATCTCGTCGCACCAGGCATGGCTGTGCTGGGGGCCGCGCAGGCTCTCCGGTTCGGCGGCCGAATAGAGGAAGGCCTGCGCCCCGTTCTCCCAGGTCAGCCGTTTCAGGCTCGGCTCGAAAACGGGGGCGAGCGCGCCGGGCGCGGCGGCAAGAATGCCGCTATCGCCCTCGACCATGACGGAGCGGACCTCGGCGAGGCTCGCCCCGATCAGCGCGATGCGCGCCGCGCCGTCATTGCGCGCCACGTCCCTGATCCATTCCGCGCCCGCGCGGGTCTTGCCGAAGCCGCGCCCGGCGCAGATCAGCCAGGTGCGCCAGATCTCGCTGGCCCGGTCCTGCGGAGGCAATTGCTCGTCGCGCGCCCAGCCTTCCCAGTAATAGCTGCCCAGAGCGGCGAGTTCGTGCGGGGCGAGCTGGGCGGCGAGAGTCTCGCGATCCGCCGCGCCGCTCGCATCCATGCGCCGCAGCCACGATCCGCGCGACAATTCGCGCCTAGGCCGCGCCATCGCGATCCTCCGTCCGGTCCGATCCGGCTTTCAGCGCCTTCGCAGCCTTGCGAGCCTCGGCCCGCGCCTTGGCGATCGCCCTGTCGCCCGCCTTCCTCTGGGCGCGCAGGGCATCGATCTTGGCGTTGATCGCGGCGATCGTGGTGACCTCGCCCGCCAGCGTGCGGCGCCCCTTCTCGCGCGCCACCGCCTCGCGATGGGCGGTCAGGCATCGCAGAGCGCCCGCCGTGTCGAATTTGCGTTTCGCGGCTTTCGAACCTGCGGTCTCCCCGTTGCGGAGATGTTCGAGCAGCTGCATTTCGAGATTGTCGTATCCCTCGCACAGCGCCTCGAACCAGCGCCGGGCGAACTCCGCATCCTCGCGCCTGGTCTTGTAGACCCAGCTGAGGCTGATCTGCGCCGCGTCCGCCGCGGCGCTGATATTCGATGTCTCGCCCAGCGCGGCGATGAACCGGTCGCGCCAGTTCCTCGGCGCGCCGGTCTTTGAGCGCTTGCCTGCCATAGATTCCGTCCCGAAAGTCATGCGAAAGCGAGGCACGAAAAAGGGCAGCGCCGTTTCCGGCCCGCCCTTCCTTCGCCTGATCGCCCGCCTGTCGCCATGCCTCGTGGGGCAGAGCCGGTGCGGGGCGAATCACACTATCGCGATGTTCCGTTTCTCTAACCGGAGAACGTCACGATGTCAAGGATAAAACACCATATAGGTTAATTTGCCCGCGCTTGCCGCCATGGCACGGTTCCTTTACAGGCGCGCGAACGCTCGCTTTCCCGGATGATAGTCCCATGCTGATGAAGCCCCTGCGCGGTCTCTACGAATGGACCATGGACAAGGCCGCGCATCCCCACGCCGTGTGGTGGCTGGCGCTGTTCTGCTTCATGGAGGCGAGCTTCTTTCCCGTTCCGCCCCACCCGCTGCTGGGGCTGATGTGCCTCGCCGAACCGAAAAAGGCGATCCGTTTCGGCACCGTGGCCACCCTGTCCTCGGTCGCGGGCGGCCTGCTCGGCTATGCGATCGGCTGGGGGTTGTGGGACAGCGTGGGCGCGCAATTGATCGCGCTGCTGGGGATGACCGACAGCTTCCCGGTCGCGGCCTGTTACCTGCGCGAATTCGATTTCGAGGCGATCCTGATCGCGGGCGCGACGCCGGTGCCGTTCAAACTGCTGACGATCGCCTCGGGCTTCGTCGGCATGAACCTCGTAACCTTCGTGCTCGCCAGCATCGTCGGGCGGGGGATGATCTTCTTCACCGTCGGCGTGCTATTCCGCGTGTTCGGCGCCCCGATCAAGCGCTTCATCGACGAATATCTCGGTCTGGTCACGATCGCTTTCGTCGCGCTGGTCGTGGGCGGCGTTTTGCTGCTGACCATGGTCGGCAGCGGCAAGGAAGATCCGGCGGACGCCTGCTCCGGAGCGACCTATGAGAGCCTGGGGCTTTGAGCGCCGAGCCGTTCGAGCCTGACCTTAAAAGGCGGCTCGCGGCCGAAGCGATCGGGAGCTTCTTCCTCTTCGCGGGCGTGCTCGGTTCGGGCGTCATGGCGGAGATGCTTAGCGGCGGGAACGTTGCCATCGCGCTGCTCGCCAACACGATCGCGACGGGGGCGATCCTTTATGTGCTGATCGCCATGCTCGGCCCCTATTCGGGCGCGCATTTCAATCCTGCGGTGACGCTGGCCTTTGCGCTCCGGCGAGAATTCCGCTGGAAGGACGCGCTGCCTTATGTGGCCGTCCAACTGATCGGCGGCTTACTTGGTGCGTTCGCCGTCCATCTGATGTTCGACCTGCCGATCCTGCAAGTCTCGACCAAAGCGCGAACGGGGATCGGACAACTCGCGGGCGAAGCGATCGCCAGCTTCGGTCTCGTTTTCACGATCCTGGTCACGCTGCGCCGACTGCCCGCCTCGGTCCCGGCGAGCGTGGCGTTGTATATCGCCGCGGCCTACTGGTTCACCTCGTCGACGAGCTTCGCCAATCCCGCGATCACCCTGGTGCGAAGTCTCAGCGACACTTTCGCCGGGATCGCTCCAGCGGACGTCTTGGGCTTTATCGCCGCGCAGATCGTGGGGACGTTGCTGGCGGTCGTCGTGGGCGGATGGCTTACCGCCGATCCGCCCACAATCGAAGGTTCAAGCGACCTCAGCCGGTGAATTCAGTCTCCAACGTAATCTCGCAGGTCAAAAGCTTGGAGATCGGGCAGCCCTTCTTGGCTTCGGCGGCCAGCTCCTCGAATTTGGCCTGATCGAGGCCGGGCACATTGCCTTTGAGATGCAGGGCCGACTTGGTCACGCTGAACCCGTCGCTATCCTTTTCGAGACTGACTTTCGCCTCGGTTTCCAGCGTGCCGTCTTCGTGCCCGGCATCGGCCAGCTTGAAGGCCAGCGCCATGGTGAAGCAGCTGGCATGGGCCGCCGCGATCAGTTCTTCGGGATTGGTGCCCGCGCCGTCTTCGAAGCGGGTGTTGAAGCCATAGGGCTGGTCGGACAGCGCGCCCGACTCGCTCGACACATGGCCCTTGCCCGATTTGCCGAGGCCTTCGTATTTCGCACTGCCGGATTTGACGATGGTCATAAAAATCTCCTTGTTCAGGAGATCAGACGATCGGCAAAGCGCGCAGTTCCGTGGCTTTTCCGCGCCTCTTCTGCGCGGAAGACGGCTCAGATGATCCCGACCGCCTTGCCCGCCTTCTCGAAGATCGCGAGGATCTGCTCGACCTCCTCGCCCGAATGTTCGGCGCAGAGCGAGCAGCGCAGCAGGGTCATGTTGGCGGGCGTCGCGGGCGGGCGGGCGAGGTTTACGTAGAGGCCGTTCTCGATCAGCGCCTCCCACATCGCGGCGCCCTGTTCCAGATCGGGCATGATGACCGCGATGATCGCGCTTTCGGGCTCCTCGGTGCCCAGCTCAAAGCCGAGATCGCGCAGGCCCTTGTGGAGGGTGCGCGAATTTTCCCAGAGATGCGCGCGCTTGTTCGATCCGTGCATGAGCTTGCGGATCGAGGTCGCCGCGGTGGCGACCACGCTGGGCGGAAGCGATGCGGTGAAGACATAGGGTCGGCAGACCAGCCGCATGATCTCGAACTTGGGGTGGTTGGAGACGCAGAAGCCGCCCACCGTGCCCACGCTCTTCGAGAAGGTGCCGATCACGAAATCGACCTTGTCGAGCACGCCCTGATCCTCGGCCACGCCACGCCCGTTCTCGCCGATGAAGCCCATCGAATGCGCCTCGTCGACGAGGACCATCGCGCCGTGTTCCTTGGCGATGCGGATCATCTCCTTGAGCGGGGCGGTGTCGCCCAGCATCGAATAGACGCCTTCGAGCACAACGAGGATGCCCGCGCCTTCGGGAATGCGCTTCATGCGCTTTTCCATCGCCTCGATATCGTTGTGCTTGAAAGGCACGATCTCGGCCTTGCCCATCGCGCAGCCGTCCCAGATGCTGGCATGGGAATCGATGTCGAGCACGACGTAATCGCCCTTGCCCGCGATCGTGCTGATGATGCCGAGATTGGCCTGGTATCCGGTGGAAAAGACCATGGCGTGGTCCATCCCGTAAAATTCGCGCAGCGCGTCCTCGCACTCCTTGTGGCCCTGATAGGTGCCGTTGAGCACGCGGCTGCCAGTGGTGCCCGACCCGAAATCGGCGAGCGCCTGCTTGCCCGCCTCGATCACGTCGGGATCGAAGGTCATGCCCATGTAATTATAGGTGCCGAGCAGGATCGTCTCGCGCCCGTTGCAGATCGCGCGGGTGGGGGAGAGGACCTGCTCCATGACGAGGTTGAACGGATCCTCGCGCCCCTGCGACAGCAATCCCTCGCGCATCGCGATGATGTCGTCGAATTTGGAGAACAGGTCCGTCTCGCCGCCATCTGGCTCCTGCGGACGGTCGGGCTGGGCGATGCCTTCGCTCATGATCCGCTCAGCCCCGCTCTGCCTGAAGCTTGTGGACCGCATCGACCAGCTGGCCATAGGTCTCGATCTCGGCCTGCTGGTTCATCGAGATGATGATGTCGAATTCGTCCTCGATCGCGGCGACGAAATCCATCACCGTCAGGCTGTCGAATTCGAGATCGTTGGCGAATGTCGTGTCGTCGGTGATCGTCACGCCCTTCTTGTTGAAGGGTTCGATCAGCGTGCGGATGCGGGTGTCGATTTCGGCGCGGTCCATGAAAAAGGTCCAGTTCGATAAGAGGGCGCGAAGGGTCGCGTCGGTTGGCGGCGGGACAAGCGCAAGGCTGCGGGACTTGTCAAGCGCGCTCGCATGGTGCGCCACGGCAAATGGTTGAAATTGTTGGCAGGTGGATCACCCGCCGATCACTCGCCCAGCAGACTGCGGACCGCCGCCATGAACGGGCCGATCGAGACCGGCTTGGAGAGATAGTCGCTGGCGCCCGCATCGCGGATGCGCTCCTCGTCGCCCTTGCCGGCATAGGCGGTCACGGCGAGGATCGGCGTCTTGGCGAGCCGCGCATCGGCCTTCAGTCCCGCGATCAGCTCGACGCCGGAGACGTTGGGAAGCTGGATATCCATGATCACAAGGTCGGGCTGGAACTTCGCCGCCGTCGAGAGCACGTTCTGCCCGTCGGCGACCGGCACCACTTCGTGCCCGTTCACTTTCAGCACGTCGCAGAAGAGTTTCCGGTTGAGATCGTTGTCCTCGACAACCATTATCCGCTTGGCCACGGCTGAGCTCCTATCCGCTGCCGCCCCTAGAGACTTCCCCGGAGACTGACAATTCTTCGCAATTCGCCTTCCCCCGCTGCCGGTCCTTCTGATGGCGCGACGCCCGAGGACCGCGCCAGCGCGCTCGCCCTTGCAGCGCTCGGCTGGGCGCTCGGGGATTCGCGCCGCGCGGAACGCCTGCTCGACCTGACCGGGCTGACGGCGGACGAATTGCGCACCGGCCTCGGCGATCCGCGCGTGTTGGGCGCGGTGCTCGATTTCCTCGCCAACCACGAACCCGATCTGATCGCCTGCGCCGAAGCGCTCCAAACCGAGCCTGAGGCGCTGATCCACGCTGCACGAGTTTTGAATTCATGAGCCGCCCCCTGATCATCTCCGATTGCGACGAGGTGCTGCTGCACATGGTCGCCCATTTCCGCGACTGGCTGGGCGAGGAACATGATATCGATTTCGCCATGGACGGCGACTTCGGCAATGCCCTGACTCGCCGCGAAACCGGCGACGTGGTCGCGCAGGAAGAGGTCTGGGCGCTGCTCAACGGGTTCTTCGATACCGAGATGGACAGCCAGCAGCCGATCGAAGGCGCGCTCGATGCGATCGACACACTGTCGAAAGACGCGGACGTGGTGATCCTCACCAATCTGCTCGACAAAAGGCAGGACCGTCGCAAGGCGCAATTGCTCGCCCACGGGCTCGATGCGCGGGTTTTCACCAATCAGGGCCCCAAGGGCCCGGCGCTGCGCCGCATCGTCGACGAATACCAGCCGAGCCGCACCATCTTCATCGACGATCTGCCCCAGCACCACCAATCCGCGCGCGAGACTTTCGGCAAGGACATCACGACCTTGCATCTCGTCGGTGAGCCGCTGATCGCGCCGCATATCGCCTGCGCGCACACAGCCGGGCACGCCGATGCCCGGATCGACGACTGGGCCAGCGCCTTGCCCTGGCTGAAGGATCAACTTGAAAAGGAACCCGCATGACAATCGCAAATCGCCTGAAGGAACTCGGCATCACCCTGCCCAAGGCCGCTGCCCCCGTGGCGAGCTACCAGCCGCTCGTGGTGGAGGGGAACTGGTGCTATCTCTCCGGGCAATTGCCTTTCATCGACGGCGAACTGGTGACGGGGAAGCTCGGCGCGGATGTCGGCCTCGAACGCGGCCAGCAGGCGGCGCGCGCCTGCGGGCTGATGATCTTGGCGCAGCTCGAAGCGCACGACCTGCTCGAACGCGTCGAGCGGGTGGTCAAGCTGGGCGGCTTCGTTGCCAGCGTGCCCGATTTCACCGACCAGCCCAAGGTGGTGAACGGCGCATCCGACCTGATGGCGGAAGTCTTCGGCGACAAGGGCAAGCACGCCCGCAGCGCGGTCGGCGTGCCCGTCCT
This sequence comes from Qipengyuania pelagi, assembly GCF_009827295.1. Lineage (NCBI taxonomy): Bacteria > Pseudomonadati > Pseudomonadota > Alphaproteobacteria > Sphingomonadales > Erythrobacteraceae > Qipengyuania > Qipengyuania pelagi. Next base: position 84,709 of record NZ_WTYD01000002.1, on the reverse strand, counting down.
GCCGCTGAACGCTGCGGTCGAAGTGGACGCGATCCTTGCTCTTTCGGGCGCTTGACCGGCTGCTGACCCGCGCGCCCGATCCGGCCCGCGTGGCGTGGATCGGGCAGGGGACCTATGCCCATCGCGGGCTGCACAAGCCCGGCGTGCCCGAAAACTCGCTCGCCGCCTTCGCGGGCGCGATCGCGGCGGGATACGGGATCGAATGCGACATCCAGCGCAGCCGCGATGGCGAGGCGATGCTGCTGCACGATTGGGAGCTGGAGCGGCTGACGGGCATGACCGGGCCGATCGCCGCGCATTCCGCCGAGGAACTGGCGCAGATCGCCTATCTCGACAGCGAACACCGGATCGCGCGCCTGTCCGACCTTCTCGAACTGGTCGCGGGCCAGGTGCCGATCCTGATCGAGATCAAGTCGCGCGCCCGCTACAACGTCGCCAAGACCTGCCGCGCAGTGCGCACCGCGCTGGAGGGCTATTCCGGCCCCCATGCCGTGATGAGCTTCGATCCGCGCGTGGCGCGCTGGTTCCGCGCCCATACGCCGCGCACGCTGGTCGGATTGGTGATGAAGGAAACCGAGGACGGTTCGACGCCGCATCGCTGGCAGCGGCATCTCGCCTTCTGGACCGCGCGGCCGGATTTCGTCGCCTACGACATCCGCGCTCTCCCCAATCGCTTCGCAACCGATCTGCGCGCGAGAGGATTTCCGCTGCCGAGCTGGACGGTCGACACGCCCCACAAGGCGGAGCGCGCCGCCGAACACGCCGATGCGGCGATCGCGGAAGGCAATGGCTTCCCCTCGCTGGACGAAGAGCCCCGCGCGGCATGAGCGATCTGGTCGCCAAAATTGGCGGATCGGTCGGGGCGTTCCCGCAAGCTGAATGGGACGCGCTGGCGGGCGGCAATCCCTTCGTCAGCCACGCCTTCCTGACCGCGCTCGAGGATTCGGGCAGCGTGGGTCCGGGCACCGGCTGGCAGAGCGCGCCGATCGTGATCGAAGATCATGGTGGCCATTTGCGCGCCGCGCTCCCCGCCTATCTCAAGGGCCACAGCCAAGGCGAATACGTCTTCGATCACGCCTGGGCCGACGCCTATGAGCGCGCGGGCGGGCAGTATTACCCCAAATTGCAGATCGCCGCGCCCTTCACCCCTGCAACCGGGCCGCGCCTGCTGCTGTCGGACGAAAGCCTCGCGCGTCCGCTGCTCTCGGCTGCCGAGCAATTATGCGCGCAGAACCATTTCTCGTCCGCCCATGCGACTTTCATCGAAGCCGGGCAGGTCGATCTGTTCGAACGGGCCGGCTGGATGACCCGGCGCGATATCCAGTATCACTGGCGCAATCGCGGTTACGAGGATTTCGACGGTTTCCTGGGCGAACTCGCCTCGCGCAAGCGCCGCGCGCTGAGGAAAGAGCGCGCAGCGGCGCAGGCCGAGGTGCGGATCGAGCGGCTGCGCGGTGACGCGATCCGGCCCGAACACTGGGATGCGTTCTGGATATTCTATCAGGACACCGGCGCGCGCAAATGGGGATCGCCCTATCTGACCCGCGAAGCCTTCGATCTGTTTTCCGAGCGGATGGGCGACGCGCTGCTGCTGATCCTCGCCTTCGATGGCGACGAGCCGATTGCAGGCGCGCTCAATTTCATCGGCCCGGAAGCCTTGTATGGCCGCTATTGGGGCTGCACGCGCGACGTGCGCTTCCTGCATTTCGAGCTGTGCTATTACCAGGCGATCGACGCGGCGATCGAACTCGGCCTCGCTCGTGTGGAGGCGGGCGCGCAAGGCGGCCACAAGCTGGCGCGCGGCTATGAACCGGTCGAGACCGTCTCCGCACACTGGATCGCGGATCCCGGCTTTTCGGCGGCGGTGGAGGATTTCCTCGAACGCGAACGCCAGGGCGTCGCCGTCGAGAAGATGCATCTGGAAGAGCTGACGCCCTTCAGGAAAGGGTAGGGCCGAAACCCCTAAGGTTCAGGCTGAAATCAGGCCGCGCGGCGCTCGATCGCGAGCCATTCGCGCGCCCGGCGCTGGGCCTCGGCGATTTCGCGCGCGGTCATTTCCTCGGAGATGTCGGCGCGGCAGAGCGAGGCTTCCACATGCCCGCGCGATGCGGCGATGTTGAACCATTTATGCGCCTCCACGAGGTCGCATTCGCATCCGTGGCTGGCGGTCGAGAAGGCGACGCCGAGATCGTAGATAGCATCGAGACTGCCACCGGAAAACGCGGCGAGGCATTCGGCCACCAGCGCATCCGCTTCCGGCCCCTGGAGAACGGCGCCCTGTCCGCCGTCGATCGAAGTGAAGTGCATGGCTCTTCCCCCTGTTTATGCCGGCAACCCTATTGCCGGGCATCCCCAATCTGCGGGATTATAGTCAACAAAGGGTTAATGCTCTTCTTGCAATTCAAAGCGCAGATAAAGCGGAGCGGGCCGGTCCGCCCGAAGCCGTACCGGAATGGCGGGGATTGCCGCTTGTGCCGAATCCGGCGCCGCCCTATAGGCCGCGCCCGACGGACCTCGCTTTCGGGGGGCCGGGGCCGGGAGCCGGAGAGGGCTCGCGGAATGGGCCGGGTTTCGCGGATGGTGGTGGTCCGCCCGTCAGGGTAGGATAGAGGTGCCGATGGTCGCCACTTTAGCTGTGGATCAGGAAAAGCTCGCCAGGATCAAGCGATCCGTCGGCGATGATTATGTCCCGAGCGATGACGAGGAGTATATGGGCGAGCAGCAGCTCGACTATTTCCGTATGTTGTTGCTCGAATGGAAGAAATCCATTCATGACGCGGCGGAGAACACGCTGCAATCCCTTCAGGACGGCCCCCTGCGCGAGGCCGATCTCAACGACCGTGCCTCCAGCGAAACCGATTGGGGTATCGAGCTGCGCACGCGCGACCGCCAGCGCAAGCTGATCGCCAAGATCGACAGCGCGCTGCGCCGGATCGATGCGGGCGAATACGGCTATTGCGAGAAGACCGGCGATCCGATCGGCTTGCGCCGCCTGATCGCCCGGCCCGTGGCCACGATGACGGTGGAGGCGCAGGAAGCGCATGAGCGCCGCGAAAAGATCTCGCGCGACGACTGATCGTTTACGGCAAGCCAAAGCCGCGGCTTACCATTTGTTGAGAGTTTGCTCCTAGCACGGGGAGCGAAGCGCCAAGAGGAAGATTATCTGCCATGTCTGCAGTCGACACACGGAATGTCAGCCGGGACAGCCTGTTTCTGATGGCCGACATCACTGTCGATGGCAGCACTCATCCGGTCCGGGCCAAGGTGCGCAACCTGTCGGCGGGCGGCATGATGGCCGATGGCGATTTCACGGTCGAACGCGGGATGCGCCTGGTGGTCGATCTGCGCCATGTCGGGCACGTCACCGGGACGGTCGCCTGGGTGCAGGACAGCCGCATCGGTATCGCCTTCGACAAGGAGATCGATCCCAAGCAGGTGCGCGCGCGGATCGGCGTAAGCGAATCGACCGTGCCTGCTCATATCCGCACCGCCCCCGCCTTCACCGATCCGCAGATCGGCAAGCGCCGCCTCTGACCCCTGCGGTCGCGGGTTTGGCGTGAAACCCGGCCAAGGCTTCGTCTTCCGGCTATCGCGTTGCGGTGCTATCAGCGCCGCTCCCTTCATGATCGCCCGTCGCCGCCTTTTCCCTTTAAGCCCTTTCGCTCGCCACGCCCTTTTCGCGGCGGTCATCAGCCTCGCGCTCGCCGCCTGCGGCCCGGCGCGAGACGATGGGGTGGTCGATGTCGCGATCGTCGGCTCGGACGAGGGGATGCGCACGCCCGGCCTTCGCCTGCCCTTCGCCGCCCAGCATCTGCGTGCCGCCACCGCGCAAGGCCTGGTGCGGCTGGATGCGACCGGCCTGGTCGTGCCGGGAATCGCGGAACGCTGGATCGTCACCGATGACGGGGCGAGCTATATCTTCCGCATTCGCGAATTCGATCTGCCGGGCGGCGGGCGGCTGACCGCTCAGGCGGTGCGCGATTCGCTGCGGCGGACCGTGGCGCGGCTCGAAGGGACCTCGCTCGGCCTCGATCTCGAACGCGTGCGCGATATCCGCGCGATGACCGGGCGCGTCGTCGAAATCCGGCTCGACGGACCGATGCCGGAGCTGCTGCAATTGCTGGCGCAGCCCGAACTCGGCCTCGCGGTGGGTGATGCCCCGCTCGGGCCGATGCGGATCGTCGATCCCGACGAGGGTGGGGATAGCGAGCCGCTGGAGGGGATCTATCTCGCCGCCATGCCGCCCGAACTGCGCGGCCTGCCGAGCCAGCCCGACTGGGACGAGGGTGTGGAGCCAGTGCGTCTGGTCGCCACCGATGCCGCCGCCGCGGTCGAGGGATTTTCGCGCGGGGCCTATGATGTGGTGCTGGGCGGCAGCATCGTCGATTTTCCCCTTGCCGAGGTGGGGCCGCTGTCGCGCGGGACAATCCGCCTCGACGGCGTGGCGGGCCTGTTCGGCCTCGACATCCGCACCCGCACCGGCTTCCTTGCCACGGCTGAGAACCGCGAGGCGCTGATCATGGCGATCGACCGGCCCGGCCTGATCGAGGCCTTCGGTGTCGGGGGATGGACGCCGAGCGAGCGTATCGTGCCGCTGGCGCTGCCGTCGCAGACCGCAGCCGAGATCATCGATGCGGGCACGCCTTCATGGAGCACGCTCGGTCTCGACCAGCGCCGTGCCGAAGCGGCCTCGCGCGTTGCGGCCTATGCCGGTTCGGGTGAGGGCGGGCAGGTCACCCTACGCATCGGTATGCCCCGGGGTCCTGGCGCGGACCTGCTCTTCTCAGCCATCGAATCGCAATTCGCCGCGATCGGCGTCGCCAGCGTGCGGGTCGCGATGGACGATGCGCCCGACCTCGCCTTTCGCGAGCGCATCGCCCGCTATGGCGGCGCGCAATGGTTCCTCAACCAGTTCGACTGCACCGTCAGCCGTGCGGTCTGTTCCGAAGACGTCGACTTCCTCCTCGAACTGGCGCGCGACGCACCGAGTGCCGCTGAACAGGCCAGCTATCTCGCCGAGGCGGAAGCGGCGCTGGTTGCGCTCTCGGTCTATATCCCCTTCGGCCCGCCGATTCGCTGGTCGATGGTGCGCGGCGGAGTGACCGGCTTTGCCGACAACCCCTGGGGCCTCCATCCCTTGTTCCCGCTTTCCGGCGCCCCCATCTAGGCCGGCGTATGACGAGCGACGACAGACCTCTCGACGGTGCGGCGCCCCGGCGTCCGGTTCCCTATCGGCCCGATCCCTCCGACACGCCGCCGGGAGCGGAGCGCCTCCGGCCTCTGGGGATCGATCTGCCCACCGGCAACGATCCGGTCTCGATCCGCCGCCGGGTCGAAGCGCTCGAACAGATTCTCGAGCGTAGCTTCCGCCTTCCGGGCACGAACTATCCCATCGGGCTCGATGCGATCGTCGGTCTGATCCCCGTGGTGGGCGATCTGATCACCGCTGCGATGGCCTCCTATATCGTGTGGGAGGGCAAGAATCTCGGTATGCCGAAATGGAAGCTGTGGCGCATGGGCGGCAATATCGCGGTCGACACTCTGATCGGTGCGATCCCGCTGGTGGGCGACGCGTTCGACCTCGCTTTCCGCTCGAATACGAAGAACCTCAAAATCATCCGCAAGCATCTCGACAAGCACCATCCGGCGGCGCGCACTCTCGACCGCTAGGTCCGCGCCCGCTAGGCGAGGGGACATGGCGCAAGACGTAACCTATTCCTCCTATCTCGATCTCGATCGCATTCTCGCGGCGCAGCATCCCGTGTCGGGCGCGCATGACGAGATGCTGTTCATCATCGTCCACCAGGCGAGCGAATTGTGGCTGAAGCTGTGCCTGCATGAATTGCACGAGGCGCGCGAATGCGTGATCGCGGACGATCTGCGCCCGGCCTTCAAGATGCTCGCCCGTGTGGCCCGCGCCCAGGGTCAGCTGATCCAGAGCTGGGACGTGCTGAGCACGATGACGCCGCACGATTATTCGACCGTCCGCCCGCATCTCGGCGGATCGAGCGGGTTTCAGAGTGCGCAGTACCGGATGATGGAATTCCTGCTGGGCGGTCGCAATCCCGACATGGTGACCATGCACGAGGCGGTGCCCGAGGTAGCGAAGCAGCTGCGCGCCGAACTCGATCGGCCGAGCATCTATGCCGAGGTCGTCGCCCTGCTTGCGCGGCGCGGCTTCGCCATCCCCGATAGCGTGCTGGCCCGCGATCATGTCGACAGCTGGGACCACAGCGACGCCGTCGAAGCGGCCTGGGCGACGATCTATCGCAACCCCCAGGAGTATTGGGACCTTTACGAACTGGCGGAGAAGCTGGTCGATCTCGAATATCATTTCCAGCGCTGGCGGTTCGGGCATCTCAAGACGGTGGAGCGGATCATCGGCTTCAAGAAGGGCACGGGCGGCACGCCCGGCGTGCCCTATCTGGCGGGGGTCCTCAAACAGGCCTTCTTCCCCGAACTCCTGAGCGTGAGGACCGCGATATGAGCCAGCGGCGCATCTGGGACATCAGCCAGACCCTGCGGCCCGACCTGCCGGTCTGGCCGGGCGATACCGCCTTCGGCTTCGAACGGACGTGGCGGATGGAGGATGGCTCGCCCGTCAATGTCGCGCGGATGACGATGAGCACGCATTCCGGCACCCATGCCGACGCGCCGCTGCATTATGCGGCGGATGGATCGGACGCGGGCGATATGGACCTGTCGCCCTATCTCGGCGAATGTCTCGTGGTGGATGCGCGCGGCGTGTCCAACGCAATCGACATTGGCGACCTGCCGCATATCGACAGCGCGGACCGCGTGTTGTTCCGCACCTGGGACACGTTTCCGCATGGTACATGGCGCAGCGACTGGCTGCCGATCGCGCCGGAAACGGTCGAATGGCTCGCCTTGCAGGGTGTCCGCCTGATCGGGACCGACGCACCCAGCGTCGATCCCGAGGAGAGCAAGACCATGGCCGCCCATCTCGCCGTGCTGGAACACGACCTGCGCATCCTCGAAGGGCTCGTCCTCGATGACGTTCCCGAAGGCCGCTACGAACTGACCGCCCTGCCGCTCAAGATCGCGGGCGGCGATGCCGGATTATGCCGCGCGATCCTGAGGGAATTGCCATGACGATCGACCGGGCGAGAGAACTGGATGCCGCCGATCCGCTGGCGTCCTATCGCGATCGTTTCGCGCTGCCCGCCGAGACGATCTATCTCGACGGCAATTCGCTTGGATGCCTGCCCAAGGACACGCCTGCGCGCATAGCCGAGGTGGTGGGCGAGGAATGGGGCCGCGACCTCATCGGCAGCTGGAACACGGCGGACTGGATCGTGATGCCCCAGCGCATCGGCGGCAAGATCGCGCCGCTGATCGGGGCCGCCCCGCATGAGGTGATCGCCTGCGATTCGGTCAGCGTGAACCTGTTCAAGCTGATCGCGGCGGCCTTGAAGATGCAGCCGGGCCGCAAGACCGTGCTGAGCGAGCCGGGCAATTTCCCGACCGATCTCTACATGATCGAAGGCCTCGAGAAGCAGGGCCTCGCGACGCGCCGCCTGGCCGAGCGCGACCGGATCATGGAAGCGCTGGACGAAGACGTCGCCCTGCTGCTCCTGACCCACACCCATTACAAGACAGGCGCAGTCTTCGATATGGCGGAACTGACCCGAGCCGCGCACGACAAGGGGGCGCTCGTGCTCTGGGACCTGTCGCATTCGGTCGGCGCCATGCCGGTCGATCTCAATGGGTGCGAGGCGGATTTTGCGGTCGGCTGCGGCTATAAATATCTGAACGGAGGCCCAGGTGCGCCGGCCTTCGCCTATGTCGCCGAGCGCCATCATGCCTCGCTCGCCCAGCCGCTGACCGGGTGGATGGGGCACGCCAGACCCTTCGAATTCCTCGACGATTACGCGCCTGCGCCCGGCACCGATCGCCTGTTATGCGGAACGCCGCCCATCCTCGCCCTTGCCGCGCTGGAGGTCGGTGTCGACCTGATCGCCGAAATCGGGGTCGAGCGGCTCTTCACCAAGTCGCAGGCGCTGTCCGAATTCTTCCGCGAATGCCTGTCGGAGCGGGGGATCGCTCTCGAACTCGTCAGCCCCCACGACCCGGACCGGCGCGGCAGCCATCTGAGCTTCCGGCACGAAAACGCCTATGCCTTGAGCCAGGCGCTGATCGCGCGGGGCGTGGTCGGCGATTTCCGCGATCCCGACATATTGAGGCTCGGCTTCGCGCCCGCCTATCTGCGATTCGAGGACATGGCCGAAGCCGCGCGAACATTGGCCGACATCCTCGAGACCGGCGAATGGAAGCGACCCGAATACAGCGAGCGATCTGCCGTAACCTGATGGCATTCCGCAGGAAATAGGGGCGGATGGCGAACGCTTCGTCGCAAAAGCCGTTTTCTCGTTTGACGCGCTATCTTAATTTCGCCACATTTGCGCCATCTGTCAGTATCGACAGGATTAAAGGGGAATTTTCATGAAGTTCAACAAAATCGCTCTCGTCGCTTCGGCTTTCGCGTTCGCAGCTCTCGGCGGTTGCGCCGAAAGCGAGCAGGAAGCGCAGGAAGACCTGGCCGAGCAGCAGTACGAAGCGCAGGAAGACGTGCTTGAAGAGCAGGCCGACCTCGCCGAAGCTCAGGGCAACGAAGCGCAGGAAGAAGCTCTCGACGCGCAGGCCGACGCCATGGGCGAAATGGGCGACCAGGCCGAAGACGCCGTGGAAGCCGGTGCGGACACCACCACCACCGCGCAGTAAGCCTTTCGGCCTGCCGATCCGGCAGGTTCAGGCAATCGGGCGGCGCCAGTCTTCGGACCGGCGCCGCCTTTGTTTTGAGAAAAGAGGGGAGCGATCCACCGCACCGGTTCGCAGCGCCCGCTACTCTTCCAGTTCGATGTCCCAATAAAGCCAGTCCCGCCACGTCTCGTGCAGGTAATTCGGCGGGAAGGCCTTGCCATGCTGCTGCAATTGCCAGTGGGTCGGCCGGATCGGCTCGGCATAAAGCTGCATCCCCGCCTGTTTCGGCGTGCGCCCGCCCTTCTTCATGTTGCAGGGCGCGCAGGCGGTGGCGATATTCTCCCAGCTGGTCTTGCCGCCCAAACGGCGCGGTAGGACATGGTCGAAGGTAAGGTTCGCCTGGCTGCCGCAGAACTGGCAGGCGAAGCGATCGCGCAGGAACAGGTTGAAGCGGGTGAAGGCGGGAAATTCCGACGGCTTCACATACTGTTTCAGCGCGATCACGCTGGGGATCTTCATATCGAGATTGGGCGAATGGACGCTGCGGTCGTAGCTTGCGATCACATCGACCCGGTCGAGGAAGATCGCCTTGATCGCGGTCTGCCACGGCCACAGGCTGAGAGGATAATAGGATAAAGGCGTGTAATCGGCGTTCAGGACCAGGCTGGGGCAGGATTGCAGGCTGCTCGCCGGATCGTCGCCGACACTGCGGAACCGCGCCGCCCGTTCGAGCAGGTCGGCCCTAAACACGGCCGCTCTCGAACTGGCCGCTTATGGATCGGCGGCTTTCACACTGGGTATCTGAAACGAACACGCGCTCCTCCCCGATGGATGTGAGAATGCACTCGCAGGAAAAAGCGTCAACCCTGTTACGGACAGCCTATCCACAGGCTTGTCCCCGCTTGGCGGGGCCGGGCCGGACAGCGTAGGAAGCGGGTCATGCCGGTCACGCGCTTCGCCCCTAGTCCGAACGGGATGCTCCATCTCGGACACGCCTTTTCCGCGATCACCGCTCACGATCTGGCGGGACAAGGCGGACGCTTCCTGTTGCGGATCGAGGATATCGACGGTGCCCGCTCGCGGCCCGAACTGGCGGATGCGTTCCGCGCCGATCTCGCATGGCTGGGCCTTTCGTGGGGGGAGGTCGCGCCCCAATCGGCGCGGCTGGCGAGCTATCAGGAGGCGGCGGACCGGTTGCGCGAGGAAGGATTGCTCTATCCCTGTTCGTGCACGCGCGCCGAGATCATGGCCGAAGCGATCGGCACGAGCGCAATGGGGCCGGTCTATGGCGGGCACTGTCGCTTGCACGGCCCGAAACCCTGCAGAGCCGTCTCGTGGCGGCTCGATGTCGAAAAGGCTCTGGAGCGGACCGGGCCGCTCACCTGGTTCGATGCCCGCGCGGGCGAGATCGCGGCGCGGCCCGAGACTCTCGGAGATGTGGTGCTGGTCAGGAAGGACGAGCCCGCCAGCTATCATCTGGCCGCAACGCTCGACGATGCGGCGGACGGCGTCACGCTGGTGACGCGCGGCATGGACCTGTTCGAAGCCACGCACATCCACCGCCTGCTCCAGGCCCTGCTCGACCTGCCCGTGCCGCGATGGGATCATCACCGTCTGCTGCTCGATGAAGATGGGCGCAAGCTTGCCAAACGGCGCGGCTCGCCCTCGCTCGCCGATCGGCGCGAGGCGGGCGGGAATGACAGGGAGGAGGGCCTGTTGCTTGCCGAACAACTGCGCTTGCACCGATTTCCGGCTGGCATTTCGCTCGGCAATCCCTAGATTTCAGGCATGACCACATTCCTGATCCTCCTGCTCGTCCTCCTCATGGGTCTCACCCTGTTCTCGCTGATCAGGGGCGTGGTGGCGTTCCTGAAGACGACCAAGATCGATCTTGAGACGGGGCAGGGCGAAACGGCGACCGATATGCAATTGTTGCAGAACAAGATGATGTTCAACCGCATCAAATATCAGGCGCTCGCGGTGGTCGTGGTGGTGATCCTGCTCGCCGCGACACGCTGATCGCGGCACCGCGATCCGATGGTCAAACTGAACAAGATCTACACCCGTACGGGTGACGACGGCACGACGGGTCTGGTCGACGGATCGCGCCGCCCCAAATCCAGCCCGCGCATGGCGGCGATCGGCGATGTCGACGAAGCGAACAGCGCGATCGGTCTCGCCGCCGCTGCGTTTGGCGAAGGTCGCGAGGCGGAGGCGCTGTTCCGGATCCAGAACGATCTGTTCGATCTCGGCGCCGATCTCGCCACGCCTGCGGGCGAGAGCGAGGATTTCGCGCCCTCCGAAATGGTCCTGCGCGTCGTAGCCGGGCAGGTCGCCTGGCTCGAAAGCGCGATCGACGATGCGACCGCGCAGCTGGAGCCGCTGACGAGCTTCATTCTTCCCGGCGGCAGCGAAGATGCGGCGCGGCTTCATCTGGCGCGCGCTATCGTGCGCCGGGCCGAACGCGCGGTGGTCGCCCTGGCGGACAGCGAGCCGGTCAATCCCCAGGCGCTGGCCTATATCAACCGGCTGTCGGACTATCTCTTCGTCGCCGCGCGGCTTGCCAATGAGCGGGGCCGGGCGGACGTGAAATGGGTGCCGGGCGCGAACCGCTAGGCGCCGCTGGCAATCCCCCCTGTCCTTCGCTAGTGCAGCGCGATTGTTGCAGTCGCGAGGATGAAGCAGGCATGATCGATACAGTCGCCGTGATCGGCGCGGGCCAGATGGGATCGGGCATCGCCCAGACCGTGGCCGCGCAGGGAATGAAGGTCCTGCTCGCCGATATCGACCTCGCCACGGCCGAGGCCGCACGCACCGGTATCGACAAGGCGCTCGGCAAACTGGTCGGTAAGGGCAAGCTGGAGATCGCGGACGCCGAGGCGACGCTCGCCCGGATCGAGGCGGTGGCCGATTACGCGCCGATGGAGCAGGCCGATCTGATCATCGAAGCCGCGACCGAGAAGGAAGCGGTCAAGAAGGCGATCTTCGAAAAGGCCGGCGAGCGGCTGGCCGCGGGCGCGATCATGGCATCGAACACCAGCTCGATCCCGATCACCCGCATGGGCAATTACGCGCCCGATCCGGCGCGCTTCATCGGGTTGCATTTCTTCAATCCGGTCCCGGTGATGAAGCTGATCGAAGTGATCCCCGGCCTCGCCACCGCCGAAACCACGACCGAGCGGACCTGCGCCTTCGCGCGCAATCTCGGCAAGGAAGTCGTTCTGAGCCAGGACGAACCCGGCTTCGTCGTCAATCGCATCCTGTTGCCGATGATCAACGAGGCGGTGTTCGTGCTCGGCCAGTCCACGGCGGGGATCGAGGATATCGACAAGGGCTGCCGGTTGGGGCTGAACCACCCGATGGGGCCGCTGCAACTGGCCGATTTCGTCGGGCTCGACACCTGTCTCGACATCATCCGCGTGCTTCACGACACGACCGGAGACACCAAGTATCGCCCGGCGCCGCTGCTGGTGAAATATGTCGAGGCCGGCTGGCTCGGCCGCAAGACCGGACGCGGCTTCTACGATTATTCGGGCGAGGAGCCGGTGCCGACGCGCTGATCGGCTGATCAGGCGGGAACAGGGCGCGCGCGCCGCTCGTTCATGCGGAAAGGAGATTTTCCGCGATGAGCGATACGAACAAGAAGCCCGACAATCCCCTGAACGTCGATGGTGTCGGCGAAAGCCAGGAAGCGCGTCAGGCCGATCTCGCGCCCGAAACCCATAATGACGAGCAGGACGATCACCGCGCGCAGGCGCAGGAGATTGCGCAGGACGCACAGGAGCAGACGCCCAAGACCGGCAGCCCGACCGAAAGCGTGAAGAGCGACAATTCTTCCGGCCTGATGGGCGATTCGACGCAGGATACCGTCGATCACATGCGCGACATGGAAAGCTCGGGCCGGGTCGATATGGGCGCCTATCGCGGCGAGCCCAATCACGACGACAATGTCGATAAATACGGCAAAGGGCACAAGCCCGACGGCCTGCGCGGCGACGGGACCTAATCGCCCTCGCGCTCGCTCTCTCTCTGGGCCTCCGCCTTGAGCGCGTAGAGTGCGTCGAGCGCGTCGCGCGGCGCCAGAGCATCGATATCCAGTTCGAGGAGCCTGTCCCGTAGCGCGTCGCGCTGCGGTTCGGGCTCTTCCTGCATGGCGGCGAAGAGCGGCAGATCGCCGAGGCCTGCCGCAAGCCCGCCAGTCTTCTCGCGCGCCTTCTCCAACCGATCGAGCACGGATTTCGCGCGCTTCAGAACCGGCGGCGGCACGCCCGCCAATCGGGCCACCGCGATCCCGTAGCTGCGATCGGCTGGCCCCTTCGCCAGTTCGTGCAGCAGCACCAGATCGCCCTTCCACTCGCGCGCGCGGACGTGGTGCAGGCTCAACGCATCGCAGCTTTCGGCGAGGCGGCTGAGTTCGTGATAATGCGTCGCGAACAGGCAGCGGCATTGCAGCGTCTCGTGCACCGCCTCCACCACCGCCCAGGCCAGCGCCATCCCGTCATAGGTCGACGTGCCGCGTCCGACCTCGTCGAGGATCACGAAACTGCGCGTCGTCGCCTGGGCGAGAATGGCGGCGGTCTCGACCATTTCGACCATGAAGGTTGAGCGCCCGCGCGCCAGATTGTCCGACGCGCCGACGCGGCTGAACAGCCGGTCCGCGATCCCGATCCGGGCCGCTTGCGCGGGCACGAAGCTGCCCGCCTGCGCCAAAAGGAGGATCAGAGCGTTCTGCCGAAGGAAGGTCGATTTACCGCCCATGTTCGGTCCGCCGATCAGCCACAAGCGATCCTCGGGGCCGAGCGTGCAATCATTGGCGACGAAGCGATCCCCGCTCTTCGCCAGCGCTGCCTCCACCACCGGATGGCGCCCACCGGTAATGTCGAGGCAGCGTTCGTCGAGGATCTCGGGCCGCGCCCAGCCGCCTTCCGCCGCGCGTTCGGCGAGGGCCGCGCTGACATCCACGCGGGCGAGCGCCGCCGCCGTCGCCGCAATGGCCTCGCGCGCCGCGACGACCTCCTCGACCAGAGTCTCGAAATGCGCGTCCTCCGCGGCGAGAGCGTGCGCGCCCGCCTCGGCGATGCGCGTCGCTTCTTCGTGGAGGCCGAGCGAATTGAACCGCACCGCGCCCGCCATGGTCTGACGGTGCGTGAAGCCGCTATCCGCCGCCATCAATTTGTCGCCATGCTTGGCGGGGACCTCGATGAAATAGCCCAGCACCTTGTTGTGCTTGATCTTGAGCGTGGGCGTGCCGGTCTCGTCGCGGTATTTCGCTTCGAGCGCGGCGATGGCACGGCGCGCATTGCCGCTGGTTTCGCGCAGGGCGTCGAGAGCGTGATCGTATCCGCTGGCGATGAAGCCGCCCTGGCCGCGCTCGGTTGGCGGGGCGGGGACGAGGGCGCGTTCGAGATGATCGGTCAACGCACCGTGGCCGCCGAGCCGCTCGGCCTGATCCGCGAGCAGGGCCGCGAGATCGGCGCTGCTCCGCAACAGGTCGCGCACGCGCCGTGCTTCGGCCAACCCGTCGCGGATCTGGCCGAGATCGCGAGGGCTCCCGCGCCCCGCCACCAGCCGCCCGAGCGCGCGTCCGATATCGGGCGCCCCGCGCAGGAGCGCGCGCAGATCGGCGCGCAGCAGGGGATCGTCGTGCAAATGGCGCACGGCCAGCAGGCGCGCTTCGATCGCGGCTCGCTCGGCGAGCGGGGCGGACAGGTCTTCGGCCAGCTGGCGCGATCCCGCCCCGGTCGAACAGCGATCGACACAGGCGATGAGGCTGCCCGCGCGCGCGCCGTTCTGCGCTTCGAGAATCTCGAGGCTGGTCCGCGTCGCCGCATCCATCGCCAGTTGCGCCGCGCCCGAGCGCGCGACGGGGGGAAGCAGCAGCGGCAGATTGCCGCGCCCGGCATGGTCGAGATAGGCGATCAGACCGGCGGCGGCAGCCAGCATGGGACGCGAGAAATCGCCCATCGCGTCGAGCGTGGCGACCTTGTGCAGCGCTTTCAGCCGCGCTTCGCCCTCTTCGCTGCGGAATTCCGTACGGTCGCGCCGGGTCGCATCGGACGGCGCCGCCTCCCAGTCCTCGGGCGCCACCACCTCGCGCGCGCCCAGCCGCGCCAGAGCGGCTTCGACCGCTTCCGGCGCGCAGTCTTCCAGCACCATCCGACCCGTCGAGATGTCGCAGGCGGCGATCCCCACCGCCTCGCGCAAGGGGGCCAACGCAACCAGAACATTGGCGCTGCGCGGATCGAGCAGCGCTTCCTCGGTCAGCGTGCCCGCCGTGACGAAACGGACGATGTCGCGCGCGACCAGCGCCTTGGAGGATGGCGTCCCTTCGCGCTTGGCGCGCGCCTTGGCCTCGTCGGGCGTTTCGACCTGTTCGGCGATCGCCACCTGCTCACCCGCCTTGATAAGCCGGGCCAGATACCCTTCCGCCGCATGGACCGGCACCCCGCACATCGGCACGGGCTCGCCCCCGCTTTCGCCCCGGCTGGTCAGCGCGATGTCGAGGATCGCGGCGGCGCGGCGCGCATCGTCGAAGAACAATTCGAAGAAGTCGCCCATGCGATAGAACAGCAGCGCGCCTTCGGCCTGGCGCTTTAGCGCATGATATTGCTGCATCATCGGAGTGTCGCTGCTGGCCATGCCCGCGCTCGTGCCAAGCCCTGACCGATTCGGGAAGCGGTGCCCGGAGGCTTTCCCCGCGCTTTCCCAGCGCTTCCCCTAGTGCTTCCCCGCTTGCGCGGTTAGGGCAACCGAAGATTTGCAGATTCAGGAGCCCTCATGGCGGACGAAAAACAAGCCGGTTTCACTGCGCGCGAAGCGCTGTTCTACCACGAGACGATCCGCCCCGGTAAGATCGAGATCGTCGCGTCGAAACCGATGGCGACGCAGCGTGATCTTTCGCTCGCCTATTCGCCCGGCGTCGCCGCTCCGGTGGAGGAGATCGCCAAGGACCCCGCCAACGCCGCGAAATACACCGCCCGCTCGAACCTCGTGGCGGTGATTTCGAACGGGACCGCCATTCTCGGCCTCGGCAATCTGGGCGCGCTCGCCTCGAAGCCGGTGATGGAAGGCAAGGCGGTCCTCTTCAAACGCTTCGCCGACGTCGATTCGATCGACCTCGAACTCGATACCGAAGATCCCGACAAGTTCATCGAGGCGGTCGCGTTGATGGAGCCGAGCTTCGGCGGCATCAACCTCGAAGACATCGCCGCGCCCGAATGCTTCATCATCGAACAGGCGCTGCGCGAACGGATGAACATCCCCGTCATGCATGACGACCAGCACGGCACCGCGATTATCGCGGCGGCGGGGTTGATCAACGCGTGTGAGGTGACGGGCCGCAGGCTCGAAGACTGCAAGATGGTGGTGAACGGCGCCGGTGCCAGCGCGCTTGCCTGCACGGCGCTGGTCAAAGCGATGGGGATCAAGCACGAGAACGTGATCGTGTGCGACCGCACCGGCCCGATCTATCCCGGCCGCGCCGACGTGGACCAGTGGAAGAGCGCCCATGCGGTCGAGACCGAGGCGCGTAGCCTCGAAGAAGCGCTCGACGGGGCGGATATCTTCCTCGGCCTGTCTGCCGCGGGCGCGCTGAAGCCCGAATGGGTCGCCAAGATGGCGGACAAGCCGATCATCTTCGCCATGGCCAATCCCACCCCCGAGATCATGCCCGAAGAGGCCAAGGCCGTGCGCCCCGATGCGATCATCGCCACGGGCCGCTCGGACTATCCCAACCAGGTCAACAATGTCCTCGGCTTCCCCTTCATCTTCCGCGGCGCGCTCGATGTGCGGGCCACCGCGATCAACGAGGAGATGAAGATCGCCGCCGCGCAGGCGATCGCCAAGCTGGCGCGCGAGCGCGTGCCCGAAGAGGTCGCCGCCGCCTATGGCGTGACGCACCAGTTCGGCACCGATTACATCATCCCCGCCCCCTTCGATCCGCGCCTGATCGAGGTCGTGTCGAGCGCGGTCGCCAAGGCGGCGATGGATAGCGGAGTGGCGCTGGACCGGATCGAGGATTGGGACGAATACCGGATGAGCCTCAAGGCCCGGCTCAATCCGACGACCGCTGCGCTCACCAATATCTACGAGCTGGCCCGCAAGCAGCCGCGCCGGATGGTCTTCGCCGAAGCGGAGGAGGAGGTGGTGCTGCGCGCCGCGATCCAGTTCCGCGATTTCGGCTATGGGACCCCGATCCTGGTCGGCCGCACCGAAAAGGTGCGCGAGAAGCTGGTCGAGCTGGCGGTGGACGATCCCGACGACTGGATCATCGAGAATTCCAAGCTCTCGGACAAGGTCCCCGCCATGGTGGACTATCTCTACAAGCGCCTGCAGCGGCGCGGCTATACCGAGCGCGATGTCGGCCGCATGGTCAATCAGGAGCGCAACGTCTTCGCCGCGCTGCTCGTCGCATTGGGCCATGGCGACGGGATGATCTCGGGTCTCACGCGCACCTTCGCCCAGACCGCGCGCGAGATCGGGCGCGTGCTCGATGCCAAGCCCGGCGCGATCCCCTTCGGCATCCATATGATGATCGGCAAGAACCACACGACCTTCATGGCCGACACCACGATTAACGAGCGCCCCACGGCGGAGGAGCTGGCCTATATCGCCCGCGAAACGGCGCAGGTCGCGAAGAGGATGGGCCACGAGCCGCGCGTCGCCTTCCTGTCCTATTCGACCTTCGGGAATCCGAGCGGCCAGTGGCTGGAGAATATCCGCAATGCGGTCGCGCTCTTGGACGCGGAGAATCCCGGCTTCGAATATGAAGGCGAGATGGCGCCCGACGCCGCGCTCAATCCCAAGGTGATGGCGCTCTATCCGTTCAGCCGCCTGTCGGGTCCGGCGAATGTGCTCATCATGCCGGGGCTCCAATCCGCCAATCTGAGCGCCAAGCTGCTGCGCGAACTGGGTGGGGACGCGACTATCGGGCCGATGATGATCGGGATGGAAAAGCCGGTCCAGATCGCGCCGATGACTGCGATCGCGCCCGACGTCCTGACGCTCGCCGTCCTGGCGAGCGCCGGGGTCGTGGGGTAAACATTAGAACGGCAAGTCTTCGCCCTTGTAGTCGACATAGCGGTAGCCTGCGCCGCCGCTGTTCTCGACCACATCGGCGAGGCCGCTGACGCTTTCATGGACCGTCAGCTTGGCGTTGTCGCCGCCCATGTCGGTCTGCACCCAGCCGGGATGCAGGGAAAGGACGGCGATGTCGCGCTCCTTGGCGTGCTGTTCGGCGATACCCTTGGCGAGCATGTTCTGCGCGGTCTTGCTGGTGCGATAGAGGTCGTAGCCGCCCGAACTGTCCTCGATCGATCCCATCAGCGAGGACATGAAGGCAAGCGATCCGCCATCCTTTATCGTCGGCAGCAATTCGCGCCCCGCGCGCGCCGGACCGAAGGCATTGGTCATCATCACATGCGCGACCTCGTCCGACGTCGCGCGGGCGGCGTCCTGATGCTTGGCGCCGGTGATCCCGGCATTGACGATGATCGCGTCGACCGAGCTATCGGAAAGGCCGAGATCGGCATAGCTCTCGGGCTCGGTCACATCGGCGGTTACGATGCGCAAATTCTCGCCTTCGAGCGCGTGGAGATCGTCGCTCCGGTCGCGCTCGCTGGCGACGACCTTCCAGCCGCGTTCGAGAAATTCGCGCGCGAGGCCGAGGCCGATGCCGCGCGAGGCGCCGAGGATGAGGACGGTCTTGGACATGAATGATCTTCCCTTTAGCTGTGCCCGAAAAGCGCTGGAAAGCCGCGAGCGTTCCGCCGGTTCATCGCTTCGCAACCGTAGGAAGGCCAAGGCGCGCCCGACACGGGATCGATTACGAAAGGACGATTATGAAACTCCCCCTGATTCTCGCTCTATCCGCCACGGGCCTGGTCGTGGCCTCACCAGCCGCTGCCCAGAACGTGGCACCCGGCGGCCTCTATGTCGGCGCGCTTGCGGGCTACGAAGGCCTCGATGTGGATGCGCAGGACGGTTCGGCGAGCGCCAGCGCCGATTCGGCTGTCTATGGCGTTTCGGCGGGGTACGACCTGTCGCTCGGAGGCGGCTTCGTGGGTGTCGAGGGCGAGGTTTCGACCAGCGACGGTTCGACCGATTTCCCCTCCAATTTCAACTCGGCACGCGACGGGCTGGAAGCGAACGGCCAGTATTACATCGGCGCGCGGGCCGGTTTCGCGCTGACGCCCGGCATCGCGGCATACGGCAAGGTCGGCTACACCGCGCTCGACACAAAGGCCTTCACCAGCGCCGGTTCGCTGGACGAGTTGGAAGAGAATGCAGGTGGCATACGCTTTGGCGGCGGGGTGCAGGTGCAATTGCCCGGCCCCCTCGAAGCGCGCGTCGAATATCGCCGTTCGCGCTACGAGGATGTGGTGGACAGCCAGTTCGGCGATCTGACCACAGATCAGGTCGTGGCGGGGATCGGCCTCCGGTTCTGACGATAGCGGGGCGGTCCGCCATGGGCCGCCCCGTCATTTCCGGCGGAAGCGGAAATACCAGACCTTAGTGGTCATACTATCGTATGACCCTGATATATAATCATTAATCAGCATTTTTTGATGCCCATTTTCTCGGCTAGCAATCACCGGGTAATCACCATGCCAAATTTGATAAGCACGCACCCCCATGGACGGACTTCTGCGTTTGCGATCATGACGCGGGTGCTGCCAATCGGAAGCAGGTTGCGAAACGCTTGCGATCAGCCGCGCTTATCCCTGCTTCTGTGAATAGGTGTTCCCACCGTGTCGCTACGATTCTCCTCATGTCTTCGGCGATTGCGTTCGCGTCATCATGGCTGAGGTCGAAGACCGCGGCACCGGCGAGAGCATTCTCGATCGTTGCAGCGCGGCCTTCCGGCCCGACGCCGAGGACGAGCCGGCGCTCCAGTCCCAGCTGCGGCTTCGGCACTACATCGTAAAGCGGCGAAAGCCGCCATCCCTCACCATCGAACAAGAAGCCATGATTACGCAGGTGATCATCATCATTGGTGACGAGGATATTGAGCAACATACGACGAAATAGCTCGTGTAGATCCTGAAGTACTTTGGTTCCGAATTGCCGGATCGCTCCTGCGAGATCGGCATAGCTGAAGCTGCTGACCTCGCTCTCATGCGCCCCGAGCATTGTGAGCCCCGAAGCAAAGGGCCTGCGTTCCAGCCAGTTGCCGTGAGGAATCCGATCGAACCGCTCGATCAGATAGATGTCGCGATCAAGGACACAGCGGAAGTCGAGTGGCGGCACATCGAGACCACATTCGCTGGCAAGCCGCATTGTCGCCAGTTCGACCCGGCATTCGGGGAAGCTGTCTCCCCGCTTCTGAAATTTCGCGATCCAGGGTTTGTCGCCGATTTTTGTAGCAGCCTTCGGCCGGGCGCCGCCCAGAGATGACCCGGCGGCTAGCAACGCCCTCAAGTTCTCGTCGAGTTCGTCGACATGCTGCGCTCGTTCGGCGGCTTCTGCTAGCTCTGCGAGCGTGAACTCTTCGCCCGGAGCAGGGCCGTCCCCCCATGGTGTAATTCTCTCAGGCTGGGCGGACGTCGGCCCAAAGGCGAGCGCACCCACGCGATGTTCGCCCGAGGCCAGAATGAGATCGATTTCGCTCGGCAAGCGATCGCCCATCGCCTTGTACATTAGGTATTGGCCCCAGCCGTCAGGAGCAGCATCCCGAATGCCACCGAACACGGCAAAGCCTTCTTCCGTCCTGAATGTTCGAGAAGTTCCAGCTTCGTGCAACGGCAGAGCTACAGGATCGACCGCAATACGGTCAGGGCGTTCCAGATAACGCCGCCCGTAAGCGAAGGTAGCAAACTGGTTGCGCGGTTCGTCGGTCATCGTGAGAAGGCCTGCCGGAACAGGCCCCTCCTCAAGATGCACGAAGACATAGGTGCGGATGGTCGTCACGGCTTGCTAGAAATCCAGATCATCGTCGCTGACAGCGTGGGTCTTCTGGGGCAGGCGGGACAAATCCTCGCTGATGCCAGCCCGGTCACTGTCTGGGGTTACCAGCTCGGCAAGGCGCTGTGTCATCCCCAGGACATGCAGGGCGCTCGCCAGAACCGCGAGGCCCACGGTAGGATCTCCCGCTTCGAGGCGTTGCAGCGTTTGAACCGAGACGATCATGCGCTCGGCCATTAAACGCTGAGGAAGTTTTCTCCGGCGGCGAGCAAGGGCGATATCCTTACCTAGCCGTGTAATCGCACGTTGGCTCTGGGGCGGTAGTCCGCTAGCAGCTCGAGACGAACGGGGCATGGTCCGATATATGACATATCATGCGAAATTCCGCAAATAGAAATGATATGTCATGTTTTTGTGCTCTTTCGCTTGAAGCAGATTTACCGAAGGAAGATGCTTCACCGCCTCCTGCACGAGGCTTACAATGACCATGACTGAGTGGAGAGGCGCTGGTGAGCGGTCGCTAGGCCGCGGCTTGACCATCGTACTTCAAAAGTCGCTGTGCAGTTGCGCGAATTGTCTCAGCGACTATATCGCAAACGTCACGCATGTCGGCACAAGCCGACAGCTTCGGAAGAATTCCGAGGTCCCGTCCTCCAGTTGGAGGTTAACCGGCGGACCCTGCAGAGGGTTCGCCGAATTTCGTTCGAACGCTCTCGCAGGTCCAACCCGATGGAGCATCGAATGCATTATTCAGACGAGGAAATCGAACGCGCGAAGACATTATTCGCTCGTGAAAATGATCAACCCGGCCATAGCAGAATGGCGGTTGCCGCGATGGCGGGAATGAGCAAGCCCGGCAAAATCAGCCATATCACTCATCGACGGACTTGGCGGGACTACCTTTCGAAGGCACGACGCGATTTGCAAAAGGAAAGATCGGACTGGAATTTTCGATTAGGTAACGTGTCGCATGATCTAAACTGACCAGGTCGTGGGGCAGCAATAAGGATCAATGGCGCTAGTGAGAAGTCACTACGAATAATCGGTAGACCTCGCGGGTGAGCGGCGATGTCGATGTGACGCTCAAATCGACGGGCTCGCAGTGCAGACGTGAATCCCCTCCGACCTGTTCTTACAACACAGAAGGGCTGGAGGGGAGGAGGGCCTTTGTGAGCGAGCCGAAAGGATCGCGATGTGCCATGTCCCACCGATATTCCACCAAGATAAGCTCTTTGGAAGAAGCCGCCCGCCGCATCTGTGAAAACCGGGGCGGCAAATGGTCCGGCACAAAAGGCATGGCCTGCTGCCCTGCGCATGACGACCGTACGCCGTCACTCGGTGTGTCGCTCGGCCAAAAAGCGATCCTTTTCCATTGTTTTGCGGGATGTGATCAGCAGAGCGTGCTGGCTGCTCTGGTGAGTGAAGGTGTACCGGCGTCAGCCTGGTTCTCGGGAGGTGCAATCGAGCCCACGATGGACACTGGTCCTGCAGCGAAGCCTTCGGCCGCTGCCTTGCGCATCTGGCGCGACGCACAGCCGTTACGCGCGAGTCCAGCAAAGTCCTACCTCGAGAGCCGCGGCATCCTCGCAGCATCTCCGGCGCTCCGCTTCCATCCACGAACGCCTCTTGGTCCGAAGGGACGCACCCGTTTTTTGCCGGCCATGATTGCGGCGGTCAGCCTCGACGTGGGGCCGATCGCCATCCATCGCACGTTCCTTTCGGGCAATGCCAAGGCCGATTTCGACAAACCGAAGCGCGCGCTCGGCGCGCTCGGCGAAGCAGCTGTCCGCCTCTTCGCTCCGGCCTCCGGCAAGCTTGGCCTTGCCGAGGGGGTCGAGAGCGCGATGTCGGCCTATGCTCTCACCGGCATTCCCGTCTGGGCGACCTTGGGCAATGAGCGCTTCGGCCTCGTCAGCGTACCCGAGAGCGTGACCGAGCTTCACCTTTTCGTCGATCACGATGCTGGCGGCGAGCTGGCTGCGTCGCGTGCCCTGGCCGCTTATGCCCGCGATGCGCGGACGATCCACGTTCGCAAGCCGTCGTCACGCGACACAGACTGGAACGATGAACTGACAGCATGGCTGCGCCGCAAGGCGGCGCGGTAGAGGAGAGTGGGCTTCTCGAATTCCTGATCCGGCAGAGGGCGTGTCCCGATGCCCTCATCAGGAGGACGAATTGCCATGTTTCAATCAGATCTGTTTCCCGCCGGCGAGCAGATGCCGGCAGTGCCCCTGGCCCACGCCATTGGGGCCAGGATTGCCGCGCTTCTTGCGTCGGGGCGTCATCTCACCCGTACCGACATTTCCAGCCTGTTTGCCGAAGAGACCGGTGCACAAGATTGGGGATCTACGATGCCTATGCCGATGCCTGGGCGATCATTCACCGCAACCTCGAAGCCGCGCTCGAAGCAACCCGAGTGGTCGACGAGGACAGCGGCGATAGGCGGCGAACAGCGCCTTGAACTGACCGGGTTCTCGCCCGATCGCCTCGACTGGTACAAGAACAAGGGCTGCTTCACCGAGATCATCCGCTACCGCACGCGGCTGTTCGTCCCGGTGTCGAGGGCAGGCCAGATACTCCCAGGCATCGCAATCGGGCATTGAGCTTTGCAATTGCCAAGTCGTGGACTATATAAAGACCAAATTCAGTCCCAAGGTGTTCTATGAAGCTGGACCAGCGCATCAAACCGATCAGCTATCTGAAGGCCCACAGCGCCGAAATTATCCGGGAGATTGGAGATGGCGGCGGGCCACTGGTCATCACGCAGAATGGCGAAGCCAAGGCAGTTCTGCAGGATGTCGCCAGCTACGAGCGCGCACAGGAAACGCTCGCTCTGCTAAAACTTCTGGCGCTCGGACAGGCCGATGTTGCCGCTGGTCGGACCCGCCCGGTGGCAGGCCTTGCGGAGCGCGTACGGGGTAAGTCAAACTGAATGATGACGGCCGCGTTAGCGATCAAGATCACCTCCGGTGCGGAGCGTGATCTTGCGGGTATCTGGCAGCGTCGCGTGGCGCAGCGCGGGCCGGATGGCGACGATGGTGCGGACGCACTGCTGGATGACCTCGTCGCGTCTATCGAGTCCCTTTCCGACAATCCTCAGAAAGGACCGGTTCCACCGGAACTTGAGGCTCTCGGGATCACCGAATTCCGGCAATTGTCGCGCTCTCCCTTCCGCATCATCTACGGATATCAGCCCGAGCCAGCACCCGGTCAGGTGACTGTGTTCGTAATTGCTGATGCGCGTCGGGATTTTCGGACGCTTCTCGAAGAGCGCTTGCTCGGCAGCGGATAGATAGAGTCTCCGCTCAACAGGTCAGGGTCCGAATGAAACTGAGCGCTGCCTCCGATTGCGCTTAAGTTTCCCCTTCTCTCCTCCCCTTTCCGGGCAATGGCGTGACTGAACGGCTAGTGATCGACGCCAAGACGCGCCGGATCACTGTGGTCGATCGCAGGACCGTGACGTCCGGATCCAAGACTAAGGGATAATAGTCTGTTGGTCGCTGCAACATGTCTACCATCGGTTGGCTGCGGCGACCATCTCAGACAATTGTCATCGATTGCCTTTTCGGTTGGAGAGGGGATTTCTTGGGAAGGCATCTCGGGTTATCAGCCCCGCATGCACCACGCCGACTCCAATCCGCTCGCCCATGATCACAACTTCCTGAGCGCCTCGCACGACGCCCATGACCGGAGCACGCGTTATGTCGTTGCCTTGACCGCCGCGATGATGGTGGTCGAGATCGTCGCTGGCCTGTGGACCGGATCGATGGCGCTTCTAGCCGATGGTATCCACATGGCGACCCATGCAGGTGCCTTGGGCGTCGCGGCCTTCGCCTACTGGTTTGCCAGGCGCCATGCGAACAACCCGCGTTTCACATTCGGTACCGGCAAGGTGGGCGACCTCGCCGGCTTCGCGAGCGCGCTTGTCCTCGCCATCTTCGCAATCGGGATCGCGGTTGAATCGGCTCAAAGGTTCGTCAGCCCGCTCACGATTGCCTATACCGAGGCGATCTGGATCGCCGTGCTCGGCCTTGTGGTGAACCTCGCGAGTGCCTGGCTGCTTGGTGCCGATCATCACCATGGGCATGATCACGACCATCATCATCACCACCACCATGCGCATGCCGATAACAATCTGCGCTCCGCCTATTTCCACGTGCTTGCCGATGCCCTGACCTCGGTCCTGGCTATCGTGGCCCTTCTCGCCGGCATGTACCTCGGCTGGGCATGGATGGACGCGGCAATGGGGCTGGTGGGTGCATTCGTGATCGGGCGCTGGTCATGGTCACTGCTGCGCGATACCGCTGCCGTGCTTGTGGACGCCGAAGCGGCCTCTCAACGGTACACAGAGGTGCGCGAGGCGCTCGAGGACCGGGACGCCGCGATCGGCGATCTGCACATCTGGCGGATCGGCCCTGGCAAGTATGCGGTCATCGCCTCGCTCATCGCCGGTGATCCGCTCGCGCCCGACCATTATGCGAGCCGACTTTCAGAGCATGCGGAATATGTGCACGTCACGATCGAAGTGCATCGCTGTGAGCATCCCCATCCCGAGCTTCGCGCAGCCTGATCGTCCCGTTCTTGCAAGGCCGAAACAGTATTCGAGGACTGTTATACTGTAACAAACGACTTATACTTCATTGTATTACGGAGCTTGCAATCTTGATCCGGTTTGCTAGGAGCCGTCGGAATCCATGACCACAAGCTATCGTCGCCTTGTCCTGCATCCTTTTGTCGTCCTGCTCATGCTGGTCGCGATGGTGTTCGTGACCGCGGCGGATGCTGCTGCTTGCGGCGCCGAAGTGGCGCCCGGAAGCACGCCCGTTCTGGCTTCGCTCGACAGCGCGTCCGCGTCATCCGCAGCTACCGACGAAGTTCCGGGTGATTCGGATGCGCCGACCGAGCAACACGGCATGTGTGGGCACGGCCATTGTCATCATGGGGCAAGCTTTGCCAGCACCGTGCAGAAGGATTCGGTCCCTCATTTGGTTGTGGTTCCCGATGCGCCTCCCTCCGAGGCGCTCGCTTCCGACATTACCGACCGACTGAAGCGCCCTCCTCGCGCCTGACGACCGTCACCGCGCTGCATGCCGCAGCGCAGTTCGGATTGTCAGCAGAGGAATTTTCGGAAAATGTTAGCCATTCATTGGCGAGGAGTCCTCCTTGGAGGGCTGTTCCTCGCCGCTCATGCCACGACCGTGGCGGCGCAGGAGCGTGAGCTTCTGACGCTCGAAGACGCGCTGAGCCGCTCAGGTGTCACGGGCGAAGTCGATGAAATCTCCGCGAACCCGCGTATGGTGGGACCGCGCGCCGAAGCGGATGCCGCTCGCTCGCTCGTCGGACAGGCGCGTCTCCGACCGAACCCCGAAGTTTCGTTCGAGGTCGAGAATATCGCCGGAAGCGGCGCTTTTTCCGGACTGCGGGCTACCGAATACACGCTTGCGGTGGGGCAGCGCCTTGAACTTGGCAACAAGCGGGGGACCCGGGTCGAAGCTGCCCGGGCGCAAGCACAGCTTGCAAACCTTCGCGCCGACCTGTCCGATGTCGAACTCGGCTACCTCGTCCGCGAGCGATATGTCGCAGCGGCGGCCGCTGCATCGCGCGTGGAACTGGCCCGCGATGTGGTCGAACGGAACGAAGAGCTCGCTCGCATTGCAGGACTGCTGGTCGAAGTAGGCCGTGAGCCACCTTTGCGCGCCTTGCGTGCAGAGGCGGCTCTGGCAGAGGCGCGCGCCGAATTGCAAGCGTCTCAAGCGGCCAGTCTCGCGGCGCGCACTGCTCTCGCGTCTCTCTGGGGCGTTCAGGACGTGCCCCCTGTAGTCCCGGCGGACTTTCCGGACATCCGGCCACCTGGAGTTGCACTGGCTGCGGCGAGAGGGCTCCAGTTGCGGGTGGCGCGCGCCGAAAGCAGGGCTGCTGCGGCAGATATTGATCGTGAGCGCAGCTTGCGCGTTCCCGATCCGGTCGTCTCGGCCGGTGTGCGCCGTTTCGAAGAAAGCAACGACAACGCATTCCTTGTAGGCGTCTCGATCCCGCTTCCGTTCAGCAATCGCAATCAGGGCAATATCGCGGCTGCAGAAGCGAGGCTTCGCGCCGCAAATGCACGCGAGGCCGTGGCACTGGCGGATTTTGAACAATCGGTAACCCGGGCGCGGGCGCAGTATCTCGCTGCTGAGGCGCGCGTCGAAACGCTTTCCCGGACATCGCTGCCCCAGGCCGAAGAGGCGCTGCGGCTTGTCCGCATCGGCTACCGCAACGGCCGCTTTCCGTTGATCGAGGTGTTGAGCGCTGCCGAAGCGCGCGATGCAATTCGTGAAGCCCTGATCGCTGCCCAGCAGGACCGGGGGCAGGCTGCTGCTGAATTGATCCGGCTGGCCGCACAATGAGGAATATTCAAATGAACCGCAAGAAACTGGCGATCATCGCCGGAATCGTCATTTTCGCTACAGCTTTGCTTCTGATGCTTTGGCCTGACAGTGAAGTCGATACCGGTGGCGTCGAAGAAGCAGCCGAAACAGAATTGCCGGAGGGCCTCGTTCTGATCGGCGAAGAACAGATTCGGGCTGCCGAAATTGTAATCGGTACAGTACGTTATGGTGCATCCGTCGACCTGGTATTTCCGGCCACGGTAGCCGCTAGTCCGACCGCAAGTGCGCGTATCGATGCGCGCGCATCGGGTGTGGTACGCACTGTGGGCAAGACGCTTGGTGATTATGTCCGCCAGGGCGAGACTGTTGCACGGATTGAAAGCGCCGATGCTGCTGCGCTCGCCTCGCAGCTCAGTGCAGCTCGTGCTCGCGTGACCGAACTGTCGTCGGCATTTGATCGTGAACATCGCCTTTTCGAGGCGAATGTTACCGCACGGCAGGATCTGGAAGCCGCGCGCGCCAATCTCGATGTCGCCCGTTCCGAATTGAACCGGGCCCAGGCCGCGGTCAGCGCTGCCGGGGTAAGCGGTGACGGTCGCTCGCTCGCCGTCACCAGTCCCCTATCCGGACGCGTGACGGCTGCGCCAATCGTACTTGGCTCCTTCGTCGATGCCGGCGAGGAACTGTATCAGGTCGTCAATCCGAACGGTCTCCAGGTCGAAGTCGCGCTACCGTCGGAAGATGCCTCGCGCATCCAGCCCGGCGATGAGGCAGCACTGATTGTTGGCGATGGTCGCGAGATCGGCGCGCGCGTACGCTCTGTCACGCCTTCGCTCGATCCTGAAAGCCGAAGCGCGACAGCTGTCCTCAGCATCTCGCGCGCTGTTCCAGGTCTTCAGCCTGGCTCGTTCCTTCAGGCTCGCATCCGCCCTTCGGGAGAAGTGGATCAGACCCTTATCGCGGTTCCTGAAGATGCCGTGCAGGTGCTTGAGGGCCGCGATGTGGTGTTCGTCCGGACTCGCCGCGGGTTTCAGGCGCGCGAGGTGGAAACGGGCAGCCGATCCGCCGGGATGGTGACGATCCTGTCCGGCCTCGAAACGGGTCAGCGTATCGCGACCGCCAATGCCTTCCTGCTGAAAGCCGAGCTCGAAAAGGAGGGCGCAGAACATGGCCATTGATCAAACGTCGTCCCATTCGGACGAGAATAGCCATCACCATGGCCTGATCGGGATGATCCTCGATGTTGCCGTGCGATTCCGCTGGGCGATTATCGTCCTCACCATTTTCGCGGCAATCTATGGCGCATTCAATCTGTTGCGCCTGCCGATCGACGCGGTGCCGGATATCACCAACACACAGGTGCAGATCAATACCAGCGCGGCTGCGCTTTCGCCTTCTCAGGTGGAGACGCAGGTGACCTTTCCAATCGAAACCGGGCTTGCCGGGATCGAGGGATTGGAGATGACCCGATCGATTTCGCGCAACGGCTTCAGCCAGGTCACCGCCATCTTCGAGGAAGGCACCGACATCTACTTTGCTCGCCAACAGGTGAACGAACGTCTCGCGCCGATCGGCGCCTCGCTGCCTGAAGGGGCGGAGCCGACCATGGGGCCAATTTCCACCGGGCTTGGCGAAGTGCTCATGTATACAATCGAATACGAGCATCCCGGCGGCAAGGGAGCGACCACAGGCGGCCGGACTGGGTGGCAGAGAGATGGCAGCTTCATAACCGAGCGCGGCGACCGGCTGGAAAGCGAGGTCGCCAAGGCTGCCTATCTGCGTACTGTGCAGGACTGGGTCGTGGCACCCCTCATGCGTTCGATCGACGGCGTGGCCGGGGTCGATTCAATCGGCGGTTTCGAGAAGCAATTCCTCGTTCAGCCCGATCCGGCACGGCTTACAGGCTACGGCCTGTCTTTCGACTCCCTGATCAATGCGCTCGAGGCCGCCAATCTCGCGGCGGGCGCCAATTTCGTGGACCGGGCCGATGAAGCCCTGCTCGTTCGCGTCGATGCGCGACTGGGCGGAATCGCCGATATCGAGGAGGCTGTCGTCGCGACGCGCGAGGGTGTGCCCATCCGCATCGGCGATGTAGCGAATGTCGAAATCGGGGGCGATCTGCGCACGGGGGCTGCTTCGCTGAATGGCGACGAAGCGGTCGTCGGCACTGTGTTGATGCGCAGCGGTGAGAACAGCCGCACCGTATCGGCTCAGGCGGCAGACCGACTGGAAGAGGTGCGCGCATCGCTACCCGACGGCGTGGTGGCAGAAATTGTCTATAACCGCTCTTCGCTTGTCGATGCGACGATCGCCACGGTCGAAAAAAACCTGGTCGAGGGCGCCTTGCTGGTTATCGCGGTGCTGTTCCTCCTGCTCGGCAATATCCGGGCCGCCATTATCGCGGCCCTGGTCATCCCGATCTCGATGCTGATGGCGGCCATCGGCATGAACAGGCTGGGCGTCTCGGGCAATTTGATGAGCCTCGGCGCGCTCGACTTCGGCCTGATCGTCGATGGCGCGGTGATCATCGTCGAGAACAGTGTCGCGCGGCTTGCCACGCGCCAGCATCGCGAAGGCCGGCTGCTCAGCCTGGGCGAACGCCTTACCGAGACGCGGCTTGCCGCGCAGGAGATGATCAAGCCGACGGTCTACGGACAGGCAATCATTTTGCTGGTCTATGCGCCGCTGCTCACCTTCACCGGGGTCGAGGGCAAGACGTTTTCGCCAATGGCGATTACGGTCATGCTCGCGCTGGCTTCGGCCTTTGTGCTGTCACTCACCTTCGTGCCCGCGATGATTGCGGTCCTGCTTAACAAGAAGCTGACCGAGAAGGAGGTGAAACCGATCCGTATGGCAAAGGATCGCTACGGTCCCGCTATTCGCAAGACCATTGCGCGTCCTTGGCCGGTTATCGGTGCTGGTGCTGGCCTGTTTGCTGTCGCGGCAATAATGTTCGGCTTTCTTGGCAGTGAGTTCACTCCCCAGCTCGACGAGCGCGACATAGCGGTGCAATCGCTTCGGATTCCTTCGACCTCACTCGAACGATCCTTGGCGATGCAGCGGCGGGTCGAAGACAGGCTCGAGGAGTTTCCGCAGGTCGAGCTGGTCTTCTCGCGAACCGGTACGGCAGAAGTCGCCAGCGATCCCATGCCGCCCAACGCATCGGATGCCTATGTCATTCTGAAACCGCGTGAGGAGTGGCCAGACCCGGATTTGCCAAAGGATGAACTCGTTGGCGAGATGGAGAGTGCACTTGGCGGTCTTGTCGGGAACCTGTACGAGTTCAGTCAGCCTATCGAACTACGTTTCAACGAACTGATCGCAGGCGTACGCGGCGATGTGGCGGTCAAGCTGTACGGCGACGATCTCACCGCACTGACCGAAGCGGCGGGCGACGTTGCAGGCGTACTTCGCGGTGTCGAGGGTGCGGCCGATGTAAAGGTGCAGCAGGTGACGGGCTTTCCGACGCTCGACATCGCTTTCGATCGTCCCACCATCGCGCGGTACGGTCTCACGGTCGAGGACGTGGCGCAATCCGTTGCCATCGCCCTTGGCGGCCGACCGGCGGGCCTGGTGTTCGAAGGCGACCGCCGCTTCGATGTCGTCGTACGCTTGGCAGACGCAACGCGCGACGATTTCGACCAGCTAGGAGCCCTGCCGATCGTCCTCGAAAACGGCGTCACGGTTCCGCTGCGAACGCTGGCCGATTTTGAGGTCGTCGATGGTCTCGCCGAAGTCCGGCGCGAACAGGGTCGCCGGCTCGTCATCGTTTCCGCCAACGTCCGCGAACGCGATCTCGGTTCCTTTGTCGAAGAAGCGCAGGAAGGTGTTTCGGCCCAGGTCGATCTGCCCCCTGCCTCCTTCATCGAGTGGGGCGGGCAGTATCAGAACCTGCAGGAAGCGCAGGCTCGGCTCGCGATCGTGGTGCCCATCTGCTTCGCCGTTGTCCTGCTCCTGCTGTACATGGCGCTTGGTGGATGGGTTCCGGCCCTGGCGGTGTTCAGCGCCATCCCGATGGCCTTGGCGGGCGGTGTGTTTGCCCTCGTGTTGAGAGGCATGCCCTTCTCGGTATCGGCGGCGGTCGGCTTTATTGCCCTGTCGGGTGTGGCTGTGCTCAACGGTCTCGTCATGATGACCGCGATCCGGCAGCGTCTTGAAAGTGGTATGCCACTTGATGACGCGATCGCAGATGGCGCGCTCGCGCGCCTGCGACCGGTGTTGATGACCGCGCTGGTGGCCTCACTCGGCTTTGTACCCATG
Source organism: Qipengyuania pelagi (assembly GCF_009827295.1). Lineage (NCBI taxonomy): Bacteria > Pseudomonadati > Pseudomonadota > Alphaproteobacteria > Sphingomonadales > Erythrobacteraceae > Qipengyuania > Qipengyuania pelagi. The sequence continues at coordinate 53,459 of NZ_WTYD01000002.1, read as the reverse complement.
GCTCTTGCAACCGGAACAGGGGCCGAAGTGCAGCGTCCTTTGGCTACGGTCGTCATTGGCGGCCTGATCACTGCGACCGCACTCACGCTGTTCGTCCTTCCCGCGATCGCGCGGCTCGTACTGCACAGTTCCGACGACGAGCGAAGCTGGCGCGAGAAGTGGTGGGACCGTCTGCGTCGCAATGTGACGAGCGATGAAGAGCGCGAACTGAAGGACATCGCATGACCGATCGGGAAAGGAGAATACGGTGCTGGCACTGAAGGAAGAGAACGGACTGCTCTGGATACGCGCCGGAGGCAGGCTGGAGGATGAAGACTATAACCGCTTTGTTCCCCAATTCGAACGTATCGCGGAGCGCGAGGCCGGCACCGTCCCGATGGTAATCGAGCTCGCGCCTGATTTTTCGGGCTGGGACCTCGGAGGTCTCTGGCGCGATCTCAAGTTCGACGTCCGGCATAAGGATTGTTTCGGCCGGATCGCCATAATCGGTGACAGCAAATGGGAAGAGTGGGGCACGGAGATGTCATCGTCGCTCTTCCGCGCCGAAATGAAGTTCTTCCAACCATCACAGCGTAGTCATGCCGAAAGCTGGGTACGAACCGGGGAGGACGCAGCATGAGTGGCGGTCATGAGGTCGATGTCGGGTCGCCTGAAAAGCGCAAGACCCTGTGGGTTGTCCTGTGGCTTAACGTGGCCATCGCGATCGGCTTTTTCGCGGTCGGGTATTTTGCCGATTCCAACGCGCTGTTGGCAAACGGCCTCGATAATTCATCGGATGCAATCGTCTATGCGCTCAGCCTGCTTGCGCTAACCCGCTCGCGGACCTGGAAGCGCGGAGCCGCGCGCTTCTCCGGCATCATGCTGCTGATCTTCTCTGCTGGGGTCATTTTCGATGCTTACCGTCGGTTCGTGGAAGGTTCCGATCCGGGCGGCATGCTGATGATGGCGATGGCGTTCGTCGCGGGATTGGTGAATCTCTACTGCCTGCGCCTGTTGCAGAAGATGGAGAACAAGGACGTCAATATGCGGGCGGCGACAACGTTCAGCTTCAACGACTTCATCTCCAATGGCGGGATCATCATCGCCGGCATCGTTGTGCTGATTACCGGTGCCAACTGGCCCGATCTGGTGGTCGGAATAGCGGTCGCCTGCATAGCGCTCTACGGCGGAGTGCAGATCCTGCGCGATACGCATATGGATGTGCATGAGGAGGCGGGGACCGTCCACGGCGAGAAAAGGAATTGACGCTATTCGATACTTTGTTTGCCGCGCAGGACCTTTCGCGGGTCCTTGTCCTGGCGATGCTAGCAGGCATCGGGGTCATGATTGGCGGCAAATTGGCGAAAGGCAATTGGAACTTCCTGCATCCGCTCCTGCCAGGCGGCGTTTCGGGTGCCTTTACAGCCCTTGCCGTCTTGCTAACTCTTCCGCTGGGACAATCCCCTCTCACCCGCTGGGCACTCACTGGTTTGATGCTGGCGGGCGGGCTGCTACTTCTGCTTTTCAGCGAGCTTGGCCGATACGCAAGACTCAGACGGGGTGATGACGGACCCGAGCGATGTTTCGATAGGCCAACCCTGGTTCGTCGCATCTCGGTGTCGATTGCGTTCGAAATCCTGCCTTACAGCGTTCTCTTGGGTGCTGCCGCTGCGGCATCCGCGACGACAGCAGTGGCGGTGTCTGCAGCGCTTGTTTTTGCGAACCTGGAAATAGGACGCCAGGCGATCGATGAATACCGATCCGCCCAAGTGAGCAGGATGGACCAGCTTGCGCTACTTGTCCTCTTTTCCCTGCTTTTCATCGGCATCGCTCTCTTGACCTTTTGGGCGCTGCACGGATTCACCGACAGCGGGCGAGGTTGGCTAGCGGCTATTATCCCGGGCTTTCTTATAGTTGCATCGGCGCGCGCGCTGCTTCGCATGGGAACCGGATCGGTCGCCGCCAATCACATGACGCTCCCGGCATTTGTCGGAGGATTCGCCCTGCTCGGCCTCGCGATCTCGGCGCTTGGAGAACTGTCGCGCGAACTCGATGTTTCGAACAGCACGTTCCAGCATTCCCCCGCGCAGTCCGTTACGACGACCAAGAGAAGAGAAAAAGGAGGCAGGTAATGGCACAATCCGGCGGTCATGCCGGGCACAGTCACGGCGAAGAGAACATGAGCGACGGCCGCCTTGTATTGGCCGTCGCCCTCAACGTCCTGCTGACTGTTGCCCAGATCATCGGGGGGATATTGTCGGGTTCGCTCGCACTGATCGCCGATGCGCTGCACAACTTCAGCGACGCGGCATCGCTTGGACTGGCTCTGTTTGCGAGGCGGATCGGGCGCCGGCCAGCCGACAAGCTTATGACCTTCGGCTATGCTCGTGCGGAAGTCGTGGCAGCTCTCATCAATCTGACGACTTTGCTTATCATCGGCTTCTATCTGCTCGTCGAGGCGATCAACCGTTTCGCAGACCCTCAACCCGTTGAGGGGTGGACCGTAATCTGGGTCGCCGGGATAGCGTTGGTGATCGACGTGGTTACGGCGGTGATGGTCTACGCCAGCTCGAAAAACTCCCTCAACATGAAAGCCGCCTTTCTGCACAATGTGTCCGATGCGCTGGCTTCGGTCGGTGTGATCGTGGCTGGCGTACTCATTCTGCGATACGAACTTTATATCGCCGATCTGATCATCACCGTGGTCATTGCTGCCTATGTGATCTGGCAAGGCGTCACTTTGTTGCCTCGCACGGTGCGGCTCTTGATGGGTGCGGTGCCGGACGAAAGCGAGTTCGATCGCATTGTGTGCGACCTGCGTGACACAGAAGGCGTGGCCGACGTCCATCACGTCCATATCTGGAGCATCAGCGAGCATTATCGCGCGCTTGAGGCGCATATCGTTCCTGCCGAATCTTCGTTGCAGGCTTTCGAGGATGTGAAGGCGCGGGCTCGCGGTATGCTCGAGACGCAGCACGCCATCGCCCATGCAACGTTCGAAGCCTGTCTCGCTGCGGACTGTGATCCGGACATGATCCCGGACCATCAGGTCGAGAAGAACCATCACCATGACCACGACCATTGACAAGCGCGGCGATCGGGTCGGTCGCTGTGGGCAAGCAGCTTGGTAGCGCACGGCATGAACCGCCCTGCAACTCGTAAAATGAGGACCAACGAATGAAAGCATCCGATCTCATGGTCGCCGCACTCGAAGCCGAGGGAGTCGAATATGTTTTCGCCGTTCCAGGCGAAGAGAACCTGGATCTCCTGGAATCGCTGCGAACTTCCGCCATCACGCTGGTTCTGGCCCGTCACGAACAGGGCGCTGGCTTCATGGCGGCGACCTATGGCCGCCTGACCGGCAAGGCAGGTGTGTGCCTGGCAACGCTCGGGCCTGGTGCCACGAACCTGACCACACCGGCGGCCTATGCCGCGCTCGGGGCCTTTCCGCTCGTCATTATTACCGGGCAGAAACCGATCAAGACCTCGAAACAGGCCCAGTTCCAGATTGTCGACGTCGTTTCCCTGTTTACGCCGCTCTGCAAGGCTTCGACCCAGATCGTGAACGGCAATCGCATTCCCTCGCTCGTTCGCGAAGGGTTCCGTCTGGCGCAGGAAGAAAGACCCGGAGCCGTCCTCCTGGAACTGCCCGAAGATATCGCTGAAGAGGAAACGATCGAACCGGTCATACCGCCGCATGACAGGCGTTATGCGGTCGCCGGAGATGCTGCGCTCGACGAAGCGGCCCGGCGTATTCTTGCTGCGGAACGGCCCTTGCTATTGATCGGAGCTGGAGCGAACCGCCGCCGCGCTTCGAAAGCGTTGCGCAAATTCGTGTCTGATACCGGCTTTCCCTTCTTCGACACCCAGATGGGCAAGGGCGTGGTCGATGAAGATAGCGAACTCTATCTGGGCACTGCGGCGCTATCGTCGGGCGATTATGTTCACTGCGCGATCGAGAAGGCCGATCTGATCGTCAATATCGGTCACGACGTGGTGGAGAAGCCGCCCTTCTTCATGGAGCCGGACGGTCAGACCGTCATCCATATCAATTACAAGGCGGCTGAAGTCGATCAGGTCTACTTCCCGCAGCTCGAAGTCATCGGCGACATCGCCGGATCGGTCGAGCGGCTGGGAAGCCGCCTCGATGGCAAGCTGCAGTGCGACCGCAGCTATTATACCGCCCTGCATCACGAGATTGCTTCGCACATCTCCGAGACCAGCGACGACGAACGTTTTCCGATGGTCCCCCAGCGCGTGGTTGCCGACGTACGCAGCGTAATGGCGCGCGATGATATCGTTGCGCTCGACAACGGCATCTACAAGATCTGGTTCGCCAGAAACTACATCGCCCACGAGCCTGGCACCATCCTGCTCGACAATGCATTGGCGACGATGGGCGCGGGCCTTCCATCGGCCATGATGGCTGCGATGCTGGCGCCGGGGCGCAGAGTGCTCGCGGTATGCGGCGATGGCGGGTTCATGATGAACTCGCAGGAACTGGAAACGGCCGTCAGGCTTGGACTGAACCTTGTCGTTCTCGTTCTGAATGATGCAGCATACGGGATGATCCGCTGGAAGCAGGACCAGCTTGGCTTTCCGGACTACGGCCTGACCTTTTCCAATCCCGACTTTGTCACCTACGCACAAAGCTATGGAGCGACCGGCCACCGTGTCGAGCGAAGCGCGGATCTGGTTTCGGTCCTGAACGCCGCATTCGAGGCTGGCGGCGTGCACCTTGTCGACCTGCCCGTCGATTATTCCGAAAACAAGAAGGTGCTGATCGACGAACTCGGCGCAAAGGTGTGCGAGCTATGAAAACGATCGTTCACAATCCCTTCGACCGCTCGCCGATTGCAGAAGTAGCGCTTGTCGACTGGGCTCAAATCGATGAATGGCTGAATGAAGCGCAGTTGCTCCACCGCGACCGCCATGGCTGGCTTGCCGTGCACGAGCGTATCGCCATCCTCCGGCGGGCTGCGGATATCATGCGCGAACGAGCCGAGGATCTGGCTCTCCAGATCGTCAGGGAGGGCGGCAAACCGCTGGTCGATGCGCGCGTGGAAGCCAGTCGCGCAATCAACAGCGTCGACTTGTGCGTTCAGGCGCTCAGCGATGGCGGCGGTCACAAGATCCCCATGGACCTGACAGAAGCGGGTGCGGGAAGGACGGCATATACATTCCGCGAACCGATCGGTCCTGTCGTGGCGATCTCGGCATTCAATCACCCCCTCAACCTGATCGTCCATCAGGTTGGACCGGCGGTAGCAGCCGGGTGCCCCGTTCTCATCAAGCCTGCGCTGGAAACGCCTCTGTCATGCCAGAGCTTCGTGAGCATTCTTCATGAAGCCGGCCTGCCCGAGGCCTGGTGCCGGTTCGCACCTTGCGGCAACGATATTGCCGAAAGAATGGTAACCGATCCGCGCACGGAGTTCTTCTCATTCATCGGTTCTGCGAAGATCGGCTGGATGCTTCGCTCGAAGCTGGCGCCGGGAACCCGCATTGCTCTCGAGCACGGCGGCGCGGCGCCGGTAATCGTGGACAGCGGCGTGGAGCGCGCAGCAGTGATCGCCTCGTTGCTCAAAGGCGGGTTCTATCATTCGGGTCAGGTCTGCGTTTCCGTGCAGCGCGTGTACGTCCCTGCTGCAGAATTGAAAGACTTCGCTCATGACCTAAGGCGAGCTGCCGAAAAGCTGGTAGTGGGCGATCCCGCCGATGCTGAGACCCAATGCGGACCCCTGATCCGAACGGAGGAAGTTGACCGCGTCGAACGCTGGGTCGATGAAGCCATCGCAGCAGGAGGCACCCTGGTGTGCGGGGGAAGCCGTCTGAGTGACACTCTTTTCTCCCCGACCGTCATTGTCGATCCTCCCGAAAGTGCCAAGATATCCCGGGAAGAAATCTTCGGCCCCGTGATCTGCGTGTATGGCTATGACGATATCGACCTGGCTATCGAGCAGGCCAATGCCCTGCCTTACGCCTTTCAGGCCGCTGTATTCAGCGATCGGCTGTCAATCGCCAATCATTGCATACAGTCTCTGGCGGGATCGGCTGTGATGGTGAACGACCATACGGCATTCCGCGTGGACTGGATGCCTTTTGCAGGGCTGCGCCGCTCCGGGCTTGGCGTCGGCGGGATCCCCTACACTATGGCGGATATGAGCATTGAAAAAATGGCCGTCTGGAACTGGCCTGCGGCGGCATCATAGCCCGTTCGACAGACCCGGGATGGCGACACGGGCAGCTTCGCACTCGTCGGCCTTTCCCGAAGTTAAGTCTCTTATGGGCGGCCGACAAAAGCCGTGCATTGGCGAGCCTGACCGAACTGGCGCACGAGGCGCGGACATCAAGGCTCGGCGGTACCCGCAAGTGCATCGATGATGCGGCAATCGCCTACAGTGTCTTGCTCGCAGGCAGCGATCATACGCCCAAGTTCCGTCCGCAACGCCTCCAGGCTCGCGATCTTGCGCTCGACCTCGCCGAGATGGCTTCTGGCCAGAGCGTCGATGCCCGCGCAGGACCGGTCGGCATCATCGGAGAGATCGAGCAATTCCCTGATGCGTGCCATGGAGAAGCCGAGATCACGCGCGCGCCGTATGAAGTTAAGGCGCGCTTCCTCTGCTGGTCCATAATCGCGATAATTGGCCTGCGTGCGTGGAGGGGCAGCGAGGATACCCTCACGCTCGTAGAAGCGGATTGTTTCGGATTTGACGCCGGTTATCCGGGCAAGTTGACCAATTCTCATGACAAAGGCTCCTGTCGCTTGACCTTGTAGTTACTACAAGGTGCATAGGGCGGATTGACGCAAGGAGTCGAGTAAATGGGAAAGACCTGCTGCGGCCCCGATGAGGCCGGTGCAAACAACAACGATCCGACATGGCGGCGCATTCTGTGGATCGCACTGGGCCTTAATGCAATCATGTTCGGCGTGGAGATCGTGGCAGGCATTGCTGCGGATTCGCGCGCCTTGCAGGCCGACGCGCTCGACTTTCTCGGTGATGCGGCAAACTATGCTATCAGTCTCGGTGTAGCGGGGATGGCGCTCGTCTGGCGCGCGCGTGCGGCTCTCGTAAAGGCGGCGACCATGCTGGCTTTCGGCCTGTGGGTGCTCGGCTCGGCCATCTGGGGTTTCTTTGTCGGGGCGTCGCCCGACCCGGGAACGATGGGCGCCATCGGTTCTCTTGCTCTGGCGGTAAATCTCGCCGTCGCCGCGATGCTGTTCCGGTATCGCTCGGGCGATGCGAACATGCGCTCGGTGTGGATCTGTTCGCGCAACGACGCGATCGGTAATATCGCCGTGCTGGCGGCAGCGATTGGCGTTTTCGGCACCGGCCGTGCGTGGCCCGATCTGGTTGTGGCGAGCATCATGGCAGGACTGGCGGTGTGGGGAAGTGCCGAAGTCTCCAAACAGGCCCGTGGCGAACTGCGCTCTACCTAAACTCCAGAATATCCCCGCGATCGGGGGTTGGAGGAAATACATTTCCGTCTACACCCTGCTATTGCGAATTAATTGCAACAGATATAGAGACCCCTCATGCATCGCATCGTCTCCGCCACCGTCCATCCGGCACTGCGGCTCATTCTGCTGGCGCTTGCGCTGTGTCTGTCCGTCACCGCGAACGCGGAAGAACCCGACGTGCGAACCACCTGGCGTCTGCTCGATTATATCGCGGTCGACTACGCCTCCGCCGTTTCCGAGGGACGTGTTGCCGACGAATTCGAATATCGCGAAATGGTGGAGTTTTCCGATGTCGTGGCGCGGCAGATCGCTGCATTGCCGGATACTAAAGACAATCAAGCACTCATCCGCCGATCGGACCAGCTGCGAGCTCTGATCGCCAATAAGGAACCCGCCGAGCGAGTTGGGCGCTTAGCGCGCGCGCTGGCAGCCTCGTTGCTGACAGCCTACCCGGTTCCGCTTGCCCCTTCGCAAGCGCCCGACCTTGACCGCGCCCGCACTCTCTTCGCGCAGAACTGCGCCTCGTGTCACGGCGCCGCCGGAAGTGCGCCACCGGCCGCAATGCAGGCACTTGATCCCCCGCCGATCGACTTCACCGATATCGACCGGGCGCGGCAGCGCAGTGCGTTCGGGCTTTACCAGGTCATCACGCAAGGGCTGGAAGGAACGTCCATGGCCAGCTTCGCATCGCTGTCCGACGAGGATCGCTGGGCGCTTGCATTCCATGCCGGCAGCATTGCTTTTGAAGATGTGGCCAAGGGCGAGCGTATTTGGCGGGAAGATGATGGCATACGCCAGCTTGTCCCCGATCTCGAGACGCTCGCCGCGCTCACACCGGAAAGTCTGGCCGAGCAGATCGGCGAGGACCGTGCGCTCGCCGTCATGGCCTATCTTCGCGCCAATCCCGATGCGGTGGGACAGGCAAATGACGCAGGTTCGCTCGCCTTCGTTCGCGATACGCTCGATCGCAGCCTGTCAGCTTATCGGGCTGGCAACCGAGAGGAAGCGCGGCAGCTTGCCCTGTCTGCCTATCTCGACGGGTTTGAACCCCTGGAGGCCCTCCTGGCAACGCGCGATGGCGGTTTGATGCGGGAGGTAGAACAGGCGCTCGGGCAATTCCGGGCCGGAATAGAGTCCGGTGCGAATCCATCCGAACTACAGCAACTAAGGGCTCGCATCGATAGTCTGCTGGCAAGAGCCGAGGAAGCGTTGGCTCCTGAGGCGGCCAGCGAAATCTCGACCTTTCTCGGGGCGTTCACCATTCTCCTGCGCGAGGGGATCGAAGCAATTCTGGTTGTGATCGCCATGATCGCCTTTGTGAAAAAGTCGCAGCGCTTCGAGGTATTGCCCTATGTCCATGGTGGGTGGATCGCTGCTCTTTTCGCAGGTGTCGCCACCTGGGTCGTAGCAACCTACTTCGTAAGCATCAGCGGGGCGAGCCGCGAGATGACCGAAGGGATCGGCGCGCTGCTTGCGGCTGTCATTCTCGTATCGGTCGGGATCTGGATGCATGGCAAATCCCAGGCCGAGGAATGGCGGCGCTATATCCAGGAAAAAATGGGCAAGGCGCTTTCGCGCGGATCGGCATGGTTTCTCTTTGGTCTTGCATTCGTGGTCGTCTACCGGGAAGCGTTCGAGACTATCCTGTTCTACGCTGCCCTGTGGAACCCGCAGAGCAGCGGCATCATACTGGCAGGTGCCTTGTCCGCAGTAGCGCTGCTGGCGCTCATTGCATGGGCCATGCTGCGCTACAGCCGCAAACTGCCGATCACCCAGTTCTTCCGCTACAGTGCTATCCTGATTGCGATCCTTGCGGTCATTCTCGCGGGCAAGGGCGTGGGCGCTTTCCAGGAGGCCGGAGTTCTTTCCGCCACTTTCATTGCCGGCTTGCCGCGCCTCGCCGAACTCGGCTTCTTCCCGACTGTCGAGACGATCGGCGCGCAATTGCTCACGCTGCTGGCCCTGATTGCCGGATTTCGGGTAAGTCGATCACCATCGGGACCGCAGCCGGCAGCTGTCGAGGGATAGGAGATCCCGGTTTGCGATCAGCGGGGTCCGGTGCCGAGACGGCGCGCGAGCCACAAGGTGGCCGTGGGAACCGCGACCCACATCACGATCGGTACCAGGCCGATTTTGGTCCCGGGCACAAGCGGCATGATTGCACTATAGGACCACCCCCAGTCGGCACCGACAGCCAGCACTTCGACCATGGCAGTAATGGCCAGGCCGATTCCCAGGAACACGACAAAACGCGAGATCGGCCAGTCTACGAGCCACGGCGTTTTACCACTGCCGACAGAGGCGCCGAGATAAGCGGCCACCATGATCCCGGCATCGCCGAACGAGGCCAGGCCGCAGCGACGTGCTGCCTCGGCAGGCGACAGACCTCCCGACTGGTAGAAAGGAAGCTGGAGCATCTCCCAGGCGAAAGCGATGAGAATTCCGAAGATGGCGATCCAGAGTGCGGGATGCGCACCGCGCCATTCGCGCGATTCCTCAGAGATTTGGTCCTGATCCTGCATCGTCTGATTCGTCACTCCTGCGATCTCCGTCCCGTCCCCATCGCTCAGGTATCGAATTTGGGAAGAGCGAGGCCGCGCAGGCGCAGGGCGTTGCCGATCACCGATACCGAAGACAGGCTCATCGCTGCGGCCGCGATCATCGGGTTCAAAAGCAACCCGGTCCATGGATAGAGGACACCTGCTGCGACCGGTATGCCGAGCGCATTATACGCAAAGGCAAAGAACAGGTTCTGCCTGATGTTGCGCATAGTGGCCCGAGACAGGACGAGCGCCTGAACAACGCCGACGAGGTCGCCGCGCACCAATGTCACGCCCGCGCTTTCGATCGCGACATCGGTACCCGTTCCCATCGCGATGCCGACATGCGAAGCGGCAAGCGCGGGTGCGTCGTTTATGCCGTCGCCGGCCATAGCGACCCGGCGACCCTCGCTCTTCAACTGCTCGATCTTGCGATGTTTGTCCTCGGGCGAGACGTTCGCTTCGACTTCGTCGATACCGACCTGGCTTGCTACCGCACGCGCGGTGGCTTCGCTGTCGCCGGTAAGCATCACGATCTTGATGCCGCGCTCATGCAACGCGGCAATAGCGGTGCGGCTGGTTGCCTTGATCGGATCGGCGACCGCGATAAGGCCTGCCGGTGCCCCGTCCACGGCCACGAACATCACCGTCTGTCCGAGGCTTCGGCCTTCGTCCGCCGTTGACCGCCAGCCTTCTTCGAGCGCCCCCATACGCTCCATCATCTTTTCATTCCCGATCGCGACCAGGCGCTTGTCGACATTTGCCTGGATACCTTCGCCGGTCACGGATTCGATATCGGAAGCGTCGAGAATGGCAGCGCCCCTGTTTTGAGCCCCTTCCACGATCGCGTGGGCGAGCGGATGCTCGCTTCCTCTCTCAACGGCAGCGACAAGGCTCAGCAATTCCTGCTCGTCGAAATTTGGCTGCGGTTTTACGTCGACAAGATCAGGCTTGCCCCGGGTCAGCGTTCCGGTCTTGTCGACGACCAGCGTATCGATCTTTTCCAGCGTTTCGAGCGCTTCGGCGTTCTTGATCAGGATCCCGTGCTGCGCGCCCTTGCCGGTACCGGTCATGATCGACATCGGCGTCGCCAGTCCGAGCGCGCAGGGACACGCGATGATCAGAACGGCGACCGCGTTGACGAGCGCGTAGGCAAGGGCCGGTGCCGGTCCCCAGATGGCCCAGACGACAAAACTCACGATAGCGACAAGGACGACGATGGGTACGAACCATCCGGTGACCTGGTCGGCGAGCCGCTGGATCGGTGCCCGGCTGCGCTGCGCCTCCGCCACCATCTGCACGATCTTCGAGAGCATGGTGTCCGCGCCGACCTGCGTCGCGCGCATGGTGAAGCTGCCGGTCTGGTTGACAGTGCCCCCGATCACGGGATCGCCAGCGCTTTTCTTGACGGGAATGGGTTCGCCACTGATCATGGATTCGTCGATGGCACTGCTTCCATCCTCGAGCGTGCCATCGACGGGGACCTTGTCGCCCGGACGCACGCGCAGCAGGTCCCCCGACGTCAATTCATCGAGCGGTACTTCGCGCTCGTCCCCGCGACCGAAGATCTTCATCGCGGTCGGGGGTGCGAGTTCGAGAAGCGCTCGCAAGGCGCTCGATGTCGATCCGCGCGCCTTGAGCTCGAGCACCTGCCCGAGCAGCACGAGGGTCGTGATAACCGCTGCGGCCTCGTAATAGACGCCGACCCGGCCCGCATGATCGCGGAATGCCTCGGGAAAGATGTCCGGGGCGAGGGTTGCCACAAGGCTGAACAGATAAGCGATGGCAACGCCGAAGCCGATCAGGGTGAACATGTTGAGGTTCATGGTTCGGACTGATTGCAGCGCGCGGGTGAAGAAGGGCCAGCCGCCCCAAAGCACCACCGGAGTGGCCAGCAGAAGCTGCAGCCACTGCGCGGAAGCGGGTTCGATGATCTGATCGAACGGTCGCGACGGGATCATGTCGCCCATCGCATAAGCGAAGAGCGGCAGGGTGAAGAGCGCGCTCCACCAGAACCTTCGCCGCATGTCGACCAGTTCGGGATCGGGACCCTCGTTCAAGGTGACCGTTTCGGGTTCGAGGGCCATCCCGCATATCGGGCAGGAGCCCGGCCCCGGCTGCCGGATCTCCGGATGCATCGGACAGGTGTATATCGTACCTTCCGGGACATCCTCGACAGCATCGAGGTGCGCCTTTGAAAGATACATCTCCGGATCCGCGCGGAACTTGTCGAGGCAGCGCGAGGAGCAGAAGTAATGGTCGCCACCCTTGTGTCGATCGATGAAGCGGGCGCCGTCCATCTTCACGCTCATTCCGCAAACGGGGTCGGTCGCCGTACCCTCGATCGCATTGTGCCCATCGCTCATCTGTCGTTCTCCCCTAACTGGCCGTGACCACGAACTGCCCCATCATGCCTGCGTCCTCGTGCTCGAGGATATGACAGTGATACATGTAGGGAGTGTCGGGATCGGTATTCTCTTCGAACCGTAGCAGCAGCCTGACCTGTTCACGCGGGTTGACGATAACGGTGTCCTTGAAGCCCGCCTCTTCCGCCCGCGGAGGCCGGCCGTCCCGGTCGAGCAAGCGGAACTGCACGTTATGAATATGAAAGGGATGCGCCATCATCGATGCGTTGGCGATTTCCCATATTTCCCACTGACCCACCGGTACGCGCTGATTGATGACATCCATGTCCATGGTCTGGCCGTTGATCGACATACCCCGACCCATCATGCCCATATCGAGTACGAAACGGCGGCTGCGAACGGCGAGCGAGGGGTCTGGCGCGGCTAGCGCGGCGAGGGTGGGCGGGAGCATCACTGGAGTCGACGAGCCGGAGGGGCGCATATCGAGGATGGAAAATGTGCGGCCCTGCCTCTCGCGACCGGTCCGGTTTCCCATCATTCCGCCGCCCATCATACCCCCGCCTTGCCCGCCCATCATGCCCATGGCGTTAGCAGGGCTGCTGGCAATCAGCCGGAGCGGGCGCCCTTCGGAAAGATCGACGATCACTTGTGCGCGTTCGCCTGGGGCAAGGGTAAGACTGCGAACCTCGCTTGGCGCGGCAAGCAGGCCGCCATCGCTTGCGATGAGTTGCATCGGACGATCACCTTCGAGCGAGAAGGTGTAGAACCGCGCATTCGATCCATTGAGAAGCCGCAGGCGCAGCGGACCGGCGGCCGCCTCGAAAACGGCATTGGCCGTTCCGTTCACATAGATGCGCTCACCCATCACCCCCATCATCCGCGAGTGCATATCGAGCGGGTAAACAAGGCGGCCCGCGCCGTCGATCACGCGATCCTGCACGACGAGCGGTATGTCATCTACACCGTACCGGCTCGGCAGATCGAGGCGATCCTCTTCCTCGTCGCGCACGTAGATCGGGGCAGCAAGTCCGGTATAGACCTGTGGTCCGGCCCGGCGATGCAGATGCGAATGATACCAGTATAACGAAGCGCGCTGGCGTATTTCGAAGGACGGGCTCCAGCGCTCACCGGGCCGTATGAGCTGGTGCGGCCCGCCATCCGCTGTGGCGGGAAGTTCGAAACCATGCCAGTGGACGGTCGCATCTTCGGCAAGCTTGTTGTCGATGTGAAAGCGAACCTGTTCGCCGCGGCGCATTTCGAGGGTGGGCCCGAGATAGGATGCATCGATGCCGATTGTCGGAGACGGAGTGTCGGACACGAATTCTTTCTCGCCAGGTGTGAGGGAGAGGCGAAAGACACGCTCGCCCCGTTCGATCGTTCCGGCCTGTAGCCGAGGTATGGCAAGAGGTTTGCTTGCACCTGATCGATCGAGCGACATCCTGCTTTGCGTATCGCAGCCCAGCAGCGGCAGCGCCGCGAAACCCGTCGCCGCGAGACCGGCGCTCTTCATGAAATCGCGCCGATCCTGAAAGTTGGGCCTGTCGATATCGGGCATATTCACCTGTTTTTGCGTGGGAGGCACCGGCGCAACCGAGCGCCTCCCACCCTTCATGCTATCGCGGCGTTACCGAGGTAACGACGCTGCCTTCGGTTCCAGTACGAAATTTAAAGGCTATTCCCTCACCGACACTGACCTGTTCGAGGATTTGCGCGTCGGCTTCGAATGCCATGGTCATCGCGGGCCACCCGATACTTTCGACCGGACCATGCTCGATGGTCACAGTGCCCGCCTCGGAATCGATGGCTGTAACCGTTCCCTCCGCGCTGGCGCTCTGCTCGCCGCCGGTCTCCTCCGCCATCGGCATTTCGCCTGACATGGGCATGCTGTCCGAGTTCGCCATGTCGTCTGACATCATGGTCTCTGAGCTGTCGTCTGCAGCGTCGCAGGCTGCAAGCGCCAGCGGTGCCGCGAGCAGGATCATATAGGTTGGGGTACGCATTCTTCTTCTCCTTGAGGGTTGGCCGGTTTTTCCGGACGGGGGCGCCGCAACAACAGATAGGCGGCGGGAAGCAGGAACATGGACAGGAGCGGCGCGGTAATCATACCGCCGATCATCGGTGCCGCGATCCGGCTCATCACCTCCGAGCCAGCTCCGGTACCGATCAAGATCGGGAACAGACCCGCAAGGATCACCGCTACGGTCATCGCCTTGGGTCGGACACGCAAGAGCGCCCCTTCGCGGATCGCCTGATCCACTTCCTCGGCGCTCAAATCGCCACTTCGTTTCTCGAGGGCTGCCTTGAGATAGATCAGCATGATCACGCCGAACTCGGCCGATACACCTGCCAGGGCAATGAATCCGACGGCAGTTGCGACCGACTGGTTGTAGCCCATCAGATAGAGGAGCCAGTAGCCGCCTGACAGGGCGAATGGCAGCGTACCCATGATAAGCATTGCCTCGTCCCACCTTCTGAAGATCAGATAGAGCAGCAGGAAAATGATGACGAGCGTGGCGGGTACGACGATCTGCAGCCGTTCGTAGGCGCGGGTAAGGTACTCGAACTGACCCGCGTAGGACAGGCTGACGCCCGCCGGAAGATTGACGCTTGCGGCGACCGCTTCTTGGAGGTCGGCAACCACCGATGTAAGATCGCGGTCGCGCACATCCACATAGATGTAGCTGGTCAATCGTCCCTGTTCGCTCTTGAGCATGGGGGGGCCATCGCTGACGCCGATCCGTGCGACCGTGCCGAGCGTAATCTGTTGTCCCGACGGCGTCAGGAGGGGCAAGGTTCGCAATTCGTCCACGCTGTCGCGAATTTCACGGGGGTAGCGCACATTGATCGGATAGCGCGCCAGACCTTCAACAGTCCGCGCGACATTGGCCCCACCAATAGCGCCCGAGACGATCTGCTGGATATCGGAGATGTTGAGGCCGTATCTCGCCGCTGCGGCGCGATCGATGTCGACATCGACGTAGCGCCCGCCGGAAAGCCTCTCGGCCAGAGCCGAACTGACGCCGGGAATCGTCTTTGCCACACCCTCGACCTCGAGCGCCACCCGTTCGATCTCTGCAAGATCCTCGCCCGAAACCTTGACCCCGATCGGGCTCTTGATCCCGGTCGCCAGCATATCGATGCGGTTACGGATAGGGGGTACCCAGACATTGGCGAGACCGGGCACTTGAACGACCCGGTCGAGCTCTTCGATCAGCGCATCAGTCGTCATGGCTTCGCGCCATTCCTCCCGCGGCCGGAACCGGATCGTGGTCTCGAACATGGTGAGCGGAGCCGGGTCGGTAGCCGTATCTGCACGGCCGGCCTTGCCGAAGACTGTTTCGACTTCCGGTACCGATTTGATGAGGCGGTCGGTGCGCTGCAGCAGCGCCGAGGCCTCGCCTGGCGATAGACCGGGAAGGGCGCTCGGCATGTAGAGCAGATCGCCCTCGTCGAGCGGCGGGAGAAACTCTCCGCCGAGCTGCGAGAAGGGGATCAGCGTGGTGAGGAAGATCGCGCCTGCAACCGCGAGCGTGGCTTTTGGCCAGCGCATCACCCAATTAAGGCCCGGTCGGTAAATCCTGGTCAGCCAGCGATTGAGGAAATTGGAGTCTTCTGACGGTATCTTACCCCTGATCAGCCAGCCCATCATCACCGGAACCAGTGTAACCGACAGCAGCGCAGCCGCCGCCATGGCATAGGTCTTGGTGAAGGCAAGCGGTGCAAACAACCGGCCTTCCTGGGCTTGTAGGGTAAACACGGGCAGGAACGACAAGGTTATGATCAGAAGGCTGAAGAACAGCGCCGGTCCCACTTCCTTCGATGCATCGGCGATGATCCGCCAGCGTTCCTTGACCGAAAGCACCGTGTCGGGATTTTCATGCTCCCATCGCTCGAGATGCTTGTGCGCATTTTCGATCATCACAACGGCTGCATCGACCATGGCGCCGACCGCGATAGCGATCCCGCCCAGCGACATGATATTGGCATTCACCCCCTGGAAACGCATCACGATGAACGCCGCGAGCACGCCCAAAGGCAGGGTGATGATGGCGACAAGTGCCGAACGTGCGTGCCAGAGGAACAGCGCGCATACGATCGCGACGACGATGAACTCCTCGATCAGCTTGGTCGTCAAATTCTCCACCGAGGCGTCGATAAGCTGCGATCGGTCGTAGGTGGTGACGATCTCGACGCCCTCGGGAAGGCTCGCCTGCAATTCGTCCAGCTTTTCCTCGACCGCCTGGATTGCGCTGCGAGCGTCCGCGCCCTGTCTGAGAACGATGATGCCGCCGGCGACCTCTCCTTCGCCGTTGAGCTCGGCAATGCCGCGGCGCAGCTCCGGCCCGACCTGGATTGTGGCGACATCGCCAAGGGTAACCGGAACCCCGCCAGTTGCAGTCCTGAGGGGAATCTCGCGGAAATCGTCCAGCGTCGTCAGATAGCCCGACGCGCGTACCATGTATTCGGCCTCACCCATCTCGACGATCGAACCGCCGGCCTCCTGGTTGGACGACTGGATGGCGTTTACGATCTCGGCATGCGTGACGCCGAACGATGCCATCCGGTAAGGTTCGAGCACGATCTGGTATTGTTTCACCATACCGCCGACACTCGCGACTTCGGCAATGCCGGGGATCGTCTTGAGCTCGTAGCGCAGAAACCAGTCCTGCAGGCTGCGCAGCCCGGCAAGGTCATGACCGCCCGTGCGATCGACAAGCGCATATTCGTAAATCCACCCCACGCCCGTCGCATCCGGACCGAGCGTGCTCGTAACACCCTCGGGCAGGCGGTTCTGCACCTGATTGAGATATTCGAGCACCCGCGACCGTGCCCAGTAAAGGTCGGTACCGTCCTCGAAAATGATATAAACGTAGCTGTCGCCGAACATCGAGTAGCCGCGTACGGTCTTCGCTCCCGGCACCGACAGCATGGTCGTGGCCATCGGGTAGGTCACCTGGTCCTCGACAATCCGGGGCGCCTGGCCCGGATAGTTGGATCGGACGACAACCTGGACATCGGACAGATCGGGCAAAGCATCGACCGGAGTTGTGCGGACGGCCCAGAACCCGCCAAGGGTCACAGCTATGGCGGCGAGGACGATGAAAAGCCGATTGGCGATCGAGGCATCGATAATGCGCGCGATCATTGCCCGGCACTCCTGATGGTCTCGATACGGGGGCCGGCGTCCTGCTGGGTGAAGGTAAAGCGCACTCTATCGCCTTCCTCGAACCCGCTGATCTGCGCTGCATTCTTCGTGCGGAAACTCATCGTCATGGCGGGCCAGTCTAGCCGCGGGACAGGTCCGTGCCGCAGCGTGACGGAGCCATCGGCAATCTTCTCGATCGTCCCCATTGCGCTGAATGTCACTGGTTGGTCTTCACCGTCCCGGTTCGGACCTGCCTCATCGATCGCACGAACATCAAGTCCTGCCAGGCTTGCCTCGGAATCGAGCAGGAACTGGCCCGAGGTCACGACCTCTTCGCCTTGCGAAAGGCCGGCCAGCACTTCGGTCCTGCCTCCCGCCTCACGGCCGATCCGGACTTCGGCAGGCATGAAGCCGCCCTCGTCCTGCTTGATCATGACGATGGTGCGGCGCCCGGTCCGGATCACCGCTTCGGAAGGAACCAGCAGAGCGCGCCGGGTGTCGGGGGTCAGCGAGACCTGCGCGAACATGCCCGGCTTGAGCCGTCCGGAAGGATTGGGCAATTGTGCGCGGACGGTGATTGTCCGGCTGGCATCCTGTGCGCTCGGCAAGATCGCGATGATCGGTCCGGAAAATCTCTCATCGGGAAACGCGGTCAGGGTTGCACTGACAGGTTGGCCGACCCGGATATTCGCTGCTTGTGTTTCGGGCACCGATGCCTCGAGCCAGATCGGCGAGAATCCGGTTATTTCCGCCAGGGTCTGGCCTGCCATCACGGTCATGCCGGGTCGCACGCCGAGCATGGTGATGGCCCCGCCGGTCGGCGCGGTGACCGTGATCGTCGCCTGCGCGCGGCCGGTCCGGCCCACCGATGAAATTTGCCCATTCGACATGCCGAGCAGCCGCATCCGCTCGCGCATGGCCTGTGCAAGCTGTTCATCGCCGCTGTTCAGGACGGCCAGATATTCCTGCTGCGCTCCTCCCCATTCGGGTACGAGAATATCGGCCAGCGGCGCGCCTCGGCTCACCACATCGTCTGGAGCACGCCCATAGGTTCGTTGTACAAAGCCGCCAGCCCTTGGCTGGACAATTGCAACGTCCCGCCCATTGTAAGCGAGAACACCGGTAACGGACACGTCCGGCTCAAGTACGCCGTATTCGGCCTCGGCGGTGCGGATGCCGAAGTTCTGGACAAGCCCCGCGTCGATCTGAACCCCGGAGGTGGCCTCCTCGCCAGCGCATTTGGGAACAAGTTCCATATCCATGAACGGCGATTTTCCAGGCTCGTCGAAACGCTGTCCCGGCACCATCGGATCGTACCAGTAAAGCACGTCCTCACATTCGGCGCTGGATGATCCCCCGTTGCCATTTGCCTGACTTCCGCTCTCACCCCGCTGCGATAACCCGTATCCTGCGGTGACGCTGATCAGGGCGACCGTTGCCGCCATCGTCCAGGATTTCTGGCGCGGCGACAGTTTGTCCCACGCGGCTCCCATTTTGGCTCTCATGGCTGGAACTCCGTATAGGTCAGTCGCAAGGTCGTCGCGGCTTCAACTGTCGCCTCCTCACGCTCAAGGATCTCGATTTGTAGGAGCGCCAGCGCCTTGATCGCTTCGATGACGTCCAGCAGTTCGGCGCGGTTTGCCGCGAAGCTGGCCCTTTCGAGATCAGCCCGGCTTTGGGCGAGGGGTAGCAACTCCTCCGTGGCTCGCTGCCACTGGCGGTATGCGCTGCGCCAAGCGGCAAGGTCGGCCTCGAATTGCGCTTGCAGTTCGCGCAAGCGATCAAGCTGAATTGCTTGCGCTGCGCTTGCTTCGGCTTCAGCAGCGGCAATCCTCGGGTTCTGCCGCCTGCCCGCAAAGATGGGGAGCGTAATCGAGCCCATGACCGAGACGACATCACCGAACATCGGATCGCGCCTGCCATAGCTGACATTGATGCCGAAATCGGGCCGCTTCTCCGACCGGGCAAGATCGATCCTCGCATCTGCCTGTCGAACCTGTGCGATAGCGAGAATGATATCGGGATTAAGCTCTAGGGTCGCCCGGAGTCGCTCGGCATCGACATCCGCCGCGGGGATAGCCCCGGTGGCAACTGCGCCTTGCACAGCAGCATATCGCGCCAACATGGCCCGTGCCGCGTCAAGGTCGCCTTCTAGGCGGGTCCGCATGTCCTCGACTTCCAGTACCGCACGGCGAATTTCGAGGCTCTCAGCCGGCCTGGCCGATCCCGCCGCAACGGCGCTCCGCGCCAAGGGCACCAGCCTTTCGATCTGCCTAAGTGCCTCATCGATAACATTCAGAGCCTGTTGGGTGTACGCGAGCGAAATCCAGGCCTCGCCTGCTCCAAGCCGAGCCGTGAGCTGCGCGCGGGTCAACTGCGCGGAAGCCAGATCTATATCGGCCACTGCCATGCGCGCTCTCGCATGGCGCTCCGCGAGATTGGGTATGTCCTGCTCCACACCGACCTGGATCTGGGTGGGCAGCTGCCGGTCGATCTCGAAGGCTGCCGGGCCTGCCACCGGAAGGTTCTGAATCCCAGCGCGGAGGCGAGGATCTGGTAGTTCGTCAGCTGCATCAGCGACGCTGCGACGTGCCTCGAGCTGCAACTCCCGCGCTCGCACCTGCGGCTGTTCGCTAACGGCCGCTCTCAATGCCTCCTCGTAGCCGATTGACTGCGCGTAACTAGCTGGCGCCAAAGCCAGCAGGACCGGAAATGCGGTCCAGCAAATTTTCTGCATGATTTCTAGATTCCGCTAGAGCGCGCGATATAAGCGCGGACGGAACAAACGACCATCGCTAGGCGCGACGGAAAATTCGTTCAGCTTCAGTATGCAGGGCAGTCCCTGGCAATACTCAGAATTGCTCTTGCGGGGGCGGCGGCTCGGGTCCTTGATCAACGAGAGCCGGAGAATATGCGGCAAATGGGGTGAACAACGAACGCACAGCAATTTTCGTACGTTCGCCTGATGGGGCTGTGATCATGGCCAGTGGAGCGATACAACCGAGGACCACAAGGCAATCCAGGCGAAGATTTTTGCACGGTCCGGGTTGGTCTTCCGAAGCGGTCGTAGCACCAGTCTCCATGCGCATCTCGTTACACGCCGCCTCGCTTCCCGCCGGTGCTTGCGGCACCGCCGAGGCATGAGCGGCCGACTGGACAAAGAGTCCGCAAGCAATCAGAAAAATTCCAAGAGAGCGCAGTAACTGCATCATCTAACTCTACGGGCGCAGCCGAGCCTCGACAAGCCTTCGGGATCTGTTGTGGTAGAAATCATAAATACGGTCCGCTTGCATGGGACATGAGATCAGCAGGATTCACCGATCATTGTTCGGATGGTGCCTGCCCCGCAGGGAGGGGGCAGGCTTAGGCGAAGACAATCTGGCAAATTGACGTGTGGTGCTCAGGATTACCCTGCCTCTTCATTCGACATCTGTTCCTGTTTCATCTTCATCATTTCATTGCAGTTGCGCATCATGTCCATCATTTGAGCGCGCATTTCCGGATCGTTCATCATCGCCATCATTTCAGCGCGCATCTCGGGGTTGTTCATCATCGCCATCATCCCGGACATGTCACCATCCATGTCCGACATTTCGCCCTGCATTGCACCATGCTCGTGGCTGCTCTCTTGGCCTTGCGAGCTCTCTTGTGGAGCGGGCTGATGATCGACTTGGGATTGCGCGGCCGCAGCTGTTGCGAGACCGGCGGTCGCCAAGGCTCCGAGCGCCGCTAATTTAAAACTATTAATAAAAAAGTTCCTTTCATTGTTCCGATAAGTTCAGCTTTGCGTCGTCATGCGCAGGAACTGGAAGCGCGCGAACTTGCCGCTCAGGTCACCTGCCTGGGTCATCCGCACATATCTGGCTTGCATTTTTTCCAGGGCGGTGCGGCTTCTGGGCATGTCGGCGTCAATGCGCGGGAGTGCGCTTTCTTCTTATAACCTTTCTCCGCGAATCGAACATTACCCAAAAGATAGGGCTTCCCATCATGGGAAGGTCAAGAGGGGCGTCAGAATAAAAATTGTCGGCGCAGGCTGTTTGCTTTCCTATCGTGGGAAAGTTATCCAGCATGCATGAGCCAACTGCACACAATTGGTGAGGCCGCCGCAGACAGTGGCGTGTCGGCCAAGATGATCAGGCATTATGAGAAAATCGGTCTGATCGGAGCGGCCGAACGCACCGAAGCTGGCTATCGGCTTTACGGCCCTGCCGAAATACATACGCTGCGGTTCATCCGCCGCGCCCGCAACCTTGGCTTTTCGGTAGATGATATCGGCGAATTGCTCGGTCTGTGGCACGACGAGAAAAGAGCCAGCAAGGATGTCCGGGAGGTTGCCGCCGGACACTTGGGTGCTCTGCGCGCCAAGGCGGCAGAAATTCTTTCCATGATCGACGCTCTTGAGCATCTTATCGCGGGTTGCACGAACGATGACCGGCCAGATTGTCCTATTCTCAAAGATCTTTCCAACGATGCCAATCCTGCCTTAGCAAAAGAAGTCGGTCACAAGTTCGGATACCAGCGGGTCTGCTAAAAACAGAGTTGGCGCTGGTCTGTTCTCATGGTTCGCTTCATTTTGGGTTGGACCAGCAATTGGCTGAGGACGCGTCCGACATTTGACCGGCGAGACACATAAGACTCCTGGAGCGGGCCCGAAGGTGCTGCGTCGTTGTTCGCAAAACCTCAAGCTTGGCCAGTTTCGCGATTGCAGTTTTTTGCCAAGGCGTGGTCTGCCCGTTTGCGAAGTTTAATTCGCAACAAATCTCGGTGTCAGCTCTATTGAGTGGAACATATCCATTCGCTGAAACGATCTTTTCTCCAAGCTCCCGACCTTTTCCCATTCAGCCAATATGAGGGGTTGGAGCAGATGGCTCGTACTGTAAGCGTGACCCATCAGAGACGCACCAAGATCAGCACCTGCGCGACCTCCTTGTGCGGTCCAGGTCGGCACCGAGTTCGCCAATTCGTCGCATGGAGGGGGCTTGACCTTCCAACGATGGGAACCGTTACCTTATGATTTTCTATGATTTGAGCGAAGCTGCCCTGACGGGAAATGCTTTTGCACAGACCGACCGATGAAGGAGTGGAATTATGCATGTTAAGGACATTATGACGAAGGATCCCGCCTGCTGCGACAAGGATGCGAGCGTACAGGATGCAGCGAAGCTCATGGTGGGAAACGACTGCGGAGAGATTCCTGTTGTTGATGACCAAGGCGGTCTGGTGGGTGTCGTCACAGATCGGGACATTTGCTGTCGCGTCGTAGCTGAAGGCAAGTCGCCCGACACCCCGGTGGGGGACATCATGACCCGTTCGGTTGTCACTGTCACGCCGGATACCGAGGTAGATGCATGTTGCTCCACGATGGAGAGCAACCAGGTCCGGCGCGTTCCCGTGATTGATGACGAAGGGAATTGCTGCGGCATGGTTTCCCAGGCTGATATTGCACGGTCCGGTGCCGATGCAAAGACCGCAGAACTCGTCGAGGAAATCTCCAAGCCATCTCAGGAAAAGGCCTCATCGGGTTGTTGCTAGTCCGAGGGCAGCTGCAGGACCGTCCTCCCGCGAGGACGGTTCTGTCTTGAAGAGTAATCCCAAGATCAACGCGATGGAGTAGATTATGGCTAGAGGCGTCGTCCTGATAACCGGTGCAAGCGGATACATTGGGCGCGCTTTGGTTGATCGGTTGAGCGACCAGTACCGCATCATCGGCCTCGATCGCTCGGTCGCGAAAGACGTTCCCGGACTAGAAGCCTCATACGCCATCGACCTCGCGGACGAAGCGTCGGTTGTCGACGCCTTGACCAATGTGCGTGCCGCGCATTCAAACACGATTGCAGCTTGCATTCACCTGGCTGCCTATTTCGACATCACGGGCGAGCCAAACCCGCTGTACACCAATGTCAATGTTGAAGGGTCGCGCAGGCTGATTACGGCACTGCAGGACTTCGATGTCGAACAGTTCATCTATGCAAGCTCGATGCTTGTACACGAGCCCAAACCGCTGCCGGGCGTACGTATCGACGAATCCAGTCCGCTTGGACCGACGTGGCCTTACCCTCAATCGAAGGTCGATGCGGAACAGGTACTGCGCGAGAACCGTGGCGACATTCCGGTTGTATTCTTGCGGTTTGCGGGGGTTTACGACGACGAGGGGCACTCCGCCTTTCTCGCCGAACAGATTGCCGGTGTCTATGAGCATCGCGTGTCGGCGCATCTGTATCCGGGGATGTTGTGCGCTGCACAATCGGCACTGCATCTTGACGATCTGACCAAGGCGGTCGAGCAGACTATCGCTCATCGCACTGACCTCGAGGGCGAGATGCCGATACTTGTCGGCGAGCCCGAAACGCTGGGCTATGCCGAGATACAGGACATCGTTCATTGCCAGATCCACGGCAAGGAATGGACGACAGTGCGCATTCCAAAAAGCGTGGCGAAACTGGGCACGTGGATCGAGGAAGAAGTCCTCGGTCATGACGGATTCGTCAAGCAGTGGATGGTCGATGACGCAAACGCTCACTACATTCTCGATATCTCCCGCGCCCGGAAACTGCTGGGGTGGGAACCAGAGCACTCGCTCCGCGAAACGCTTCCGACCATCATCGACGCGTTGCAAGCCGACCCGCAGGACTGGTACGAAACGAACAAGCTGAACACGTCCCGCGTGGCCTGGCATCCAAAGAGTTCGGATGCAGCGAAGACCGAACCGGCGCGACCTCAATCGCAAGACACCGATATAGCGCATGATGGGCACCAGATGGACGGCGACATGAACAATATGGACGGCGATATGCAGCATATGGACGGACCCCAGCGCGGTACCCGCTGGACGCAGTTTGCTGTCATCGGACTCGGCCTCTGGCTTGCTGCAAGTCCTGGTGTTTATGACGTCGTATCCGCCGATACTGCGCGTGCTTCGGTCGTAGCGGTCACTCTCGAGCGGGGTTTGCCGTCGATCGAATGGCGGGCCAACGCTCTTGCTCTGAGCGATATGCTGAGCGGGATCGCATTGATGATCTTCGGCGCGATGTCGCTTTCGAAGCGCACCGCCTGGTTGGGGCAGTGGGCGACGGCCTTTGTCGGCATCTGGCTGCTTTTCGCGCCCTTGTTCTTCTGGAGTCCGAGCGCGGCCCAATATCTGACCAATATGCTTGTCGGTACATTGGCGATCGCATTCTCGGTGCTGGTGCCAATGATGCCCGGCATGAGCATGGAAGGGATGATGGACAAGAAGTCCATCCCGCCCGGGTGGACCTACAGTCCCTCGACCGATGCCCAGCGATTCCCGATTGTTGCGATGGGCATCATCGGCCTTCTGATATCGCGCATGCTTACCTCCTACCAGCTTGGCCATATCGATGTGGCGTGGGAGCCGTTTTTCTCCGGATCGCTTGGCGATCCCAAGAACGGCACCGAGGAAATCATCACGTCGGATGTATCCAAGGCCTGGCCGATCCCGGATGCCGGACTAGGGGCGGTCAGCTATGTGCTCGAGATCCTAATGGCGGTCATGGGAACCCGCACGCGCTGGCGCACGATGCCGTGGATGGTTACCTTCTTCGGCATTCTGGTCATTCCGCTCGGTGTGGTCAGTATCTATTTCGTGATCATTCAGCCGATAATGATCGGGACGTGGAGTACGCCGGCTCTGATTGCTGCGCTTGCGATGCTCATCATGATCCCGTTCTCGCTCGATGAAGTCATCGCCATGGGACAGTATCTCTACTGGTCGAAAAAGGAAGGCAAGTCACTCGTTCGTACCTTCTTCAAGGGCGGCGCAGTGTCAAACGGTGAAATCGACGATACCGACTATATGACCGACGCGCGTTCGATCTGGACGAACACGGTGCGCGGCGTGACCTTCCCGTGGACCCTGGTGGCCAGCACGGCTCTGGGAGCGTGGCTGATGCTGACAAGGATAACGCTTGGCAGCGAGGGGGCGATGGCCAACAGCGATCACGTGGTGGGTGCTTTGGTGATTACGGTGGCAATCATCGCGACCGCGGAAGTCGCGCGCGCCCTGCGCTTCATCAACGCTGCATTCGGTGCCTGGCTGGTCGCAGCGCCCTTCATGCTTGCAGGGGCTTCGGCTGCCGGAACGGTGGCCTCGGTTGGGGTCGGACTGCTCTTGATCGGACTGAGCCTGCCTCGCGGTAAGCGAAGCGGTGAGCATTATGCGGGCTGGGATCGGTTTGTCGTATGACCGGTTGACCCGAGCAAAGCGGATCTGGCGCTCTTCCTTTAGGAACAGGATGAAGACGAGGTCGGACCCGCATTCTTCTCAGAGCATCGCTAGAAATGTGCCCTGAGTACCCACAAAATAAGTAGGAGTATTTTACATGACCCTTTCAATTGGCTCGACAGCCCCCGATTTCACAGCCCAGACCACACAAGGAAACATTCACTTCCATGATTGGATGGGTGACAGCTGGGCAATCCTCTTTTCCCATCCCAAGGCATTTACACCGGTTTGCACGACCGAGCTTGGTTATATGGCCGGGCTTGGCGAGGAATTTGCCAAACGCAACACCAAGATTATTGGCCTTTCGGTCGACAGCAGCCAGGATAATCGCGATTGGCTTCCCGATATCGAGGAGGTGAGTGGAAATAAGGTCGACTATCCCGTGGTCGGCGACAGCGACCTACAGGTCGCCAAGCTTTATAATATGCTGCCGGCCGACGAAGCGGGTAATGCGGAGAGGCGAACCGCAGCCGATAACGCCACCGTCCGCGCTGTCTATATCATCGGGCCAGACAAGAAAATTCGCGCCGTGCTGCTTTATCCGATGAGCAGCGGGCGGAATTTCGATGAAGTGCTCCGGCTGCTTGATTCGGTGCAACTCACCGAACGCAAGGGTGTAGCGACGCCGGTCAATTGGCAGAAGGGTGATGATGTGATTATTCCGCCTTCCTTGTCGGACGAAGATGCGAAAGCCAAATATCCCGATGGCTGGGACGAAAAGAAACCGTATTTGCGTGTGATCCAAGAACCGATCGACTAATTGCGCGAACAGGTTGCCAGCAATTGCATGTCGGCGTGAATATAGCATGCTCATGCTAGAATTTGAGCGCGTCGCCACACCGGCGAGTGGATCTATCTGTTCGATATATAGATTGGCAAGAAGCGTAAGCGATTAGGTGTACGGTAAAACCAAATCCGGTCCCGATCGGTTTTCTCCTCGTTAATCGAATGGCGGCCCCACCTCCCCCTGAACCCTGCGGATCGCAGGTGTCCCGGGGCCGTTCAGGAACCCCGCGCTTCACCCAACCCTGGCGCGGGGTTCCGTCTTTCAGGTACAATAGCTGTTGAGCGCGGCTATGTTGGTCAAAGGACTGCGGCGTCCGCCGAGCTTGGACACCTCAGCTGCGTGACGGGGTTGAGGAGCTGTCAGTGTGACGCAATTGACCTCGACCTTCAATTGGTGGAGGGCTATGCCACATCGGCGAAATACAATGAACCCTCGCGTGTGAAGCCTCTGTTCGAACGAGTACTATGGCAGACCTATTTGAAGACTTCATATGGGTAAGGGCCGTTCGTGGTTGCTAGTCGCTTGATGGCCGAACCGACTCATGCTGTCGAACCACTACCTTTGCACGACGGCAAGACGACCGTTGTGAGCGTCATAAGCAGTTCGGCTGCTGTTTTGGCAGCTTGCTCTTGCTGCATTCTACCGATGGTGCTGGTTGCCGCCGGGCTGAGTGCGAGCCTGAGCAGTGTTTTGGCGCCTCTGGGTTCGCTCCATTGGCCAATGACCGCATTTTCGATGATTGCGGTGGCGGCTAGTTGGCTCATTGTTCTGCGCAAACATCGGCACACGAGTCATTGCCACTCCCGGGCCGCAGTTAAATGGCTCAAGAACCGTCAGATAATTTTGCTCCTGGTTGCAACCGTGATGAGCTTCATCGCGGCCGCCTGGGGCTATTTCGAGCCAACTCTCATGAAAGCATTTATGTAATCCGAGGTTCTGAGAGAACGACACTCGGATTGGCTCCTTTTACTGCGATAGCGAAACTTTGCGGGGATCTATAAAGCGCGACCGGACAATGAGGGTTCAGACGATCTTCTGCGCGCAACGTCCTACAGACAAATGCGCCTTGGCAATGTTCGAGGGTAAGCATTTTCGGAATCGAGCGAAAAAAAGCGGTCTTAATTGCGACAGGTTCAAAAAAGCTCCCCAATCCCGAAGGACTCCAATTCGATTGTCATCCCGATGTGGTTCTGATGATAGCCTCCCCGGTTCGTTCAAATGATTGGGAATGCGGATAGCGCGCAATAGCCCGCACATGGCTCCGCGGTGGCCAAGGCAATCCAACCTATCCCTGCGGTGATTTCCCGCCGAGCTCGTGCAGTCGCTCGACAGCATCTTCAGAGCAATTTCCGCATTTCAGATTGGTAGGCACGGCCACGTCGATTTTTTCAAGGTAGGGCAGGTCCAGCACGGCCCTGATCTGCTGAAATTCGAAAAAGTGAGACATCGCCATTCAAGCGGGGGTTGCGTTTGCCTGCCTGTATGATCGTCGAGACGCGCCCCCCTGCACAATCAAGCGCAGGATAGACCAGCGTGTCTTCCGGTAGGCCAAACAGCTTTCGCGCACGGCCCTGAAGGGATCGCGGGTTGGCCATTTTCGAGGTTTTCCAGCTTTTTAGCCCTGCGCGTTTGTCCATGCGCCCATGGAGCCCAGATAGACGTCGAGGTGTTTGAAGCCTTGGCTTGCGAGCCAGCCCGCTGCTACGCTCGCCCTCATGCCGCTGGCGCACATCAAAGTGTAATGACGGTCGCGATCGAGCTCTTTCCAGCGGGTGTTGAGCTCGCCGACATAGACATGTTCGGATTCATCGATGCTGCCTTGCTGCCGTTCGTCAAGGGCGCGCACGTCGAGCAAGGTCCAATCTTCGCTGTCCTCAGCGAGCCTGCGTGCGACTTCCTCGGTGTCGATCATGGCAATACTTTGCATCGCTTTGCCCTGTGCGGCGGCTGGGATCACGCCGACATAGCCGCCGACAATATTATCGAGACCAATGCGCACCAAATGCGCCATAGCTTGAGCGAGCTCGTCTTCTTCGGAAGCGATTAGGGCTATCGTGTCGCCTTCGCTGATGAACCACCCGGCAAAGGCGGGTATCATTCCCACTGGAAGGCACACGGCACCCTGCATATGACCGGCGGCATAGGCGAGCGGCTCGCGTACATCGACCAGATGATCGGCGCCGCTCTCGCCGAGGTCTTCCAGCCCCAGAAGCCTTGGCCGCATGACTCGCGGCGCGGCATTGGCGCCTTCGAGATTGAGCCGCTCCATTAGCCGAAAATAAGGTGGCTGGTAATGATGCTCTTCTACCTTCGCCTTGATGAACTCGTCGCGGTCAGCAATGCGCAGCCGCGGGTTGTTGCGCCGCTCATGGCCGATTGTCGAGAATTCCCGGTCTGCCATTCCGGACCCGCAAACCGATCCGGCACCGTGCGCCGGGTATATGATTGTCTGGTCACCCAGAGCGCAAATCTTTTGCAATGAATCGTACAGGAGGCCCGCGACCTCCCGCGCGCGCTCGGGATAGAAATCGGTTCGGCCGACGTCGCCCACGAAGAGCGCATCGCCGGTGAACACGCCGACCGGTCCTTCGGGATAATCGTCGTCGTGAAAGACGAAGGCGAGATGATCGTCGGTGTGACCGGGGGTTTCGAGCACTTCGACCCTGATCTTACCGATCTCGAAAACGTCGCCCTCTCGCGCGGTGTCGGCGAACACAACCTCATCCGCAGGGTTTGGACCGTGCAGAACGCGGGCACCGGTCATTTTGGCCAGTACCGGCGATCCCGTGATGAGATCCTCATTCCTGTGCGTTTCGAAGATATGCGTGATCTCCAGCCCTTCGGCGCGGGCTCGCTCGAGATATATCTCGCAGTCGCGGCGCGGATCGATGACCGCTGCCTTGCCCTGCGAACCGATCAGATAGGAAAGGTGCGAAAGGCCGGGGGTCTTTATCTTCTCAAGCAGCATATCTTACCTCGTTGTTGGAATGTTTCCGCAAGTCCGCATCGATCTAGTCGATCCCGAGTTCGGCCTTGAGCGCCGAGACGTTCTCGAAGCGGTCTTCTTCTGGCCGGGCGATAGCGGGTTTAGCGTTGACCCAGGTGTTCTCGCAGACGAATTCGAGCATCGCTGCCGCGAGGTCGGCGTGCCTGCAGCGAAAGCAATCTTGGGCAAGGCGCTCGTCGGTAATGACGGCTTCACCCGTATAGGGTTCGTCGAGGAGCCAGCCCGGTCGCGCAGCCGTCCATTTCAGGCCTTTCGCGCGCTCCAGAAGATCTTCCATGGCGCGCATCTGTTCGAGAATATTGTGCAAGGCTGGTCTTGCTGTGAGCTCGAACCATGCAGGAACGCTGGGCTGCGGCTCTACGAACGCCGCCGATATCACGACGATCCGGGAAATGCCGGTCGCCGACATCGCTTCCACAAGCCTGCGGGTTCCCTCCGTGTAAAGCGGAGGCGGATCGATCGCCGTGGATGGGCTAAATCCTATACCGAGTGCGGAAATAACAGCACGGCAACCTTCGAGCTCGCTGCTGAAGTCGTCATTGAGTACATCGCACTGGAGGTACTCGACGTTGTCGACCCGGTCCGATGGTTCGGGCAAGGTGTGCTCGAACGCTCGAACTTCGATGCCCTTGTGAACCGCATGGCGCAGTATTTCCGTGCCGGTCTTTCCTCCGGCACCGAAGACCGCAAGGGGGGCTGCATCGCTCACAGGCTCAGCTTCCACTGTAGCACCTCATTATAAATTCGGCCGCGCGTGCCGGGCCGAACATGATCATAGAGCGGGCACCGACGCACGCTGGCGCCCGCTCGCTCGTGTTCACGCCTCGCTGTTGCCGCAGGTCGTGTACCCCCAGAACCCGAACTCGTCCTTCATCCGAGGTCCGGCGACGATGAGTTCCTGCATCTGCAGGCCCGCGTCTCCTTCGTCATCGAGAAGGCGCGTGCGGATACGAAGCTCACCATTCGCATACTCACCCGAGGCGCTTGCTGTGACAGGGATCAGCTTGCCGTTGATCTTGATCGCGCCGCCACCGCTGTTGTCGTAGACGAACGACGGAAACGCGACCTCAGTCAGGCGAAACTGACACGTGTTCTCGGCTCCCAGCGTGGCGAGGTCCGCGTCGCTCATGGTCTCGGGCAGCATGAGGCCCGGGCTGAGGTTGGCAAGAGCGCTCGCAGCACTCTCTATCGGCGCCGCAGTTGCCGGGGGATCGAGCTGTGCTTCGCGATCATTGCCGACCGCGGTATTGGTGTTGCAGGCCGCCAGAGGGAGGGCTGCAAGCGTCAGGATTGCGATCTTGTTCATTGCTGCATCTCCTCGGGCAGGCGTTCTTCGGTGCGCGGACCGTTTTCCTCGATGTCCTGGATGAGATATTTCATCTCGGCGATCTCGCGCCGCTGCGCGACGATGATGGCCTGCGCGAGTTCGCGAACCCGCGGATCCTTCAGGCTCGCCCTCTCGCTAGTCATGATCGCGATCGAGTGGTGCGGGATCATCGCGGCCATGTATTCGGTATCGTCCACCGTGGTCTGGCTGCGTACGAGCCATAGCGCGAGCGCGAAGACGACGGCTCCGACACCCAAGATGATGAAGTTCTTGGTCCGGTCCTTGTACATGCCCCACATGAAGAGAAGCATGACCACCATCATCATCGCGCCCATGACGAACATCATCCAGAAGCGCGTCTCGCTCCAGAAAACGTCGTCCATGTCGAAGCTGTTGGCATACATCAGGAAGAACATGATCACGGTCGAGGTCGATACCATTGCCATGAACCGCCAGTAGTTGCCGCCCCCTCCACCTTTTTCGTGTGCATCGTGCCTAGCTTCAGCCATATCAATTCTCCTTTTCGCTCATGGTTTGATAGACATATTGGGCGGTGCAACTGATCATCAGGAACCCGGTAAGGGCGGCGATGCCGGAAATGGCGCGCATGTGCCCGGCGGGC
The DNA here is from genome assembly GCF_009827295.1 of Qipengyuania pelagi. NCBI lineage: Bacteria > Pseudomonadati > Pseudomonadota > Alphaproteobacteria > Sphingomonadales > Erythrobacteraceae > Qipengyuania > Qipengyuania pelagi. The sequence goes on along the minus strand of NZ_WTYD01000002.1, from coordinate 21,984 downwards.
AGAATATCGCCGAGACCGACCGTCGAGATCGTGATCAGCGCGAAGTAGTAATAATCCATCCAGCTGTTGATGACGTCCTTCTCGAGCCCGCCAAGGCCCCAGACGGAAGCGAGATACATTCCGCCCGCGAATATGCCGGCGATGACCAGATGGCTGAGAAGAACGAGGCTGGAGCCTGCAAGCAGCCGGAAATGGCGTGGGTCCTTGCCTGGCGGAGAAACGGCTTTCGCCCCGCGCAGCATCAACATGTGGAAGTAGAGAGAGATCGCGAACAGCGCGAAACCGAGAAGCAGTGCCCAAATCATAGCGAGACCCAACCCAGGGCCTTGGCACCCATCCAAAGACCCATACCGATCATGAACAGGTTCTCGGTCAACGATACGAAGCCGAGCGGCACGTTGCTGCTTCCGCCGACGCAAGCGCATTTCAACTCGCGCTTGTCGATGTAGACCGCCTTGAACACGCTGACCGCGCCGACCGTCCCTATGAACAGCGATACCGGAACCGAGACGATCGGAAGCGCGTGCGCGACCATTAATATTCCAGCCAAACCCTCACCGAACGGATATAGAAATCCATATCCTACCCAGCGTCGCGCCAGCAGATCGTAGTTGAGGAACATGGTCGAGAAGCTGCGCACGTCCTGCAACTTCTGGATCGCGAGCAAGGCCATCGATAGGCTGACAAACCATTCGACCGCTTCCACCGTGAAAATCGTGTCGAAAACGTACCAGCTAATTGCCAGACCCAGGAGGAAAGCGACGCCGAAAATGGCAATGACGGGCTGGTAGCTGGTCTCGTCATCACCGGCTTGCGTTCTTTTCTTGCCGACATGCTCACGGACATCGTCGTAACCTCCGATGCGCTTCCCGCCGATGAAGGTTTGGGGGGTGGTTTCTACCCCATGCTGCTCTTTGAACGCATCGGTCTCCTCGCGCGTTTTCAAATGGTGGTCGTCCACCTCGAAACCTTCGCGTTTGAGCAAATCGACCGTTTTCAATCCATACGGACAAACGTGGTCCGGCATGACCATTCGGTAAACGGTGGCAGTTTTAGTCGTCACGATATGCTCCGTCTTGAATTTCTTTTGATCCGCGAACTTGGCGCCTCGATCCTCGTCGGCTTTTGGTCGCTGCCTTTGCGCTCGTGTTCTACTAACGGGGTCACCGCCTCTCTTCCGCCGGTCTTTCTGAAGCGGAGTCCATCGCTTGCGAACGCCTGGACAAATAGAACCATTCGGCGATGAAAACGGCGGCAATGCCTGCGACCGCATAGGCGACGACCGCAGGGTCGGTTTTGAGCTTGGCGAAGGCAAAAGCTGTCAGGACTACGCTGTCCGCCACGAGTGCCGACCATAGCACCCAGGCACGCGCACCGATCTCTTCCCGCAAACCGCGCAGCACGCCCCAATGCACAAGCATGTCCATTACGAGATAGAAAAATGCTCCGAGCGAAGCGATCCGCGACAGATCGAACAGGACCGCGAGCGTGCCGGCAATCACTACGGTATAGACCAGCATGTGACTGCGGATCGGTCCGCTCATGCCGAAATGGCTATGCGGGATCATCTTCATCTCGGTCAGCATCGTCAGCATTCGCGAAACGGCGAAAACACTGGCGATGACACCCGAGGTCGTGGCTGCGATCGCGATTGCGACTGTGAAATAGAAGCCAAGCTCTCCGAGCGCGGGGCGCGCAGCTGCCGCAAGAGAGTAATCGCGCGCTTCGGCTATTTCTGAAGTGCTGAGGCTGGCGCCGACCGCCACCGCGACGAGAAGGTAGACGACCACGCATACTGCGATCGAAATGATAATGGTTCTGCCGACATTCCGATGCGGATCGATGATTTCGCCGCCGCTGTTGGTGATGGTGGTGAAACCCTTGAAAGCGAGGATCGAGAAAGCGACCGAAGCGAGCAACGCGTCGAGGCCCGAAAGCGCGACCGGCTCTGCGAAGGCACCGCCTGAAAATCCGGTGGCCCAGATCGCCGCAATTGCGAACAGGGCGATGCCGCCGATCTTGATTGCCGACATAATGAGCGAAAACCCGCTGACCGATTTGTTGCCGGCAGCATTCACGAAATAGGCGAAAACGATGAGGGCCAGTGCCGCGACGGAGACCAGAATGCCGCTGCTTTCGAGCCCAAAGGGCCGCAAGGCATAGGTCGCGAAGGTCCGAGCGACCAGGCTTTCGTTGATGACCATCGACAGCGCCATCAGGAGCGATGCCGATGCTGCAACGACGCCCGGTCCGTAAGCCTTCTGAAGGATCATCGCGATGCCGCCAGAGGAGGGCCAGCGGTTCGACATCTTGATGTAGCTGTAGGCGGCAAGCGAGGTAACCAGCGCGCCGACTATGAAAGAAAGCGGAAATAACGGTCCAGCCAGTTCGGCAATCTGGCCGGTCAGTGCGAAGATACCTGCGCCAATCATGACGCCGGTCCCCATCGCGACACCGCCCAGCAACGTTATCGAGCCCGCATTCTCGCTATGTTGATCGTCGCCATCTGTCTGCAAGTCTTTCCCCTGTCTATGTCATCCCGTCCGAGAAGCATCACGACAAGCAGTACGTTGGGCAGAGGTTCACCCCTTAAAAAGATCCAGCATTTCTGACCGAGCTTTTGACTATCGCATTTCTCCTATTTCGTGCGTGCTGCAATCATACAAATTGGAAGGGTCCGGGACTGTGGGGGCAGCCAGCCCGGACCCGGCGAGAAGTTCGACAGGCTTCTGTGTCGCTTCCCGCAATTAGTCCTCATCGCCTGCAACCTTTCATGCCGACGCATGGAGTGGCTTCACCCCCTTACGGAAAGGACGCGAAGACGCTCTGTCCGGTTGGGCCAAAGGCGATGACGTCGTAAGGCTGGATCCGGTTTCCGGCCTCCATGCCGGGCGATCCCAGAGGCATTCCCGGAACCGCGAGGCCGGCAACGCCGGCGGGCCGTTCGCGCAAAAGCTTGGCGACGGCTTCTGCAGGCACGTGACCTTCGATGATGTATCCATCGACCTCCATCGTATGGCATGACCATAACTCATGGGGTACGCCCCGCGCGGTCTTGATCGCCGCCATGTCGTTGCTGTCGACCGATGCCACCTTCGTGTTCATCCCGTCTTCGACATGGCCTGCCCAGTTGAGACAGCACCCACATCCTGGATCCCGGAACATCGTATAGGTCGCTGCCTGAGCCACGTTCGAACAGGCTGCCAGCACGAGCAAGGCCGCGCCGCTAATCGATCGCCGGAGCAGCGAAGGCTTTTTCAAATTCATTGTGCAATTCCTTTCTTGTATCCGCGCCATAGCGAGATCGTCCCGGTTGCCGTCGGGAACCGTTGGAGCAGGCATGGCTCGGTGAAGATTTCGGCGAACAGTTTTTCGACTTCGCCGTCGGCGCTGGGCTGCGTGTCGCTTATGCCGTCAAGAGACTGGACGGTCGCCCGGAAGAGGCTCCGCATGAGTGGGCTATCCTGCTTCATATAATCGGAGATCAACACGGTTCCGCCTGGCACGAGCAAGCTTTCGATGGTTTCCAGGATTGTCTGCTTCTTGCGCAAGGGGACCTGGTGCAGGACGAGGCTGCTGACGATCTTGTTCGGCTGCCACCCTGCGGGTAGCTCGAGGCTTTCGAGAAAGCCATTGTGCCATTTCACGAGATCGGCTCCCGCGCCAAACTTGCGCCGCGCAAGCGCGAGCGCATCCGGGTCGGGTTCGACACCGATCAGACCCGCTTCCGGACAATCCGTCATCAAGGCCTTGAGAAGAGTGCCGGTTCCGCTGCCAACATCGATCACCCGGTCGCCGGGGACAAGGTGCAGCTCTTCGACAATCCTTTGTCGCCAGAGATGTTCGCGGGTGAACAGACCGATCGCCCGGTCGTAAAGGGGCGTCAGAAAGCTCTTGCCAAGAAGAGGCGTAAATTCGCCGTGATCTTCAGGTGCGGTGATATTGTTCACGAGCTGGTTCCCATTCATCCCGGCTTCGACCCGATTCTGACAGACCCGTCTCGATTACGTATGGTGGTGGACATTCCCTCAAAAAAAGAAGTTTAAGGGATTGTGCAGGCGAGCGCGTATAGGACACGTGCAACCCACAGGAGTTTTTCGGATGCGTGACAATCACTCTCTTGATGCGGTGCTCGGAACCCTTTCCGCCACCGGCACCAGCGAGGTCCCCGCCGACTTCATGGATGGCGTTTGGCAGCGCGCCGGACAGCTTGGCGAAATCGCCGACCGACGCCGCCGGACGGCTCTGTTCGTCGGTCTGTTCGTCGTCGGGCTTGGAGCTGGCGCCGGAACGAGCGGTTGGCCCGGCGGCTATGGCACGTCTTCCGCGTCATTTGGCGAGAGTCTTATCCTCGGCGAACAGCTGTCCCCATCGGCGCTCCTCCATGTGGAGCAATAGGGTTTGAAGACGACGCATATCGTTCTCGCGGTGCTTCTCGCAGCACTTGCAGGATGCCTCGGCGCGATTGCCGCGGACCGCTGGGCCAATCACGAGGCTGGCTCCGGCCTCCACGATTTCGTGCACGACGAACTCACCCTGACGGCCGACCAGGAGCAGCGTCTCGATGCGCTCGAGGCTCGTTTCGCTGTCGAAAGGGCACGGCTCGAAGGATCGGCGCGCGCAGCCAATGCCCGGCTCGCCCAGGCGATGGAAAATGAGCACGAGTACGGTCCCGAGGTTTCGGCCGCGATCGACGAGGTGCATGCGCGTATGGGCGATCTGCAGAAAGCAACGGTACGGCATGTCTTCGACATGCGTGAAATTCTCGAACCCGAGCAGCAACGCCAGTTCGACCGCAAGGTCTCCGACGCCTTGACCCGCGACCCTCGCGACTGAAGCGCCATGTCGGGGGCGGGCGACAATCCGGATGAGGCCCTTGTTTCGCAGGCGAGGGCTGGAAACAAGCGGGCTTTCAGCCAACTCGTCGAGCATGAAACTGGTCGGCTTCTCGCGCTCGGGACACGCATGCTTTCCTCTCCTTCTCAGGCCGAGGACGTTGTTCAGGACAGCCTCGCTTCGGTGTGGCTGACGCGCCATCGGCTTGATCCGGACAAGCCGATCGGACCCTATCTGACAACCGTCGTCCTCAACCGCTGCCGGGACCGTTTGCGCAGGCGCAAGGTCGCGGGCTTTTTCGGACTGTCGGGTGATGACGAACTCCATTCCATCGCCGACGATTTGCCTGGTCCTGAAGCGTTGGCCGTTTCCAGGGAAGAGCTCAATCTCGTTCAGGCCGAGATCGCGCGAATGCCTGTAAGGCTGCGCGAAGCGCTTATGCTCGTGACCATCGAGGGGCGTAGCCAGGCCGAGGCGGCCGATCTTCTCGGAACGACCGAAAAGGCCATCGAAACCCGCGTATATCGCGCGCGCAACAGGCTGAAGGAGCGCTTCGAAAAACTTTGAGGGGTTGGCTGGGCGCGCGCGTAAGTAACGGTAAACGCCAAGTCAGGAGCCCTTTATGATCGCCGTCAATCGACGCAAGTTTCTCGGAGCCGGAGCAGGAGGAATGGGTCTGCTCGGCCTTGCCGGGGCGATGCCTGCCTGGGCACGGGGCGCGGACATCCTCGCAGGTAACGCCCGCAAGGGGCTGGACGAGATATCCGGCCCCAATATCGACCTCACCGTTGCCCGATCGGCCTTCGCGACCGGCAACAGGCGCGGCGGCGCGATCGCCGTCAATGGCACGATCCCCGGTCCGCTGTTGCGATTGCAGGAAGGCACGACCGTCCGGCTCAATGTCCATAACCAGCTCGAGGAAGATACCTCGATCCACTGGCACGGTCTGCTCGTGCCGTTTCAGCTCGATGGAGTGCCTGGCGTGAGCTTTCCCGGCGTCAAACCGGGAGAGACCTTCACCGCCGAATTTCCGGTTCGCCAGTCGGGTACCTACTGGTGGCACTCGCATAGCGGCCTGCAGGAACAGGCCGGGCATTACGGCGCGATCGTGATCGACCCCGCCGGACCCGATCCGGTCCAGGCCGACCGCGAATATATCGTGGTGCTGAGCGAATTCAGCGAAATGTCGCCCCACACGATTTTCGACAAGCTCAAGAAGGGCGAAGGCTACTTCAACTACAACCAGAACACCTGGACCGACGATTACCCGCTTTCGGGCGAGGATCGCCGGATGTGGGCGAAAATGCGCATGATGCCGACGGACATCCTCGACGTGTCGAGCGCGGCTTATACCTATCTTCTGAACGGCCATGGCCCGCTCGACAATCTGGAATACCTCTTCCGCCCGGGCGAACGCGTGCGGCTGCGCTTCATCAATGCCGGCGCCATGACCTTCTTCAATATTCGCATTCCCGGCCTGCCGATGACCATCGTTCAGGCGGACGGGCAGAACGTCGAGCCGGTTGAGGTCGACGAGTTCCAGATCGGCGTGGCCGAGACCTATGACGTCGTCGTGACGCCGGGCGCGCAACAGGCCTACACGCTGGTCGCTGAGTCGATGGACCGCTCGGGCATGGGTATTGCCACACTCGCGAGCGCACCCGGCGCGCGCGCCGCCATTCCGCCGCTGCGCGATCCGCCGCTCCTGACCATGGCCGACATGGGCATGAGCGGCATGGACCACGGCTCGTCTGGCGATGCCGGCATGTCGGGTATGGACCATGGAAGTGGCGGCGACATGGCGGGGATGGACCATGGTTCGTCCGGCCAATCCGAGATGGCAGGCATGGCCGGAATGTCGGGCATGCAGATGCGCGATACCTCGCTCCTGCCACCCGATGTGAAGGTCGGTCCCGGTCTCGACATGGTCTCGATGAACCCGGTCGACCGTATGGGCGATCCCGGCGTCGGTCTCGCCGATGTGCCGCATCGCACGCTCGACTATCGCAAGCTGCGCGCTCTGACGCCGCACCGCGAGGGCCGCACGCCGTCACGGCGAATGGAAATTCATCTGACCGGCAATATGGAGCGCTACATGTGGTCGTTCGACGGCAAGAAGTTCTCCGCCGTCTCAGACGAGCCGATCCGTTTCGCCTATAACGAGCGCGTGCGCGTGAAGCTCGTCAACGACACGATGATGGCGCACCCCATTCACTTGCACGGTCATTTCTTCGAGCTGGTCAATGGCGCGCCGGCCGATCGTCAACCGCTCAAGCACACGGTAATCCTGCAGCCGGGTGGCAGCGCGCAGTTCGACCTGACGGCGGACGAGCCGGGCGACTGGGCCTTCCACTGTCACCTTCTCTACCACATGCATGCCGGGATGTTTCAGATCGTCACGGTCGCCAATCCCGACGGGAGCGAAGCATGAAAATTCGTATTGTCAGCCTGCTCGCATCGGTCGCAGCCGGCTCAGTTCTCGCCTCCCCGGCGGCGGCGCAGCATGCCGGTCATTCGCCGACGGAACCGCAGCAGAGTGTCGAGGCGCAGGCCGACGCCAAGACAAAGTGCGAACAAGAAGCCGAGCGCCATCGCGCAATGGGGCATCCGGTTGCAGATGGAGCATGCGAACCGGCTGCCCAGCCTGAAGCCGCCATGGACCGCTCCGAGATGGATCATTCAACCATGGATCATGGTTCGATGACCGCTCGGGACGGTCATTCTGGCATGACAATGCCGATGGACGCTGCCCGTCCACAGGCATCGCCCGAAAGTCATGACGGAATGGATCACGGCTCGATGCCGCAGGGCAAGCCCGCCGAAGGTGCGATGGATCATTCGCAGATGAACCACGGCGAGATGGGGCAGGCGAACGCAGACAGGTCGTCGATGGACCATGGGCAGATGGATCACAGCCAGATGAACCATGGGCAGACGCCTTCGCAGGACATGCAGGGCATGGACCATTCGGCGATGCAGATGGGCGCGGACGATGATATCCCGCTGCTGCCGCCTCCCCCCGAAGCCGGGAGCGGCCCAGCGCGCGCGGCGGTCGCCATCTGGGGCGAGGAAGCCATGAACGAAGCGCGCCGCGAGCTTGTCCGCGAGACTGACGGAGGAATGCGCTTCTGGTTTCAGGGCGACCGGCTCGAATACCGCGCCCGCGAGGGGAAGGATGGATATCTGTGGGACATCCAGGGATATTATGGCGGCGACATCGACAAATTCTGGTTCAAGTCCGAGGGTGAGGGCAGCTTTGGCGAACCCATAGAAGGCGCCGAGGTCCAGGCGCTCTGGAGCCGCGCCATTGCGCCCTTCTTCGATTTCCAGGCGGGTGTTCGCCAGGACCTCACCGGTCCGGAGCGCACGCACGCGGTTATCGGCATACAGGGTCTCATGCCGTACCGTTTCGAGGTCGATGCTGCGGCCTTCGTGTCCACCAAGGGCGATGTGACCGCGCGGATCGAGGGCGAACTCGACCAGCGCATCACGCAGCGGTTGATCCTCCAGCCCAGAGCCGAACTCGCGCTTTCTGCGCAGGACATTCCCGAGCTGGGCATCGGTGCCGGGCTCGATCGGATCGAGGCGGGCCTGCGTCTTCGCTACGAGTTCGCGCGCGAATTCGCACCCTATGTCGGCGTTTCGCAAGAATGGCGCATCGGCGACAGCGCGGATTTTGCGCGGGCCGCCGGAGAGGATCCGAGCGTCACCAATTATGTCGTCGGTGTGCGATTCTGGTTCTGAAATCTCAAAAAGGATAAAACTTCCATGACCAAGACTTTGACGCGCATCGCGGCGACTGCGTTTGTTGCCGCGCTGATACCGCTGCCAGCCTTCGCGCAGCAGATGGACCACTCTTCTCATGCGAACCATCAGATGCACGCGATGGACGCCTCGGCGGAGGATGTCGCGGGCGCTGAAGAAACCCTCAAGGCCTATCGCACCGCTCTTGAAGCGCGCGACGCGCAGGCAATGCGCGCGCTCTTCGCCGAGGACTCGGCGATCTTCGAGAATGGCAAGGCGGAAGGAAGCTTTGCCAATTACATGGAGCACCATTTGGGCCCCGAGCTCGACGCGATTGTGAGCTTCACCTTTACCGACCCCACGCTGACCGTCACCCGGATGGGGCACATGGCCCATGCCTATGAGACGTATGGCTATCGCATCGAACTTAGCGATGGCCGGGTGATCGAGCGCGACGGCGTGGCGACATCGGTGCTTGCTCACGATGCGGACGGGTGGAGAATCGTCCAGTACCATTCCTCGTCGCGCGCGCTGCGCAACTGATTACGGCTTTCGAAGAGGTAGCACCGGTTGGCAACGCCGTCGCTGAAGCTGCGCCTGCATGTGCTCGGCAGCAAGATCCACAAATGGCTGGCGATTTTCGTCGGTGTCCAGGTTCTCTTGTGGATGGGAACCGGCGCCCTCATGTCGTTTCTCAACCTGGAAGAAGTTCGCTCCGAACATGTCGTTTCGCGTGAACAAGAGGCGCTGCCTGCCGATGCCCCGCTCCCGGCCTGGGTCGCAAACGACGGTACTCTTGCGGCGGTGTCGACGCGTTCGCTCGACGGCGATGCCGTGACCGAGGTCCGAAAGGTCGACGGTAGCGTGAGCCTTCACGATCCGGTGACAGGGCGCAAACTCTCCCCCATCTCGGCTCCGACGGCAAGATCCATCGCGTTGCGCGCATGGACCGGACCGCGCACGACGATCGAAGGCGCGCGGCTCGTTCACGAACCGGTGGGGACCGAGTTTCGCGGCCCTTTTCCGGCCTGGCAGGTCACCTATGCTGACGAGGCTTCGACGCGCCTCTACATCGATGCCGCCAGCGGCACGCTCGGGGCGGCGCGTAGTGATACTTGGCGCCTGTTCGATTTCATCTGGGGCCTGCACATCATGGACTGGACCGAGCGCGATCGCATCAACAGTTGGTGGCTTCTGCTGTTCGGCATTGGCGGCACGATCATAGCCCTGTCGGGTTTCGTCCTGCTTGCGAACCGGATGCCGCGGCTGCGTCGTCGCACAAAGAAGAGCAAACTCGCCTGAGCCCATGGGGCTAATGCGCGTGGGCGAACGCCTTAACCCGTGCGCCAGGCCGAACGGGGCCAGGAGCCGACTGCGTTCGACAATCGCGATGGTGCCGCCATCAGACGTGATACGGCGGACGCACATCTGTCGCGCCAATACCATCAAATTAATGTGAGGGGCAGGCGGCTGCGGTGCGTATCAGGCACATAGGTCGCACTTTAACTGCAGGGTCGGGAGACATACGAGACATGAAAGCCCCCTCATTCTTGGCGCTGCTCGTCGCAAGCCTGCTCTTCGTCGGACCCGTTCATGCTCATGGCGACGAAAAACATGGCGAAGAGGCGAGCGCCGCGCCTGCTGCCACCAATGGCGATGCGCACGACCAGGCGGCCATGGCGCAGATGGGTGAGACTGCGGATGCTGGCGAATCCTCTGGCGCGCACGATGAAGCGGGCGGAGGTCATGACGAGGCCGTTGGCCATGCGGATGAGGGCGAAGCCGGCGTCATGGCCGTACTGAAGAAGCTGCATCCGGCAACGATCCATTTCCCGATCGCCTTGTTTCTCATGGCTGCGGCCACCGAATTGTTCGTGATGCGCCGGAAAGGAGCGGGCCTGGAAAGTGCGGTGCGCGTGCTTGCCTACGGCGGGGCCATCGGCGCGGTGGTCGCAGTCCTGTTCGGATGGATTCACACCGGGCTGTGGTTCGGCGGCGACACTGTCATGCAGGTGCATCGATGGAACGGTATGCTGATCGCGGTTCTCGGTATTGCGATGGCCTATCTCGCGAGCAGGCCGAGCCAGAGCCGCGCCTGGTTGCGCGCGTCGATCTTCTCCATGGCGGCGCTCGTTCTCATCCAAGGCTTCCTTGGCGGCGAGCTCGCGCATGGGGCGAACCACCTCGGTATTTCCTGGCTCTGAAGGAGTTGAAGAGCATGCGTACTTCCAGATTGAATGTAGCGATCGGGTTTCTCGCGATCTCGCCCTTGATGTCCGCTCTTGCTGCCTGCGACGAGGCGCAGGAGAGCACACCGATCACCGAGGTTTCGACTATGGGCGAAGCTGCGGTGGTGGCTGGTACGGCACCTGAAGCGGGTCTTGCAGACCCGGCAGCCTCTCCCTCCGAAGGTGAGGCAGCGACTGCGCGGCAGGACGCTACTTCGGCAGATGATGCCGCCACGCCCGCCTCACGGCGCGCCGCCTCGCCCGCTTCACGCGCAACTGCCACACCCGCCGCGCCAGCAACGCGCCCGCAACCCGCGAGCGAGGCGACTCCGCCCGCCGATCCCCATACGGGCCATGACATGTCCTCGATGGCCGATCACGACATGGAAGGTATGTGATCGGACGCGTTTCCCGGTGACCCGGCAATTCAGGAGATATCCTCGGCAAGAAATCGCAACGAACAACGCAAGATCAGGAAAGGACGGCCCCGCCTCCCCCCGACGCCCTGCGGGTCGCAGGTGCCCCCAAGGGGTCGTTCAGGAACCACGCGTGAAGACCAACCCGACGCGCGGGGTTCCGTTTGCCCGGCTTCGCTGTCGCCGTGCCAAGCGCATCCCGGTAGGGCTTTGTGTTATGTGAGCAGCGTGCAGACGATCGCCTCGTTGGTTATGAAAGGAACCGCATATGTCGGAAACGGGAAAAGCCGGGGCGCTGTCGCGCTGGGAAGACGAAGGCGGGGCATTGCCCTGCGGGCCGCAGGAAGCGCTCGCTGCCGACTGCGAGAAATGGGATATTCCGCCACTTTCCGATGCCGAGATCATCCAATTGCGCATCAGGGTGATCGCCCTTGAGAACATGGTGCTCGGCCTTCTGTCGAAGGCCAGCGCCGATCAGCTTGCAGCAATCGAAGAAATCGCGGAATTCATATCCCCTCGTGCCGATGCGAAGCCGCATCCGCTTACCCTGCATGCCGCCACCCAGATGGAGCACTTCGTCGAGCGCGCCCGGCGGCTTCGCGAGCAACCCACCGCTGATTGAGCGACGCTTGACCGGGCCACGAATGCTGGCCTTCCTCGCCGCGGCCCGACCGATGATCCGAAAAGAGTGCGATGGACCTCGATACGCTTCTCATGCGCTATTTTGGCACTGCCGATCCTGGAGCGGTTGGCGCAGAAACCTTGGCCTCGGGGATCGAGCGATGCCAGGTCGATCTCGGTCTGGAGCAGGACCGGGGAAAACGCTTTGCCCTGTGGGCCATGCTCTACCTGCTCGGGTCTGCCCCCGACCTCGACGTGGCCTTCGAGAACGAGGAAGACCGGGAAGCAGCCCGCAACTTCATGGATCTCCTGGCGGTATCGGAAGGCAATGAGGTAAGCTGATTGCAGCAGGGTCTTGGCACCTTCAGACCCGCACCCGATACCCATCCGGCTTTCTTCGCGAACAGTCCTGAACCAGGTCAGCTGAGGAGCCGCAACCCGTTCCTTTCCGGCCGTGTTGGCGGCTTCGCCGCCTGCCCGCACCCCCCGTCATGAACAGGTTTCCCTTCGGCCCTTCAGGCCTGCGGTGCAGTCCTCCCATGCCCTGCTTCTTCTGGATGTTCGCAAGCCGGAGATGGTCTCCGGTTTGAGGAACTGAAGGAACTTATCTCATGACCAATATCGCAATCCTCACCGGCCGTATCGCCCGCGATCCGGACACCCGCGAAACCAAGGGCGGAACCAGCGTTACCGGGATCACTGTCGTCACCGATCGTCCTGCACGCGACAAGGACGGCAAGACCTACAAGGACGAGAACGGCTACACCGCCAAGGACAGCGAATTCCACCGTGTGACCTGCTTCAACGGCCTGCGAAGACGACCGGCATCACTTCCGCTTCATCGTGTCGCCGGAAGACGCGAGCGAGATGGCTGACCTGCGCGCTTTCACGCGCGAACTGCTTGAAGATATGGCGAGCGACCTCGACACCAGCCTCGACTGGGTAGCGGTCGATCACTGGAATACCGATAACCCGCACGTCCATGTTCTGGTCCGCGGAGTTGCCTCGGACGGCAGGGATCTGGTGATCGATCGCTCTTATATCAGCGAAGGCATGCGTGCCCGTGCCCAGGAGCGCGTCACTATCGAACTCGGGCCGCGCAGCGAGCGCGATATTCAGCTAGCGCTTCGCCGCGAGGTCGATGCCGAGCGCTGGACCTCACTCGACCGCCGGCTGCAAAAGCAACGCGACGATCTCGGCGTGGTCGATTTGTCCCCCGAAGTCGATGCGACACGCCGCAGCAACCGCGCATTCCTTATCGGCCGCGCACGAACGCTCGAACGCATGGGATTGGCCGAGCGGATCGGGGCGGCGCGCTGGACCTTGGCCGCAGATCTCGAACCGACCTTGCGCGCGCTTGGCGAGCGCGGCGACATCATCAAGACCTTGCACAAGGCGATGAGTGAACGGGGCGTACAAGTTGCCCCTGCAGCCTTCGCGCTGCATGGCGAAGACGAGAACCGCCGAGTCATCGGCAGGTTGGTCGAGCGCGGTTTCCATAACGAGCTGACAGGCGAGGCTTATGCGATCGTCGAAGGAGTGGACGGGCGTGCGCATTATCTGCGTTTTCCCGATCTGGACCAGACAAGCGATGCAGCACCCGGCGCAATCGTCGAGACAGGCGAATGGACCGACCGCAACGGGCGACGGCGCAGCAGCCTGCTGGTGCGTTCGGACCTGCCGCTCGAGCGGCAGATTGACGCGCGCGGGGCGACCTGGCTCGACCGGCAGCTGCTGTCGGCACGAGCCGCGTCGCTGGGAGGCGGCTTCGGCAATGAAGTCCGGAAGGCTCTTGACGAGCGCCGTGACTGGCTCGTCGATCAAGGTCTTGCGAAGCGACATGGTAGGAGCGTGACCTTGGTGCGCAACCTGCTCGGAACGCTCCGCAAGCAGGAACTGGACGCGGCAGGTAAAGCGCTGGCTGCGCGTCATGGTCGTCTGGCAAATCCGGTAACGGAAGGTGATCACATTTCCGGCATCTACCGCGAGCGCATTTCGCTGGCGTCGGGTCGCTTCGCCATGATCGATGACGGAGTGGGTTTCCAGCTCGTGCCCTGGAGGCAAGACCTCGAGCGGCATCTTGGAAAAGAAGTCGCTGGCAAGGTCCATGTGCGAGGCGGTGTCGACTGGAACTTTGCGCGTTCGCGCGGTCCGGCGGTTTGAGGAGCACCGGCATCATAACGGAAATCTTGACAAACGCACCATATGATGCTTATAAACGCATCAGGAGATGCGATATGGTAAGTGCAGCGATTCAGCATGCCGAAGCTCCCCCGGGGCTTCAGACCTTTGCAAGCGACGGTGATCGCAGCCGCCTCACCAGCGCTGCGGTAAAGGCCGTGCTGCGCCTCATCGAGGCCTGGGGTGCGAGCAACGCTGAGGGCGCTGCGCTGCTCGGCGTGTCCGAAAGTACCTGGGACCGGATGAAAGCCGGAACCTGGGAGGGCTCGCTCGGTCAGGACCAGCTGACCCGCGCGTCGGCGCTGATCGGTCTGTTCAAGGGACTGCATCTGCTGTTCGCCAACGACATGGCCGATCGCTGGCCAAAGCTCGAAAACAGGGCCCCGTTGTTTGATCGCCGCTCGCCCATCGGGGCGATGATCGAAGGCGGCATTCCGCGCATGCTGGAGACCAGACAATATATCGACGCGCTTCGTGGCGGGCTCTGAGGAGGCAGGCGAGCCGCCGCAGATCCGCGAAGCGTTCGAGCGGACTGTCCGGCTCGTTTCCAGCGCGCGCTTGCGCGAAGCGGTCATGGCTCCACTTGCCGACAGTGATGCCGAGCTTGCGCTGCTCGCTGAAATCGAGGGGGCGACGAGTTCGCGCCTGATCGCCGAAGAGCGCGGGTTTGGCGGGCTGACAGCCGACGAACTGGTTCACGGCGTGCCGCATGCCAGGTTCATCAATGCGAGCTTTGCCTACGCCAAACCGCGCGAGCCCAATCGCTTCAACCCCGCGAACCGCGGCGCATGGTATGCCGCGCTCGATGTCGAGACCTGTATTGCCGAGGTCGGCCATCACCTGACACAGGCGCTCGCCGATGCCGGCGATTTCGATGCCGTTGTCGAATATGGCGAGATGATTGCCAGCATGGCGGGCGTCTTCATCGATTTGCGCGAGCAGCCCGGACACCCGGCCCTCGATCCGGACAAGACGAAAGGCTATCCTGTCGGCAATGCTCTAGCGGCGCAGGCACGCGCAGCCGGTCATAACGGCATTATCTATCCCTCTGTGCGCCATGCGGATGGAACTTGCATCGCGGCCCTGTGGCCCAACGTCGTGCAATCGGTCGCGCAAGGGGCGATGTACCGCCTGACCTGGTCCGGTAACCCGGACTATAGTCGGGAAGCAATCTAGCCGTACGCCGCTTTTGCTACGCCAACCTGCGATCACGCAGCTTCCGACTTGAATATGCAATGCAAAGCCGCCGTGCTGTCCTTCACGAAAGGAGCCAGCCTTGTCGGCAACCCGGATATTGTGGGGTCAGATACTCGTCGTCTTTGCTCTCACGCTCGCAGGTGTGTGGGCGGGTACTCAATGGACGGCGCACGCGCTCGGCTATCAAGCACAATTGGGCGCGCCGTGGTTCAGTGTCTCCGGAGCGCCCGTCTATCCGCCTTATGCCATCTTCTGGTGGTGGTTCAGCTACGAAGCCTATGCGCCGCGCATCTTCGAGATCGGCGGAATGATTGCCGCATCGGGCGGTCTCGTGTCGGTGGCGGTCGCGATCGGCATGTCGGTCTGGCGCGCCCGAGAGATCAGGAACAGCGCGACCTATGGCTCGGCGCGCTGGGCGACCCGTTCCGAAATATCACGCGTGGGCCTTCTGGCAGGCAAGGGCGTCATTATCGGCCAGCATGCCAATCTCTATCTTCGTCACGACGGGCCCGAACATGTGCTCTGCTTCGCACCGACGCGCAGCGGCAAAGGTGTAGGCCTTGTCGTCCCGACGCTGCTGACCTGGCCCCACTCGGCGATCGTGCATGATATCAAGGGCGAGAACTGGGAGCTGACCGCAGGCTTCCGCTCCCGGTTCAGTCGCACGCTTCTGTTTGATCCGACCAATGAGGCGTCGGCAGCCTATAACCCGCTGATGGAAGTGCGACGCGGCATCAACGAGGTGCGCGACGTGCGCCAACAGGACGTAAGACGGCTCGATGCTGCCTGAGTTGCAGGCTGTTGGCCACGAGGCGGATGAACAATGACCGCTGCAGCTGCTGACATGGACGCCCGCGCGGCGGGGCTAGGCCTGTTCGAGAAATGGCTTTCGGTCTGGGTCGGCGGCGCGATCCTCGCCGGGATTGCGCTCGGCAATGCAGCGCCAGAGCTATTCGCCTCGCTAGCGGGCATCGAATACGCCTCGGTCAATCTTGTCGTCGCAGTACTGATCTGGGCGATGATATTCCCGATGATGGTGGCGGTCGATTTCGGCGCGGTGCGTCGCGTCGGTGACAAGCCAAAGGGCCTGATCATCACGCTGGTAGTGAACTGGTTCATCAAGCCTTTCACGATGGCTGCACTTGGCGTGTTGTTCTTCGAGGTCGTCTTTGCCGACCTGATCGCGCCTGCCGATGCCCAGCAATACATCGCCGGGCTGATCCTGCTGGGTGCGGCCCCTTGCACCGCGATGGTCTTCGTATGGTCGCAGCTCACCAGGGGCGATCCTGCCTATACGCTGGTGCAAGTCGCGGCGAATGATCTCATCATGATCGTGGCCTTCGCGCCCATTGTCGCGCTGCTGCTGGGCGTGACCGACATTGCGGTCCCGTGGGAGACGCTGCTGCTCTCGGTCGCGCTCTATGTGGTCGTGCCGCTCGCAGCCGGTGCCATTGTGCGGCATCGGCTTCTCGCGACCCATGGCGGCGATGAAGCGGCGGTGTCCGAATTCACGGGGCGCATGAAGCCGCTCTCGATCATCGGCCTGCTGCTGACGGTGTTGCTGCTGTTCGGCTTCCAGGCGGAAACCATTGTCGCCCGACCGCTGTTGATCGCGCTGATTGCAGCGCCCATTGTTGTCCAAAGCTACGGCATCTTCTTCATCGCTTATGGCTGGGCCAAAGCGTGGAAGGTCCCGCACGCAGTAGCCGCGCCCTGCGCTCTTATCGGCACGTCCAATTTTTTCGAACTGGCGGTGGCGGTTGCGATCGGCCTGTTCGGCCTAGGGAGCGGAGCTGCTTTGGCTACGGTGGTAGGCGTCCTCGTAGAAGTGCCTGTCATGTTGTCGCTGGTAGCGATCGCCAATCGGACGCGTGGTATATTCCCGTTGGCTTGATGCGGATGTGCCTCATACCGGTCTGGGGGCGAGCAAGATGACGCCGGCGCCTACAAGGCAGATCGCCACGCCCAGAGTGTCCCACCGATCGGGCTTCACGCCTTCTGCGATCCAAAGCCACAAAAGCGCGGACAGAATGTAGACCCCGCCGTAGGCAGCATAAGTTCGACCTGCATGCTCGGCATCGACCAGCGTTAGCAAATAGGCAAAAAGGACGAGTGAAGCCACGCCCGGAACGAGCCACCAAGCCGACTTGTCCATACGCAACCACGCCCAGAAAGCGAAACAGCCCGCAATTTCAGCAATTGCAGCACCGAGATATGCGAGAAAGGTCATCATCTGACCTCTATCGAGATTTCGACTGTCGATCGCAAACGGGATTACCCGGTTGATGGCTTTACTGGACCAAGCGAGGCGCAACTACGATAGCATGGAGCCAAGATCGGAGCCCACGCTCGGATACACCGATACCATTTTCTTGAGATCGCTTGTTGTCAGTCCAAGTCGGATGGCCAAACCGAAGAAATTAATGATTTCGCCATATTCGGGTCCGAGCAGATGGGCGCCCAGGATAGTGTCGCTGTCCTTATCGATTATAACCTTGGTTGCAGCGCAGCTTTCGCCAACGCGAAGGTTGGAATACCAGTCGCCGGTGTCATTCTCGACGACGCGGATATCGTGCCCGGCCTCTCGTGCATCCTGTTCGAGCATGCCAACGCGGGTTAGCTCCGGTACGGTAAATACAGCGCTCGGAACTCCCGAATAATCCGGCTTGGTCCGGTTGCCCTTGAGCATATTGGACGCAGCTACCTTGCCCTCGAAAACCGCGACAGGCGTAAGCGGGGCACCCTGCGTATCGGCGGCATCCCCGGCAGCGTAGATTTTCGGGTTGGACGTGCTTTGCAGGTAGGCGTTGACCGCAACGCCCTTGTCACCTGCCTCGACATTGGCTGCGGCCAGATCGAGCTGATCAATTGCCGCGACGCGGCCCGCGCCTTGGACGACGAGATCGGCGCGCAAATCTTTCGTTTCGCTACCCGTTTCTACCGTGACAAGAAAGTCCGTCCCGTCCTTCTTGATGGATTTGAGTGACGTGCGCCGTCGCAGTTGGACGCCGACTTCCTCGCCTCGCGCGACGAGTCTTTCAACAAGATCGGCATCGAAACCTTTAAGCGGTCTCTCGCCGCGATCGATCATGCACACCTCGCTGCCGGCGCGTGCTGCGATATGGCCAAACTCGAACGAGATGAAGCCGCCGCCGATGAACAGGATGCGTTCGGGCAGCGCATCGAGCCGCATGAACTCGGTGCTGTCGGTAAGGTGTTCGGAGCCGGGAACATCTATCGTCCGCGGCTTGGCACCCGTTGCGATCAGGAAATGGTTTGCCTGAAACTGCCCCTCGCCGTCGATTTCGACGGTATCTTCGCCGACGAAGCGCGCTTTCCCGTGAAGGGTAGTGACGCCGTTGCTCTCCAGACCGTTTTCGATCCGACCGGGCATTTTGTCGGTGAACGTCTGCGTGAAGGCGACCAGATCGGGCCAGTTGATGGCGATGTCGTTCGGTTCGATGCCCTTGCCGTGCATGAGCCGCGCTGCGTCGATGATTTCCGCCCCGCGGCGGAGCATTTTCTTCGGATCGCAGCCGCGCAGGGCGCAGGTGCCGCCATAAGGCAGTTCGTCGACCACCGCGACCGACCAACCGGCTGAGGCGCATTTGTTGGCGGCATTTACGGCCGCCATACCAACACCCAGCACTATAAGATCGAAGTTTCGCGTACTCATCTTATCGTCCTCCGCAACATGTGGTGCCCGTGCCATCGGCACGCGTTTCCTGGATTGGCGGGCAGGGGATGGTGCCGAATGAGCAGAAGACGCAGCAATCGCCCGCATTGGGGCGGAGTTTCACACCGCAACCATTGCAATCGTAGAAAAACCAGCAGGCATCCGTCGGCATTCTTTCGAGCTTTTTGTACCCGCAAGTAGGGCATGTGATCTCGGACTTCAGTTCGATCATAGCGCGCTCTCTGAAAGGATCGCCGGATATCCGGCCTCGGTCGACGCCGCGGCGATCGCGCTTGTGGTTGTTCGCTCAGGATCGAACTGCGCAGTCGCCGTCCTGGTCTCGTAATCGATAGTCACCTCGTGCACGCCTGCCACGCCTTCCATCGCGCGCCGAACCGTTATCGGGCAGGTCGCGCAGGTCATATTCTCGACCGCAAAACTTGCCGATTGCAGATGCGCGGAATTTTGTTGAACCCGTTCGTCGGAGTTTGGCGGAAACAAGGTCGCTGCCCAGATACCCGCTCCGGCCAGTCCCAGTATCGCAACTGCGACGATCATCGTCTTCTTCATCTTTCGAACTCCTAGTAGAATTGCGGCGCCCACCACTCGACCGTGGACGAGGCAGCGACCAATACGGTCGCCAGCCACAGGGAGCTTTTGACGAGCAGGTTTGCTCCGGGCCGCGCGCAATATGTTCCGTCTTCGCAAGGTTCGGCTTGCCGAAAATAGACGTGCCGGAATCCAAGGGCCAAAAAGACAACCGCAATGGCGATAAATACCCATTTGTACGGTTCGAGCGCAGTGAGATTGCCGATCCACGCGCCGCTGATGCCAAGGCTCAGCAATAACAGCGGGGCAATACAGCAGGACGAGGCGAGTATCGCGCCGAGCGTCCCGCCGCTCGCCCATAAGCGCTGCGCGTTCTTGTGCATTTGATCGACCATGGAAACCAATGTACTCCCTGTAGTAACTACAGGTTCAAGCACTAATTGGCATATGGCTCATGACAGCATCGCAAGTGATCAAACGGGGAGAACTGGCCAGACGGTCGGGCTGCAACCTTGAGACAATCCGCTACTACGAGAACATCGGTCTGCTTCAGCCTCCCGAGCGTACGGCAAGCGGGCACAGGCTCTATCCACCCGGCGACCAGGCGCGGCTCGGCTTTATCTTGCGCGGCCGCGATCTGGGTTTTTCGATCGAGGAGCTCAAAAGCCTGCTCAGCCTCGTTGATTCGCACCCCTACAGCTGCGGCGAGGTTCGGGATCTGACCAATAACCATCTGGCCAGCGTGCGAGCTAAAATTGCTGATTTGACTAGGTTGGAGCGCACGCTAGCCGATGTATCAGCCCGCTGCGAAGGCGGTGATGTTCCGGAATGCCCCATCATAGATACGCTCTTTGGTCGTGGTCCTGGCGCCCGATAGTGAAGCTATGCCGTCGGAACGGGTGCGCGTCTTGAAGCTATTTCGATCGAAGCCGGATGCGACGAGGCGAGGGAACGAATATGCGCCCTGTCCGTCCCCTCACTACAGAGCCTCGTCATTTAACTTTTGATAGCTTTCCATGCCGACCACCATTCTGATTGTCGAAGACGAATTCCTCATAGCTGTCGAAATGGAGGCGGTGGTTCACGATCTCGGTCATGAATCCGCAGGCATAGCCGACGACATGCAATCGGCATTGGCAAAGGCTTCAGACGCGATCGATGTGGCGCTCGTCGATGTCAATCTGGCCGATGGAGCCACTGGTCCGAGGATCGGCGAGAAGCTTGCTGCGGATTTCGGGATCGAGGTTATTTTCGTAACCGCCAATCCCGCACAACTCGGCGAAGGGGTGAGCGGAACGCTGGGCGCGCTGGAAAAACCGGTCGATCTTAGCATTCTCAAGCAGGTTCTCGACTATGTCATTGCGGTCCGGAAGGGCGAAAAAATCGATCCGCCAGCCCGTCTTAGGCTCTTCTTTAACTAGGCTCCTGCAACCTGCTTTTTCGGACATCCATGACGAGTTCAACGCCATCGTCATGCCAGGTTCTCTCGTAATTGCCTCCTAGCTGTTGCTTCACGGCCAACTCGATGAGGCGACTTCCGAAACCCGTTTGAGGCTCACTCGCCTTGTCGATGTGAGCTCCGTGTTCCCTCCAGCGGAAGCGGACCATCTCGTCCTCGGTTGAAAGGTCCAGCGAAATCCTTCCCTCGGGATTGGACAGAGCTCCGTACTTCATCGCGTTGGTAGCCAGCTCGTGGAACACCAATGCAACCGGCGTGGCGGCGCGGCTTTCGACCGCGATATCGGGGCCGGAAATAGCAATCCTTCTTTCGGAAAAGGCAGGATAGGTCTCGAAGATCGTCGCAAGCAGCGTGGCGAGGGTCACTTCTTTGCCCTCGGGCTGGGACTTTTCACTGTGCGGCCGGACGAATTCGTGCGCGCGCCCCAGCGCGGAAATCCGGCCTAGCAAGTCGCGCGACGCTTCGCCGAACGCTTCATTTGCGCGCGCAGTCAGGCTGATCAAACCGGAAACAATCGCGAAGATGTTCTTGATGCGATGGCTGAGCTCCTGGCTCAGGATTTCGTTTTGGAGGGCGGTGCGCTTCTGCTCGTCGATATCCGTGCAAGTGCCGATCCAGCGCTGGATATCACCCTGCTCGTTGAGGATCGGCAGCGCACGACCGATCATCCAGCGATAATCACCGCTGTGATGCCGCAGGCGATATTCAACCTCGTACGGTTCGCCGGTAGCGAGGCTGTGATTCCATTTCTTCCATGAGTCGGCCTGGTCATCCTCATGGAACATCCCGGCCCATCCTTCGCCGTCGGTTGATCCGACAGGGACACCCGTGAATTCATACCAGCGCGCATTGTAATAATCGTGGGAGCCGTCGGGAAGAGTCGACCATACCATCTGCGGCATGGTGTCGGCGAGCGCATGGAAAGCGGCTCCGGCGGATTGCAGCGCATGCTCTTTAGCCAGGGGCAAGACATCCGGCGCCGAAGAGGATTCGCGGCTGCCAAGCTGGAAATTCGTGATGACTTTTGCATTCATAGCCAGCTTGTGACCTTCCCGGGATGAACAGAATCGGACCGAT